>NZ_JABFCH010000015.1:0-96541 GCF_017566055.1 Extibacter sp. GGCC_0201 | reverse complement strand
ATAGTCGCAGTTCCCGGACGCATCGGAGCATCTGCCCCATACCTCCCCATCGGCGCCCTAGTTTACTAAACCTCCAAATAACCTCGAAGGCAGGCCATCAGCCTGTCGTTGTCTTCCGGATCCATGATGCAGAACCGGATATACTCTCCGTCCAGGCTCCGGAATGAGGAACAGTCGCGTATCATGAGACCCTGACGGATTGCATGCTCGAATGCGTCAGAAGAAGTGAGCCCTTCCCTAAGGAGCCTGACGAGGATAAAGTTGGCATACGGGCGGTAGGTTTTCACGCCCTTCCATGTACGGAGCTCGTTGAACAGACGGGTACGTTCGGAATCTATCAGGTTCCACGTCTTTTGGATATACGTGTCATCTTCGAGCATGAGCCTGCCGGCAAAGGCGCCGATGCTGCTCAAGCTCCACGGATTCTGGTGCCGGTGCAGGACGTCGAGGAACGCCCTGCTGCTCGTGATACCATATCCGAAACGAAGGCCGGGGGCTGCAAAATATTTGGACACCCCGCGGATGACCATAAAGTTGTCGTACTTCGGTACGAGCCCGATAGCGGTGATGGCTTCCGGCTCCGGAGCAAACTCGGCATATGTCTCGTCAATCATGACGAAGATGCCTCTCTCCCTGCAGAACCGGAGGATCTCCTCAAGCTGCGCGCAGGCAAGTGCCGAGGAGGTAGGGTTGTTCGGATTGCAGATGACAAGCAGCCCGGTGTCCGGGGCAAGGGCGTCCAGAAGGTCCGGCACGTCGAGGGCAAAGTCCTTTTCTTCCCTCAGATTGTAATATTCCAGCGTACCGCCGACGAGAGAGAGCTCCCTGGCATATTCAGAGTAGGTAGGGCCTATGACGAGCGCCTTTTTCGGTCGCAGACCGCTGATGAGAAGAGAAATCAGCTCGGTAGAACCGTTCCCGACTACGATGTGCTCCGGGTCTGCATGACAATAGGCGCCGATGGTGTCCCTGAGCCGGGCATAATTCCGGTCAGGATACCGGGTGATTACATCCAGGTTGGATGCAAGCTGCTCCTTCACATGCTCAGAGAGGCCGAGCGGATTGACATTAGCGCCGAAACTTACGATATCCTCCTGCGGTATGTGGTAGTACTGCGAGATCTGTTCAATATCACTTCCATGAAATTCAGGTTTTTTATCCATATCTATACTTCCTGTCTACATATTTTCAAGATTTTGTATCTACAGCATTGCCATCTCAGCCAGAACAATGCTATAATTCATTATAATATGTTTTTAGAAAAATGCAACGAAAGAAGCAGGTGGCAGGCTTGAAAAACAAAATTCAGAAATTTTCCAAGGGTGACTTCCATAATGCACATCCTGATGTTCTCTTCCAGGAAACCAATCTCGTTATGATTATCGGAGAAGGTGAAGTGTACAGGGGAAGTTTTTCTGTGAAAAGCCAGACAGAGGGGAATATACGGGGGTTGATATACCCGTCTTCTTTTCGTGTTCATTTTAAAGACCAGGGATTTGACGGAAATCCTGCAAGAGTAGAATTTACTTATGATGGCAGAGGATTACGTCCCGGGCATGTGGAGGAAGGCAAGTTTACGGTTGTCTGCAACGGGGGAGAGTATGAACTTTCCTTTACTGCTATTATCGAGAAACCGTATGTGATGACTTCTTACGGCAAAGTACAGAGCACAGATGATTTCAGAAAACTGGCAATCAAAGATTTTTCGGAGGCAGGACGGCTGTTCCGCTCCAGAGAATTTTATGAAATATTAAAATATGAGAACGAGAGGATCTTCTACCTGTACGACAACATGAGGAAATGGTCCCTCGGCGAGCAGGCGATGGAGGAATTCCTTGTCGGCATCAAACAGAAGGAGTGCATCTTCCTCACCCTTCCCGGAGAAGGCATGCTGTTTGAAGATATTGAAGAGTCCACAAAAGGCACGCTTACGCTCATGAAGAATACATGGGGATTCATGCCAATCAAGGTGGAGGCGGAGGAGAGGTTCATCAAAGTGCTCCGTCCCGAGCTCAGCACGGAAGACTTCGTCGGCAATACGTACGAGGTAGAATATCTCGTAAGACCAGAGCATCTGCACGGCGGAAGGAACTTCGGCGCATTGAAGTTCATCACGCCGTATGAGACACTCATATACGAGGTAGAAGTGCTGCAGAACCAGGATTATGACGAAGATCACCGTATGAAGGAACTGCTGGAGGCCCAGATTCTGAAGGGGTATGTCGGTTATGTGGCCGGAAGGGTGGAACTGAACAACTGGGTGGAAAGTGCAATCGAGAAGATGGCGGCACTGCGTAAGATGGATCCCCAGAGCGAGACGCTGCAGCTTCTGCAGGCCCATATATATGTGATTGGCAACAAGGCGGAAGAGGCGAAATGGATACTTGAAAACTATAATTACAACCGGTTCGCCATAGGGAAAGACCCGGTAACGAACTGCTACTATCTCTATCTCACGGCGCTCATCAGAGGCAAAGGTAGTCACGTAGACAGGGTCCTCGACGAAATAGGAAAGACCTATATGCGGCATCAGGATTCCTGGCCGCTTCTCAGCATGTTGATCAACCTGGACCCCAGGTACCGCAATCCGTATAAACGGATTGAAGTGCTGGAACAGCAGTTCAGCTTTGAGATTCATGAGGTGCTCTTCTATCTGGCGGCATACGAGTGCTATAAAGAAAAGCCGACATTGCTGAAAAAGTTAGGCGAATTTGAGATACAGGTGCTCAATTTCGCGTCAAAATACAGATTGATGACGAAAGAGCTGGCTCTGTATGTCGCCAATTTTGCCAGCCAGCAGAAGAATTACAGCGATGCCTTGTTCCGCATTCTGGAACGAATCTACAAGATGTACAGCGAGACAATGATATTGAATACAATCTGCACGCTGCTGATCAAGGGCAACAAGAGCCAGCAGCGTTATTTCGAGTGGTATAAGCGGGCTGTGGACGCAGAACTTAAGATAGCGCAGCTGTATGAATACTATATGGTGACGATAGAGGAAGAGCGGGTGAGAGGCCCGCTTCCGAAGTCCATCTTCCTGTACTTTATGCACGGCAATACGCTCGATTATAAAAAGGCGGCATTTCTGTATGCCAACCTGATTACTTTTGAAGAGGAAGGGAGCGACCTGTATCTGAGCTACAGAGAGCAGATGGTCGCCTTTGCGTGGGATCAGCTGGAGAAGCGCCACATCACAGAGCCGCTGAAAATCCTGTACAAAAGATTCTTAAGGGAAGATGAGATGAATGCAGAACGGATGGAAGCACTGCATGATATCTGCTTTGCCTATGAAATCACGACAAAGGTGCGCAACATGAACTGCGTGCTGGTCATAGAGAAGGACGGCAATGTCCGCCAGAGGATTCCTTACGATGAGGAGGACGGCGCGGTTATCTTCCTGTATGATAAGGAGTCAAGAGTCGTGTGGGAGTCCCTGGAAGGAAGGCATTATACGGATTCCATCGCATACGAGACGAAAAGGCTGTTCTATGAGCCACGTTTTCTCGACATGTATAAAAAGTATGCGGCCCATGCCGGCATATGGAAGCATGAGGAGAAGAAGCAGGAGGCAACTTTTGAAAATATCAGGCAGATGGGAATGGACGCGTTTGATGAAAAAGACATTTTCCGGCTCTGCAGCAAACGGATAAGGGAGGATAACTATGAGGAGGATGAATTCTTAAGCTACCTCTGTTTCGAGTTGTTTAAGAAGGAGCAATATGACAAGGCTACGCTCATGTATCTGGCCAATTACTACTGCGGAGCTACGTCCGATATGAAAAAGCTCTGGAAGGTTCTGAAAGATTATGGGATTCCGGCCAATAAGGTGGGCGAACGCATTATTACTCAGATGGTCTTTTCTGAAGACCTGTTCAGGGAGGAAGATATATTTGAAGATTATTATCTCTCTGACAGCGTGTATTTCCGGCTTAAGCAGGCATATCTCGCCTATGTCTCCAGAGAATTCATGCTGCGGGGACGAAAGACCGGCAGAATCGTGTTCGACATCATCATACACGAGTGTGAGAAGAAAGAGGAACTGCCAGACATCTGCAAGATAGCGTTGTTGAAATACTTTTCCACACAGGATTATACGGCAGGCGAGGAGCCGGTTCTCCACGGAGTGCTCAGGGAAATGTGCGAGAAGCAGCTTGTATTCCCATGCTATCTGAATTATAAGGAATCCTGGCTGAGGGAGAACCAGCTTTATGACAAAGTTATAATCGAGTACCAGGCCACGCCGGGAAGCCGGGTGGAACTTCACTATAAGATGAAACAGGGAAGAAGAGAAGAGCTGGGCTATCGGATGGAAGTGATGACGCCTGCATATGAGAACATCTATGTCAAGCAGTTTATCCTGTATACGGACGAGAGCATCAGCTATTACTTCAAAGAGACGGACGGCAGACAGAGCATAACGACAGAGAAAGAGACGCTGGCCAATGTCAGGGAAGCTTCCGGCACAGGAAAGTTTGGCAGGCTGAATACGATGGCTGCCATGAGTCCTGCAAGCAAGAAGAAGGCGATGCTCCTGTATAAGGAGGAAGAGATTATGGCGGAAGAAATATATAAGATATACTAGGAGAGGAGGAGATGGTAATGAATAAGGGGAGCATGCTCGGCTATGATCTGAACGAGAAGAGCTGTCAGATAAGTTATTATGATGAGACAAGAGACGAACCGGTGACATTGGAAGTCGCGGTGGACAATTACCAGATTCCTCTGATGCTTGGTTATTTCAGGGACCGGTGGGTGTATGGGAAAGAGGCAAAGAGGCTGGCGACCGTCAATGAGGGATGCACGGTCTCAGATCTTTTTAACCGGGCCGTCAGGCAGGAAAAAGTGAGAGTAGGGGCCAAGACGCATGATGCGGTATGGCTGCTCGCCAAGTTCATCAGCCTGTCACTTGAAGAATTTGAGAAGATAACGTACATCACCTTTTCTGTACCGGATAATAACATTGATATGACGAAGATGCTGAAAGGTATCGGCAGGCATCTCGGCATAGAGAAGGAGCACATATGTGTCCAGGACTATAAGGAAAGCTTCTGCCAGTATATGTTCTATCAGCCCAAGGAGCTGTGGCAGTACGAATCGGCCTTGTTTTACTGTGATGCGCAGGAAATCAAGGCGTATATGCTGCGCCGGCTGAACACGGTGACCGGACGGGGGAACGAGAAGTTCGTCACGGTGGACGAAGTGGCGAACGCCCGTATGAAAGAGCTGGAGGCTATCTATCCGGTACTGAATGTGGACAAGGCAAAAGACGCGGACGGCAGATTCAAGACGTTCATACAGAGTGTGTTCGAGAAAAAAGTCGTCTCTTCCGTGTACCTGACAGGGGAGGGGTTCGAGAACAACTGGTATCCGAATTCACTGAAAGTGCTGTGCAACGGCAGGAGGGCGTTTCTGGGAAACAACCTGTACAGCAAAGGAGCATGCTATACGTCTATCCGGAAATGCCGCGATTATGATGAAGGACCGGTCTATCTGGACGAGACGAAGATGACCGAACAGATATGCCTGCGCATGCGGGTCAACGGGCAGGAAGGATGGCATCCTATCGTGTCATGGGGGACGCATTGGTATGAAGCGGACGGACAGTGGGAAGTGATACTGGAAGATACGTCGGACGTCGAGATTCATATCGAGACGCTCGCCGCAGGCGACCTTAAGGTAGAGACCGTGCAGCTGGAAGGGCTTCCGGACAGGAAAGACTATTCCCTTCGTCTTCTGATCGAGACGATGTTTCTGGATGAGAGGACGTGCAGGCTCAAATTCAAGGATATCGGATTCGGCGAATTCTATCCGCCTACAGGCTTTCAGGTAGAGAAGGAGATACATTTAGGAGGAATCAATGGGCAGTTTAATTCTATGTCATAAGAAAAAAGCAAAACAGCCGTATGAGATTACGAGAATTCATGTCCGCATATATACGATAGAAGAGCTGTGCTATTACATCTGCAATAACCTCTACCTGATTGATTATACGATAATGAATACTCAGCTCTGCGACTGGATCGAGCAGGAGCTCGAACTGAAGGCGCTGGCAGAAAGGCTCCGCCAGGAGATTACGCAAAACTGCTCGGTGGAACAGTTCGTGCTGACGATACTGAAGGAATCCACGATATATTCACAGTCCGACATCAACAAGATACAGGGCATCCTGGAGCACCTGCAGAATCAGAACGATGTGGAGCGGGAGAAGTACAAGGCGGACAGCCTGCTCAAGAGCGGGGAATATGCCTCTGCCATCCTTGTGTACCAGGCTATCGTAAGCAAGGAGTGGGACGACTCGCTGGACAAGGCCTTTTATGGCCGTGTCTACGGCAGCCTTGGCACGGCATACGGCCGTCTGTTCCTATATGAGGAAGCGGCGAGGATGTACCAGGAGGCATACCGTCTGTGCGAGGAGCCGCAGATGCTTAAAGCCTATATCTACAGCTGCTACAGGGGGATGCCGGAGGAACAGTTCGTGAAGATGATGTCAGGCAATCCCGCGTATCTGAGCACTGCCTCTCTGCTGAAAGAGGATGTCAAGAGGATACGCAGGGAGATTAATATGGAGATAAGCATAGAGCAGCTGGACCAGTGGAAAAAAGAATACCGCAGGATTGACAAGAATCATGGAATATGCTAATATAACAGAGCGATTTAGTGTGGTAAAGTAATCAACTGATGAACTGGTAAAACAGTACAGCGGATGAGACGCCCGTAATATTGCAGATGAGGAGGAAGCATTTATGAAAAGAAAATTAGCGGTATTATTAGTTCTTGTGATGGTTGCAGGGATGGCGGCTGCAGGATGTGGAAATAAAGAAGAGAAGTCGGACGCCAAGACAGACAGCGCGAAAGAAGAGAAGGCAGACAATGGCGACGATACCTTTGTGGTGGGATTTGACGCCGCGTTCCCGCCGTACGGATACAAAGATGACAACGGAGAATATGTAGGCTTTGATCTTGACCTTGCGCAGGAAGTGTGTGACAGAAACGATTGGGAACTGAAAAAGCAGCCCATAGACTGGGATTCAAAGGATATGGAGCTCAGCTCCGGGACGATCGACTGCATCTGGAACGGATTTACGATGAATGGAAGAGAAGACAAATATACGTGGTCTGAGCCATATGTAGATAACAGCCAGGTAATCGTTGTACCAGAGGATTCCGACATTAAGGAATTCAAAGACCTGGCAGGCAAGATGGTAGAAGTGCAGGCCGATTCTTCCGCATTACATACGCTTGAGAGCGACGACAAAGAAGAGGGCGGACAGGCAGAGCTGGCAGCTACGTTCGGGGCATTGAACCAGGTGGCAGATTACAACACCGCGTTCATGGATCTGGAATCAGGAGCATGTGAGGCGATTGCTATGGACGTCGGCGTAGCCAATTACCAGATTGACAGCAGGGGCGGCGGATTCCGGCTGCTGGATGAAAAGCTGTCCACAGAACAGTACGGCGTAGGGTTCAAAAAAGGAAATGAGGAGCTGCGTGACACCGTTCAGAAGACATTGGATGCGATGGCAGAAGACGGCACTTTGGACAAGATAGTAGAGAAATGGGCCGACGGCGGCATCAGCGCAGATGCAATCTGCCTTGGCAAATAAGCCCAGCCAGGGATTGACTGCACATAACAGAGGCCAGGCCGGACAGGCCTGGCCTCTTTCGGACTGAGAGAAGATATGGATGAAGAATGTGATACGGAGGAAGATTAGATGAATGTGGCTTTGATTGTAAAACAGCTGGCCGGAGGTATGGTCGTATCGATAGAGATATTTGTGGCGACGCTGATATTTTCGCTGCCCCTCGGACTGATCGTAGCGTTCGGAAGGATGTCCAGGATCAAGCCCGTACAGTGGATTACAAAGCTGTACATATCAGTGATGCGGGGGACGCCGCTCATGCTTCAGCTGATGGTCGTCTATTATGGCCCCTATTATCTGTTCGGGATGCGCATATCGGCTTCGTACCGGCTGACGGCAGTTCTGATCGGGTTTGCGATTAACTATGCCGCATATTTTGCAGAGATTTACAGAGGCGGCATCGAATCTATATCGGCAGGGCAGTATGAGGCGGCTCGTGTGCTCGGCTATACGAGGCCCCAGACCTTTTTCCGTATCATATTGCCCCAGGTGATGAAGCGGATACTCCCGTCGGTTACGAATGAGGTGATAACGCTCGTAAAGGATACGTCCCTGGCTTTTGTCGTGGCGGTTCCTGAGATGTTCACGACCGCCAAGCAGATCGCGGCGGCCCAGACCTCCATGACGGCCTTCGTGGCGGCCGGCATCTTCTATTATGTGTTCAACCTGATCGTGGCAGTGGTGATGGAAGCGATTGAAAATAAGATGAGTTATTACCGGTAGGAGGATATGGCATGAGTCTGTTAGAGATGAAAAATATTAAGAAAAGCTTTGGCGATACGGAAGTGCTGAAAGACATATCGCTCACCGTAGATACAGGAGAGGTGCTCGGCATCATCGGCCCTTCCGGTTCCGGGAAATCCACGCTCCTGCGGTGCGCCACGAACCTGGAGACGCCTGATTCGGGAGAGATACGCTACGCAGGCACGTTCGGCCTCGTATTCCAGAACTTCAACCTGTTTCCGCATTATACTGTCCTGAAAAACATCATAGACGCGCCGCTGAAGGTGCAGAAAAGAAAAAAGGAAGAAGTCGTCGCAGAAGCGAGGAAGCTGCTTGGGAAGATGGGGCTGGAGGGCAGAGAGGATGCCTATCCTTACCAGCTGTCCGGCGGACAGCAGCAGAGGGTGTCCATTGCAAGGGCGCTGGCCATGAATCCGGATATCCTGTTTTTTGATGAGCCTACTTCTGCGCTGGACCCGGAACTGACCGGAGAGATCCTCAAGGTCATCAAGGATCTTGCGGCGGAGCATATGACGATGGTAATCGTTACCCATGAGATGAACTTCGCGAAAAACGTATCAGACCATATCATATTCATGGACGACGGGTACATCGCGGAGCAGGGGACCCCTGAAGAGGTATTTGGCTCATCTAACGAGAGGATGCAGGAGTTCCTCGGGAAATTTGGCTAAAACTTATAAGTGACGATGAACCTATAAGATACGCTTATGAATACGCGTGCAATAAATAATGAATAAGAATTTATACAAGGCAGACGGGATTATTGCTTTTCCTTCTGCCTTGTATTATACTTATACGTGCATAAGGCGTCTTGGCGGGGGTCCCCATATCAGCCTCCGCTAATCAGGCCTTGGACTCAGATGATAAAACAAGAAAAGGATGGGTGTTAGTATGCAGAAATTAGAACAGTTATATGAAGGAAAAGCCAAAAAAGTCTTTAAGACAGAAGATCCAGATATTGTAATTGTAGACTATAAAGATGATGCGACAGCATTTAATGGAGAAAAAAAGGGAACAATCGTAGGTAAGGGCGTCATCAACAACCGGATGACGAACTACGTCTTCCAGGTTCTTGAAAAAGAAGGAGTGCCGACCCACTTTGTAGAAGAGCTGAGCGACAGGGAAACGGCGGTCAAGAAGGTGGAGATCGTACCGCTTGAAGTAATCGTCCGCAATGTAGCAGCCGGGAGCTTCTCCAAGAGACTTGGAATCGAAGAGGGGACGAGCCTGCTGGCGCCCACGCTCGAATTCAGCTATAAGGACGACGACCTGGGAGATCCGCTGATCAATGACTACATGGCAATCGCGATCGGCGCGTCTACGAGGGAAGAGATCGAGAAGATTACAGAGTATACGTTCAAAGTCAATGAAGTGCTCAAAAAGTTCTTTGCAGACGCAGGGATCGAGCTGATCGACTTTAAGATTGAATTCGGAAGATTCCACGGGGACGTTATCCTGGCAGACGAGATATCTCCGGATACGTGCCGCCTCTGGGATATAAAGACACATGAGAAGCTGGACAAGGACCGTTTCCGCCGGGATATGGGCAATGTGGAAGACGCATATCAGGAAGTGTTCAGAAGAATCGGCATAAAATAGTAAGGAGCTTAAACATTCATGAACCAGTTTGAAAAGGTCACGACAGGTATGGGAGAAGAATGTGGTGTATTTGGAGCCTATGATATGGATGGGGGCGATGTAGCCCCCACCGTATATTATGGGCTTTTCGCATTACAGCACCGCGGGCAGGAAAGCTGCGGCATAGCAGTGACGGACACATATGGGGAAAGAAAAGTACGCTCGAAGAAAGGGCTCGGACTTGTCAATGACGTCTTTGACGAGGAGTCCCTCAGGGAACTGAAAGGAAATCTCGGAGTAGGGCATGTGCGCTATTCCACAGCAGGGGGCTCCAGGGCGGAGAATGCCATGCCCCTTGTCATCAACTATGTGAAAGGGACGCTCGTCATCGCCCACAACGGCAATCTGACGAATGCGGTGGAGCTTCGGAGGGAGCTGGAATACACCGGGGCCATCTTCCAGACGACCATCGACTCTGAGGTGATTGCGTACCATATCGCACGGGAACGTCTGAATACGGGGAAGGCCGAGGATGCGGTAAAGAATGCGATGAAGAAGATCAGGGGTGCATATGCGCTCGTCGTCAGTTCTCCAAGGAAGATGATCGGAGCCAGAGACCCCTTCGGTCTGAAGCCGCTCTGCATCGGTAAGCGCGGGAATACGTATATCCTGGCATCGGAAAGCTGCGCCCTTTCTGCCGTAGGCGCGGACTTTGTGCGGGATGTCGAGCCGGGTGAGATCGTTTCATTTACAAAGCATGGCATCGAATCAGACAGGAGCATGGCAATCGATGCAGGGAAACAGGCCCGATGTATCTTTGAATATATCTACTTTGCCAGGACAGACAGTACGCTTGACGGTGTGAACGTGTATCATTCCCGGATTATAGCGGGAAGAGCGCTTGCAAAGTCTTATCCCGTAGCCGCGGACCTCGTTGTCGGGGTGCCGGACTCCGGGCTCGTAGCCGCGAAAGGCTATTCGGAAGAGTCGGGGATCCCGTACGGCATGGCCTTCCATAAGAACAGCTATGTAGGCCGTACGTTCATCAAGCCGAGCCAGAGCGAGCGGGAGTCAAGCGTGAAGATCAAGCTCAATGTCATAGAGGAAGTGGTACGGGGCAGACGGATCGTGATGGTTGACGATTCCATCGTGCGGGGTACGACGTGCGCCAATATCATCAAGATGCTGAAAAAGGCAGGCGCTCTAGAAGTCCATGTCAGAATAAGCTCCCCGCCTTTCCTGTATCCGTGTTATTTCGGAACGGATGTACCTTCCAATGAGCAGCTGATCGCCCATACGCATACGCCGGATGAGATACAGAAGATGATCGGGGCGGACTCCCTCGGCTATATGGAGATAGACAAGCTGAAAGATATGGTAGGGGACCTCGGATACTGCGATGCATGCTTTACAGGCAACTACCCGATGGAAGTGCCGGGGAAGGATGTCTCACAGGCTTTTGAATAGACTCGGAGCATATGGGGTGGATTTATGAAATTGGATGAAAGGATAAAGAATATGAGTACAGACAGATATGTAAGCCCGTTATCAGAGCGTTATGCCAGCAAAGAGATGCAGTATGTCTTTTCTCCGGACAAGAAGTTCCGGACATGGAGAAGGCTTTGGATTGCGCTGGCCGAGACGGAGAAGGATCTCGGGCTTCCGATTACGGATGAACAGATTGGAGAATTGAAGGAACACAAAGACGATATCAACTATGATGTGGCGAGAGAACGAGAGAAGGTCGTCCGGCATGATGTGATGTCGCATGTATATGCATACGGGCAGCAGTGCCCGAAGGCGAAAGGGATCATCCATCTTGGCGCCACATCGTGCTATGTCGGCGATAATACTGACATCATCATCATGGCGGAAGCGCTGGAGATCGTGAGAAAGAAGCTCCTCAACGTCATAGCGGAGCTTGCCGCATTCGCGGATGAATACAAGGCGCTTCCGACGCTTGCGTTCACACACTTCCAGCCTGCCCAGCCTACGACGGTGGGGAAGAGGGCCACGCTCTGGATGCAGGAATTTATGATGGATCTGGAAGATCTGGAGTATGTGAAGGACAGCCTGAAGCTGCTCGGCTCCAAGGGGACGACCGGGACCCAGGCGAGCTTTCTGGAGCTGTTTGAGGGAGACCAGGAGAAGATAGACAGGATAGACCCGATGATCGCAGAAAAGATGGGATTTAAAGCATGCTATCCGGTATCCGGACAGACCTACTCGCGCAAGGTGGATACAAGAGTCGTGAACGTGCTTGCAGGCATAGCCGCCAGCGCACATAAGTTCTCTAACGATATACGGCTCCTGCAGCATCTGAAAGAGGTGGAAGAGCCATTTGAAAAGACCCAGATAGGCTCTTCCGCGATGGCGTACAAGAGAAATCCGATGCGAAGCGAGAGGATTGCATCCCTGTCCCGCTATGTGATGGCGGACGCGCTGAATCCTGCCATAACATCGGCGGCGCAGTGGTTTGAACGGACGCTGGATGATTCCGCGAACAAGCGTCTCAGCGTACCGGAAGGCTTCCTGGCTGTGGACGGCATCCTGGACCTGTGCCTGAACGTCGTGGACGGCCTCGTCGTGTATCCGAAGGTGATTGAAAAGCGTCTTATGTCGGAGCTGCCCTTCATGGCCACGGAAAATATCATGATGGACGCGGTCAAGGCAGGCGGCGACAGGCAGGAACTGCATGAGAAGATCCGGGAGCTGTCCATGGAGGCAGGAAGAAATGTCAAAGAAAAAGGGCTGGATAACAATCTGCTGGAACTCATCGCGGCAGATCCGGCATTCAATCTGAGCGAAGAAGAGCTTAAGAAGACGATGGATCCGTCCAGATATACCGGACGTGCGGCGGTGCAGGTAGATGCGTTCCTTAAGGACTCGGTATCACCGCTGCTTGAAGCAAACAAAGAAGTGCTTGGCATGAGCGCAGAGATCAATGTCTAGCAGATAGAATATAAGGCGGCTGCCGGAGTGGATTCCGGCGGCTGCCTTTTTTGCAGCCTGTGCCAGGGCGTTGGCATTTTACACAAATCTTCAGATGTATGTCAACGTAAATTCAATGTGTAAATGTGAATATTGAAGAAAATTCACCAAAAATCATCATTAGTGAAGAATCCTGTTGCATTTACTTTGTTAATAATTTATCATATACTTATCGATAGGTAAGGTCTGGTTATCGGCCGTATCTATGAGAGAAGGAGGGAATTTAGAATGGATACATTAAATGACATTGTCTTGACGATTCAGCATTATCTTGCGGATTACATCCTGATTGCTGCGCTTCTGCTTGGCGGCATCTGGTTTACCGTAAGGCTTGGGTTTATCCAGGTAAGAGGATTCAAGGAAGGCATGAAAAGGACGTTCGGCGGCCTGTTCCACAAGAAGGGGGAGGCAGGAGCCGACGGCATGTCCTCATTCCAGGCACTGGCTACGGCAATCGCGGCGCAGGTAGGTACCGGCAACATAGCCGGGGCTGCTACGGCACTTGCAATCGGAGGGCCCGGAGCAATCTTCTGGATGTGGGTCGCGGCTTTTCTCGGCATGGCAACCATATTTTCAGAAGCCATCATGGCGCAGAAGTACAAATGTGTAGGTGACGACGGTGAGGTGACGGGAGGTCCCGTATATTATATCCGTGCGGCATTCAAGGGCACGTTCGGCAAAGTGCTTGCGGGCATATTTGCAGTACTGATAATCCTGGCGCTTGGCTTCATGGGCAATGCGGTACAGTCCAACTCTATCGCGGCAGCTTTCCACACGGCTTTCGGCGTTCCCCAGGCAGTGATGGGGGTCATCATCGCAGTTCTGGCTCTGGCCGTATTCATGGGCGGCATGAAGCGGATTGCCAAGGTGACAGAGACGATAGTCCCGATTATGGCTGCGCTGTATATCGTGGGGGCATTGATTGTAATCATCTATAACTATAAGAACATACCTTACGCGTTCCACGCGATTATCGTCGGCGCTTTCAGCCCGTCATCCATCGCAGGCGGCGCGGTCGGGGCAACGATCAAGCTGGCGCTCACAAAGGGTGTGGCCCGTGGCCTTTTCTCCAATGAGGCCGGTATGGGCTCTACGCCGCACGCACATGCGGTCGCCAAGGTAGACCATCCGGTGGAACAGGGATTCGTGGCAATGATCGGCGTGTTCATCGATACGTTTGTCGTCCTGAACCTGACGGCGCTTGTCATCATTACGACAAAGTCAATCCCTACGGGGAAGACAGGAGCGGAACTGAGCCAGTATGCATTTTCCACTTTGTTCGGCAAAGGAGGGGATATCTTCATCGCAGTATGCATGTTCTTCTTTGCATTCTCTACGATCGTGGGATGGTATTTCTTCGGCCAGGCGAACATCAAATACTTGTTTGGCGCCAAAGCCGTGAAAGTGTATTCCCTGCTCGTGGCTGCCTGCGTCGTACTCGGCTCTCTCGCCCAGGTTGACCTTGTGTGGAATATGGCCGACTGCTTCAATTCCATGATGGTCATCCCGAATATTCTAGGCCTGTTCGCGCTGAGCGGCATGATCAAGAAAGTGCATGACGATTATTATAAGAACTTTTTAAATAAGAAGTCAAAATAAGTTTGGAGTAAATATACATAAATTTAAATGGGATTTGTTGTGTGAAATTACCAAATCGAACTTTCTCATTTGAAAAGGTTGAAAAATTATTAACAATAAGTTAATATTAAAACAAGCAATAAGATATATTCATTGCGTCTATAAATAAAATTTAACAGCGGGTTGATTTTTTTTCAAGAGAGAGCCATGCATATGGCCGCCGAAGAGGCAAGCCGGACAGGTGAGGGTGAACACTTGTGGGGTGAAACTTTCAGGCAAAAGGACTGGGAAAAGGACCGCATTCTGAATCTTGTGTTGAAGTAAGATGATTACGCCAAAAGACAGAAAGGACGAATTGCACATCTGTGTTTATATCGTCCTTTTTTTATTCAAAATTTGATTACCATAATTATCCAGTCGAAGAGGTGGATGGGATGCAGAATGATTACATAATAATAACGAATAATCCACTTGTACCGGAGAAAATCGGCGGAACGCATAACGTGGAGTACGAAGAGATTTCTTATGAGGAAGTGCTCAGGGCGGTAAGAGACAGAATACATGAAGGGCACACGCTTTTATCACACCCTTTGTCGGGGAGTGTAAAGCCTAATGAAACACCATATAAATCAATCATGCTGTCGGCAGGAAAGGGGGAGGTAGACCCGAGGTCGGTCGTTATCATCGAGAATGCCATAGAGGCGTGCGGCAAGTTCGTGTTCAAGTCAGACAAGTATAAGCGCGAGGTATATGATGACTTCCAGATGATAGACTGGACCCTACTGGAAAGCGCGATAACATCGGCAGACGTGTGGTAATGTCTGCACAGCCGGGCAGGAAGCGTCCGGCCAGGTATGCGGGAGGTTGTAACAAGCGAAAGCTTCAACAAATAACAACATTTAACTTAAGGAGGGAACAATACGTGAAATTAGAAATGGGACACATATACATCAAGGATATTCAGTTCGCGGCAGAATCCAAGATTGAAGACGGAATCCTTTATGTATCAGAAGAGGCTGTAAAGGCAGTAGCTCTCGAGGACGAGAAGATCAAGAGCGTATCATTCGACATTGCAAAGCCAGGTGAGAGCGTGAGGATCACCCCTGTGAAGGATGTCATCGAGCCACGTGTTAAAGTAGAAGGAAGAGGGGGAATCTTCCCGGGCGTCATCTCTAAGGTAGATACGGTAGGAAGCGGCAAGACTTATGCGTTAAAAGGCATGGCGGTCGTTACGGCCGGCAAGATAGTAGGCTTCCAGGAAGGCATCATCGACATGACAGGCCCTGGCGCGGACTATACGCCATTTTCAAAGACGCTCAACCTCGTTATGGTATGTGAACCGGTAGACGGTATCAAACAGCACGACTATGAGAAGGCAGTAAGGTTTGCAGGCTTCCGGGTTGCGGTATATATCGGGGAACTTGCACGGAACCTTACACCGGACGAGACGAAAGTGTATGAGACATGCACGATCAAAGAAGGCATGGAAAAATATCCGGACCTTCCGAGAGTCGCATACGTACAGATGCTTCAGAGCCAGGGGCTTCTGCACGATACATATGTGTACGGCGTAGACGCGAAGAAAGTGCTTCCGACTGTCCTGAATCCGACGGAGATCATGGACGGCGCTATCGTATCCGGCAACTGCGTATCCGCATGCGACAAGAACCCGACCTATGTGCACCTGAACAATCCGGTCGTACATGATATGTTTGAAGAGCACGGCAAGACAATCAACTTCGTATGCCAGATCATCACAAATGAAAACGTATACCTTGCAGACAAGCAGCGTTCCTCAGACTGGACCGCAAAGCTTTGCAAGATGTTAGACCTTGACGGTGTCATCGTATCCCAGGAAGGATTCGGAAACCCGGATACGGACTTGATCATGAACTGCAAGAAGATCGAGGCAGAGGGTGTCAAGACGGTTATCATCACAGACGAATATGCCGGACGTGACGGAAGATCCCAGTCTCTTGCAGATGCAGACGCGGCAGCAGACGCAGTGGTGACAGGCGGAAACGCGAACCAGGTTATTATCCTGCCTAAGTTGGACAAAGTTATCGGAACTCTTGACTATGTGACCAAGATTGCCGGAGCCAGCGAAGAGACGCTTCGCGAGGACGGTTCCCTGGAAGTGGAGCTTCAGGTTCTGACAGGTGCGACAAACGAAACTGGTTTCAACAAACTGAGCGCGAGATAATAAGGGAGGATACAGTAAATGAGCAAAATTAAAGTTGTACATTACATCAACCAGTTCTTCGCTAACATCGGCGGGGAAGAAAAAGCGGATTATCCGGCGGAGCTTCGCGTAGGTGAAGTGGTAGGACCGGGTATGGCATTTAACATGAATTTTAAAGATGAGGCTGAGATTATCGCCACGATCGTGTGCGGCGACTCCTACTTTAACGAGAACCTTGAGAAAGCAAAGGCAGATGTCCTTGCGATGGTAAAAGAGCAGGCTCCTGACGTGTTCATCGCAGGCCCGGCATTCAATGCGGGACGTTATGGCGTTGCGTGCGGTACGATAGCAGCAGCGGTCCAGGAAGAGCTTGGCATACCGGCCATCACAGGCATGTATGTGGAGAATCCGGGTGCCGATATGTTCAAGAACCAGGTATATATGGTTGCCACGAAGAACAGCGCGGCCGGCATGAGAGGCGCGGTAGCGAAGATGGCTCCTTTAGCTCTTAAGCTTGCCAAAGGAGAAGCAATCGGCGCGTCCTGCCAGGAAGGCTATATGCCGAACGGTGTGCGCGTGAACTTCTTCGAGGAAGAAAGAGGATCAAAGAGAGCGGTAAAGATGCTGCTTCAGAAATTGGCTGACAAGCCGTTTACTACGGAATACCCGATGCCGGACTTCGACAGGGTGGATCCAAACCCGGCGGTCAAAGACCTAGCACATGCCAAGATCGCCCTTGTCACATCAGGCGGTATCGTACCGAAAGGGAATCCGGACCATATCGAGAGCTCCAGTGCGTCACATTACGGTGAATACGACATCGCAGGCGTCATGGATCTGACGGAAGAGACGTATGAGACGGCCCACGGCGGATACGATCCGGTATACGCGAATGAAGATTCGGACCGCGTGCTTCCGGTAGATGTGCTTCGTGACATGGAAAAAGAAGGAAAGATCGGTGAGCTCCATCATCTGTTCTATACGACGACCGGTAACGGAACTGCAGTTGCGTCCTCCAAGGCATTTGCAGCTGAGTTCTCGAAGAAGCTGCTGGCTGACGGAGTAGATGCCGTAATCCTCACCTCTACATGAGGCACCTGTACTCGTTGCGGTGCAACGATGGTGAAAGAGGTCGAGAGAGCGGGCATCCCGGTTGTGCATATATGTACAGTCACTCCGATATCGATGACGGTTGGCGCGAACAGGATCGTACCGGCTATCGCAATTCCTCATCCGCTCGGCAATCCGGCTCTGGATGCTGCCGAGGAGAAGGAGCTTCGCCGCCACATTGTTGAAAAAGCGCTTGACGCTCTTACGACAGAAGTTGACGGTCAGACGATTTTTGACTAGAGCAGATGTTACTTTAACAAGAAAAAGGAGATGAATCCCATGGGCAAGATTTATGACGTAATTATCCTGGGTGCAGGTCCTGCCGGTCTCGCGGCAGGGCTGTATGCAGGCAGAAGCCGTCTTTCTACGCTGATAATTGAAAAAGGGCAGGATGGCGGACAGATTGCAATCACGGACGAGATTGAGAATTATCCGGGGCAGATGGTAGAAGGCGAATCAGGACCTTCGCTTATCGCAAGGATGACAGGACAGGCAGAAAAATTCGGTGTTGAACGTGTATCAGACACGATTGCTGAAGTAGAGCTGGAAGGCGACGTGAAGGTACTGAAGAGCGCGAAGGCAGAATATCAGGCGAAAAATATCATTATCGCCACAGGCGCTTACTCCAGACCTATCGGCTGCAAAGGCGAGGCGGAATTCATGGGCAAGGGCGTATCCTACTGTGCTACATGTGATGCGAACTTCTTTGAAGACTTTGAAGTGTACGTAGTCGGCGGCGGGGACTCCGCAGTCGAGGAAGCGATGTATCTCACCAAATTTGCCAGAAAAGTCACGATCATCCACAGACGTAACGAGCTTCGTGCCGCAAAGTCTATCCAGGAGAAAGCATTTGCCAATCCGAAGATCGACTTCTTCTGGGACAGTGTCGTAGAAGAGGTGTACGGGGATGACATTCTCCAGGGCATGATCGTCAAGAATGTAAAGACCGGCGAGACGCGTAAAGTAGAAGCCGACCCTGAGGACGGCATGTTCGGGTTGTTCGGCTTCATCGGAACGGTTCCGAATTCCAAGCTGTTTGAAGGCATCGTAGATATGGACGAGCGAGGTTATATCAAGACGGACGATGATATGCATACGAACGTTCCGAACGTATATGCGGCCGGCGATGTGCGTATCAAGAGCCTGAGACAGGTCGTAACCGCTGCTGCGGACGGAGCCATAGCTGCAGTCCAGGTAGAGAGAAGCTTATCAGATTATTTTTAGGAGGTAGAGGAAGATGATTGATGTAACGAAGGAAACATTTGAAGAAGAAGTGTTAAAGGCAGAAGGCTATGTATTTGTAGACTTTTACGGTGACGGATGCGTGCCATGCCAGGCTCTGATGCCAAAGGTTCATGAATTTGCAGACACATACGGGGACAAGATGAAATTCACGTCCCTGAACACGACGAAGGCACGCCGCCTTGCAATCGCGCAGAAAGTGTTAGGACTTCCTGTCATGGCTGTATACAAAGACGGCGAGAAGGTGGAAGAGGTCGTGAAAGACGACGCGACACCGGAGAACATCGAGGCGATGATTAAGAAATATATCTAATCAAGGATAGTTTTCTTTATCATAAATACAACTAGCAACACACAAGAAAGGAGAAAGCATAATTATGGCTATTTTAGATGGAAAAAAAGCAATAATTATCGGAGACCGTGATGGAATCCCGGGGCCGGCTATCGCAGAATGCGTTAAGACTGCCGGTGCCGAGGTAGTATTCTCATCCACGGAATGTTTCGTCTGAACGAGCGCAGGCGCAATGGACTTGGAAAATCAGAAGAGAGTAAAAGAATTTGCTGATGAATATGGTGCAGAGAACTTAGTAGTAGTTCTCGGTGCTGCAGAAGGTGAAGCTTCAGGCCTTGCAGCAGAGACCGTAACAGCAGGAGATCCTACTTTCGCAGGTCCATTGACAGGGGTCCAGCTTGGACTCAAAGTATATCACGTGTGCGAACCAGAGATGAAAGAAGAGTTCGACGAAGAAGTGTATGATGAGCAGATCAGTATGATGGAAATGGTACTCGATGTTGATGATATCATTAATGAAATGACAGCCATCAGAGACGAGTTCTGTAAATTTTAAGTGTGTGGGGTGGTGTCACCCCACCACCCCGTATATTTAATGAAAGGTGGAAAACCAATGAACAGTGTAATCAAAGGGGCAAGTTATGTATTAGTACATACCCCGGATATGGTTTTATATAATGGAACGACGCAGACGACGGAGAGAATCGTCAATCCAGATTCCGAATATCTGAAAGAGGTGCCGAACAACCTGCGTTCTTTTAAAGAGGCAGTAGAATATTGGCCAAACCAGACATATATCGGCAATGTGCATCCGGATGAACTGGCTCAGGTAGAGTTCCCCTGGTATGACAAGAACAAAGAGGGAGCCGACCGATTCGGTAAATATGGCGAGATTATGCCGCAGGAGGAGTTCCTGTTCCTCGTGCAGGCAAGCGATATGTTCGAGGTCGTAAGGCTGGACAAAGAATTTGTGGCAAAGTATAAGGACGCGTTTGCCGCAAACCCGATCATCTCTGACGATATCGTTGAAAAAGTCCACGAGGGCGTGGAACTGGGCGAGATAGAGCATTTCGTCAACGAAGAGCATGCAGAAGGGTTATATCACGATGGAAAATTAGTAGGCTGTGTAAAAAGAGCCCATGATATCGACGTTAACTTATCTGCCCATGTCATGCATGAGAACCTTATGAGCAAGGCTTCCAGTGTTCTGGCGCTGCTCTATGCGGTACGCAATGCAGGGATTGACAAGGCGGATGTAGAATATGTTATAGACTGTGCAGAAGAGGCATGCGGCGACATGAACCAGAGAGGCGGCGGAAACTTTGCCAAAGCTGCGGCGGAAGTTGCAGGCCTGGTCAGCGCTACAGGTTCTGATGCAAGAGGATTCTGTGCCGCACCGGCACACGCCGTGATCGAAGCGGCAGCCCTTGTCAAGTCAGGCGCATACAAGACGGTTGTCGTCACATCCGGAGGATGTACGGCCAAGCTTGGCATGAACGGCAAGGATCACATCAAGAAAGGACTTCCGATCCTGGAAGACTGCCTCGGAGGCTTTGCGGTAGTCATCTCTGAAAATGACGGCGTGAACCCTGAGATAGATCTGAATATGCTCGGCCGCCACAGTGTCGGTACGGGCTCCGCACCGCAGGCTGTCATCGGAAGCCTTGTCACAGATTCGCTTGACAAAGCAGGAATGAAGATTCCGGATATCGACAAGTATTCTCCGGAGATGCAGAATCCGGATATCACGAAGCCGGCAGGAGCAGGAGACGTTCCGCTTGCGAACTACAAGATGATCGCGGCCCTCGCTGTGAAGCGCGGTGAGCTGGACAAGAAGGAGCTGGCGGCGTTTACGAAGGAACACGGTCTTACCGGATGGGCACCTACGCAGGGACACATTCCGTCAGGAGTTCCGTATATCGGTTTTGCGCGTGAGGACATCCTTGACGGCAAGATCAGGAATGCGATGATTATCGGTAAGGGAAGCCTTTTCCTCGGACGTATGACCAATCTGTTTGACGGCGTATCTTTTGTAATCCACGGCAATACGGCCGAGGAAGAAAGTGCGGCGGCAGGCGTATCCGAAGAGGAAGTCAAAGGACTCATTGCGAAGGCGATGAAAGATTTTGCCGCGACTCTGATGGCAGAGTAAGGGGTGGTGAATATGGCAGATAATATAGAGAAGATGATTGCCTCCACCTTTATGGAGATGGCGGAAGGGCTTGAGACCGGAAGCTTTGGAAAGAAGCCGAAGATTGCGCTGACAGGCATGGGAAGCGAACATGGGGAAGAGAATTCCATGGAAGCAGCGGTAGCAGCGGCAAGAGAGGGTATCGATGTGTACTACATCGGTACGCTCGAAGCAGAGGGAGTGACTACAGTGAAAGTGGCTGACGAAGACGAAGGCCATAAGAAGATGGAAGAGCTCCTGAAGAATAAGGAAGTAGACGGTGCGGTAACGATGCACTTTCCGTTTCCGATTGGTGTATCCACTGTGGGGCGTGCGATCACACCATCCAAAGGCAGGGAGATGTATGTGGCGACGACGACAGGTACATCGAGTGCCGACCGTATCGAAGGCATGATTAAGAATGCTATCTACGGCATTATTGCAGCTAAGACCTGTGGAAAGGCAGATCCGACGGTGGGAATCCTGAATGTAGACGGCGCCCGCCAGACAGAGATCGCTTTGAAGCAGCTGAAAGAAAATGGCTATGGTATAAACTTTGCGGAATCGGCCAGAGCGGATGGAGGATGCGTGATGAGAGGCAACGATGTGCTCCAGGGCTCACCGGACATTATGGTATGTGATTCCCTGTCAGGAAACATCCTGATTAAGATGCTGTCCTCTTATACGACAGGAGGAAGCTATGAGGCATCGGGATACGGCTACGGCCCCGGGATAGGGGAAGGGTACGAGCAGCTTGTGATGATCATCTCCCGTGCTTCAGGTGCACCGCTTATCACCGGGGCAATCCGCTATGCGGCACAGCTTGTCAGGGGCAAGGTGTTTGAAGTTGCAAAGAAGGAGTTCGATGCAGCCAACAAAGCCGGCCTGAAAGAGATTCTTGCCGCCAGAAAAGCTTCTGAAAAGACAGCAGGAGATTCCGAGGAAGTGAAAGCGCCGCCGAAAGAGCCGGTTACGTCCCAGATAGCGGGAATTGAGATCATGGATCTTGAGGACGGCGTGAAAGCCCTGTGGAAGATTGGTGTCTATGCAGAGAGTGGTATGGGCTGTACAGGACCGATTATCCTCGTTTCAGACGCAAATCTTGCTAAAGCAGAGGAAGAGCTTAAGAAAGCAGGATTTATCAACTAAATTAACCGTGGAAACCACCAGATTGTTTTCTAATATGAAAAGTGGCGTCTTGCGTGTGGCGAGATGCCACTTTTCATTTGTTCTTTCCAAGCCTTATAATGAATTGAATGTGAGGTGTTAATAGTGGAAGATGTTTTGACATTACGAACAACAGGAAGAAGATTCAGAATTCAGACCGGAAAGATCATGACAGGCACTCTTCTTGCTGCGTCTTTGGGCTGCCTGTATATTGCCAGTCTGAGACAGCCAGTACCGGAGACGGTTTCCTCCGGAGTGGAATATGTCGAAGACACAGTTATACAGATACCGGGACCAGCGCCTGGACTGCCGGATGCCAAGCCTTTCAGGCGGCTGCTGGACCATCCGGAAGAAGCCGGGATTGTAATTCTTCCCGGGAAAGGACTTGCAGAAGACATTCAGGCGGAGGATAATCGGAATCCTAAGAAGGCCGATGCAGCAGACAAGCGTTACCCGGTATCCGGAAGCACAGAAAAAGAAGAGGAGCAAGTGCCGGACGCCGGGACGGAACCGCTTGTTTCCGTACTCGTAACGTTTCACGGCAACGGAGGTACGCTGTCCGAGACAGAGATGACGCTTGATGAGTATTACCTGGATATCTCTTCGGTGGCAGAACCCAGAAGACTCGGTAAAGTATTCGACGGCTGGTACACGGATCCTTCCTGTACCGTTCCGTTTGCAGGCATTGAAAATGGGCAGACAGAGGTACACCTGTATGCAGGCTGGAAGGAATTCCCGACTTATATATGTGATGACAGAGGATATATAACGGGTTACACCGATGCGGATGCTGTTGCGGAGGAGGCTACCATCATCCTGCCGACATCCCCGGATTGCCTCGGAGTCGAGGCAGGCGCCTTCGCTGGACTGGAAGATCTGATAGTCGATTTCTATATTCCGCCGAATATCATCTATATCGCACCGGGAGTGCTCGAATCATTCCCCAATCTGATGTTTATAGAAGTGGTGGAAGGGAATCCTGCATACTACAGCGACGGCGGGATATTGTATAAGGCAGATGGAACGCTCTATGTATATCCGGCAGGGAGAGATAATTGGGGAAGTGATTGAAATTAGTAGGTGACTGGTGATATAATAGGCTGGATTAAACAGACACAGGGGTAATAAGTATGAATATCAGACAGATTACGGAAGACAAGAAGGCATATCTGGACTATTTATTGCTGGCAGACCCTCAGGAAAATATGATTGACCGTTACCTTGACGACGGTGAGATGTTCGTGCTGTGCGACCGGGAGCAGGTCATGACCGTTGCGGTCGTGGTTCTGCTGAAGAACCGGAAGTGCGAGCTTAAGAATATAGCGACGAAGCCAGAGCATCAAGGCAAGGGATATGCCAGATATATGATCCATTACTTGTGTGAACATTACAGCAACCGGTGCGACACGCTTTATGTCGGCACGGGCAATTGTGCCAAGAGCATAGGATTCTATGAGAAATGCGGGTTCGTAAACTCCCACATTATCGTGAACTTTTTTATAGACAATTACGATGAGCCGATCTACGAGGACGGGAAGCTCCTGACGGACATGGTGTATCTCAAGAAGTATCTGGATTCCGAAGTGGATGTCAAGAAAGTGGTGAATCTGGCTCTGGAAGCCGGCAGGATACTACTGAAAAACGGGGGTGAGATCTTCCGTGTGGAGGAGACGATTACGCGCATATGCAACCGTTTTCACGTGGATAAGGTAGATATCTTTACGCTGAGCCACGGTATATTCGTGAGCGCTGAGAATGGCGTGCAGGAGGCATATACGAAAGTGAAGCATGTGCCTCTTTCGGCTCCGCATCTTGGGATAGTGGCTGAAGTGAACGATCTCTCCAGAGAGATATCGGCGGGCCGCGTCGGGGTGGACGAGGCGCTTCAGAAGCTCGGGGAGATAGACGGCATACCGCCCAAACGCAGCTACTTCCAGATACTGGCTGCAGGGGCAGGAAGCGGATTCTTCGGTTTCCTGCTCGGGGCCTCGGCGCTGGAGAGCGTGATCGCGTTCTGCATCGGCTGCCTGCTCTATATCTGGGTGCTCGTCGGCAAGCGGCATCATATGTCTAAGATTATCATAAACATAGCCGGCGGCGTGATTATCACAGCGCTGGCTGTCGCGGCGGTCCATCTGCCATTTCCCGGTCCGGTCAGGCTGGAGGGGATGATCATCGGCTCCATCATGCCGCTCATTCCGGGCGTCGCGTTCGTCAATGCGATCCGTGACATCGCAGACAGCGATTTCCTGTCAGGGACGGTACGGATGATAGATGCCCTGCTCGTGTTCGTATATATTGCCATAGGAGTGGGAATCACACTTAGTATCTATAATAATATGTTTGGGGGGCTGGCGCTGTGATACATGACATTTTTATGAACGTTGCCTGCCCGTTTATAGGGACGATGGCATATGCGGTGCTGTTCAACGTACCGAAGAGATATTACCTGAGCTGTGGAATGACCGGTACGGCCGGATGGCTCGTCTTTGCCCTGTCAGGCCGGTATACGTCCTCAGCAGTAGCGGCATTCCTGGGAGCGCTTATCGTGGTGCTCATCTCCAGGATGCTCACGGTGAGGATGAAATGTCCGATTACGATATTCCTCGTATCAGGCATCTTCCCGCTCGTGCCCGGCGCCGGCATCTATTATACGGCCTACTATCTAGTGACGAACCAGCTATCCCTCGCCGCCCAGAAAGGCCTGGACTCGATTAAGATAGCGTTCGGAATCGTGCTTGGAATCGTATTTATCGTATCCATACCTAGAGAGTTCTTCCAGATTCGTTACTGGAAGGAAAGAAGAATCAGAAAAGGTTGGAGCAGATAGGAAAATATGGTACAATAAGAGTACGAAAAACAGCAGGAGGGAGGGCTGGCGTATGTTAGGAAAGACACTATCGGAGATATTGAAAGAGAGCAGGCATACTACGGTTTTAAGTGGTTTTGGCATGCTCCTGGAAAGCGGATACCCTGCAATCAGGGATGGGGATGAGTCGTATGAGATCGAGCAGAGGTACGGCTATTCCGTGGAGGAGATATTCAGCAGCTCCTTCTACTCCACAAGGAAAGAGCAGTTCTATGAATTCTACCGCAGCGAGATACTGAAGATGCTGGATAAGCCACCTGGCAGATGCTTTTATGAGATGGCGGAGCTTGAGAAAAGAGGCCTTATCCAGTCGGTCATCACGAGGCGCATCTATGGACTTCCGCAGAGGGCCGGCTGCAAGAATGTCATCAATCTCCACGGCAGCGTGTATGATAACTACTGTCCGCACTGCGGAAAGGAATATCCGGTAGAGTATATAACCGAATCCAAGAGGATACCGCTCTGCCAGGCGTGCAGCACACCGATACGCCCGAAGATATGCCTGTTTGGCGAGATGGTCGACAACCGCGTCATCACGGAGGCGGCGGAAGAGGTCAGGAAAGCGGATGTGCTGCTCGTGCTCGGAACCAATCTGAAGACGTATCTCTGCAGCCAGCTGATTGATTACTATGAAGGGGATAAGCTCGTTCTGATCAATCCGGAGAAGCACTTCTCGGATAAGCTTGCCGATGTAATCGTACATAAGAGTGTAGAAGATGCTCTTGGAGAAATACTAAAAGAATTAGGAGAATGATCATGAGGAAAGTAAGAACAAGATTTGCACCGAGTCCTACCGGAAGAATGCATGTAGGAAATCTGAGGACAGCGCTGTATGCGTATCTGATAGCGAAGCATGAAGGCGGAGACTTTATGCTCAGGATAGAGGATACGGATCAGGAACGGTTTGTGGACGGTGCGCTTGAGATTATTTACCGTACGCTTGAGAAGACCGGGCTCATCCATGATGAAGGGCCGGATAAAGATGGGGGCGTGGGCCCTTACGTACAGAGCGAGAGGAACGCCTCCGGATTATATATGGAATACGCCGAGAGGCTCGTGGAGCAGGGAGAGGCGTACTACTGCTTCTGCGACAAGGAGCGCCTGGATTCGTTAAAGAGCAAGGTGTCGGAATCTGGAACCGAGATCATCACGTATGACAAGCACTGCCTGAACCTGAGCAGGGAAGAGGTGGAGGCGAACCTGGCATCCGGGAAGCCATATGTCATCCGTATCAATATGCCGGCAGAAGGGACGACGACGTTCCATGACGATATATATGGAGATATCACGGTTCCGAATGAAGAGCTGGATGATATGATCCTTATGAAATCAGACGGATATCCGACCTATAACTTTGCCAATGTCATCGACGACCATCTCATGGGCATCACCCATGTGGTGCGGGGGAACGAGTATCTGTCGTCCGCGCCGAAGTACAACCGCCTGTACGAGGCGTTCGGATGGGACGTTCCGACTTATGTCCACTGTCCGCTCATCACGGATGAGAACCATAAGAAGCTGAGCAAGCGCTGCGGGCATTCTTCCTATGAAGATCTGCTGGATCAGGGATTCGTGTCCGAGGCGATCGTCAACTATGTGGCGCTGCTTGGATGGTGCCCGGAAGACAACCAGGAGATATTCTCGCTGGAAGAACTTGTGAAAGCATTCGACTACCGCCATATGAGCAAGTCTCCGGCCGTATTTGACGTTGTGAAGCTGAGATGGATGAACGGGGAATATCTGAAGGCCATGGACTTTGACCGGTTTTATGAGATGGCAGAGCCTTATATGAAAGAGGCCATCACGAAGGACTATGATCTGAAGAAGATCGCCGCGCTCGTAAAGACGAGGATAGAAGTATTCCCGGATATCAGAGAACAGATTGATTTCTTTGAGGAGCTTCCGGAATATGACACGGCTATGTACTGCCACAAGAAGATGAAGACGAGCGAGGAGAACTCGCTGGAGGTGCTCACGGATATCCTGCCTGTGCTGGAGGCACAGGAGGACTTCAGCAATGATGCGCTGTTCGCGGCATTAAAGGGTTATGTGGATGAGAAAGGCTGCAAAGTGGGCTTCGTGATGTGGCCGGTCCGCACGGCGGTATCAGGCAAGCAGAATACCCCGGGCGGTGCTACTGAGATCATGGAGATACTCGGGAAAGAGGAATCTCTGAAAAGAATCCGCAGGGGAATAGGACTTTTAAGCAGATAAGAGGTATATATGGGGTTAAACAGTGCTCAGAATGAGGCGGTCGCCCACCACGACGGGCCATGTATGGTCCTGGCAGGTCCCGGTTCCGGGAAGACACTCACCATCGCAAAACGAATTGAATATCTGATTCAGAAGCATAAGGTAAGGCCAGAAGAGATTCTGGTCATTACCTTTACCAAGTATGCGTCCAATGAGATGAAGAAACGTTTTCTGTCCGTGATGGGAGAGCAGCTGCCGGTTACGTTCGGAACGTTCCACGGCATCTACTACGGGATTCTGAAGTGGGCCTTAAGAATCGGACAGGAGAATCTGCTCACCGATGAAGAGCGCTACCAGCTCCTGCGTCAGGTCATAGCAGAGTCAGATATGGAAGGGACCCTCTCGGTCGAAGAGGAAAAGGATTATCTGAAGGATCTGTCTACAGAGATTGGGAGGATCAAGAACGACCGTCTGGATATCGAAACGTATGAATCAGCCCGGTTCGGCAAGGAGCGGTTTCGCTCGATATACTGCGATTACGAGGCGGCGAAGAAAAGATGGAATAAGATTGATTTTGAAGACATGCTGCTGCTCTGCTGCCAGCTGTTTCTGAAACGACCGGATATACTGGAAAAGTGGCAGCAGAAATTCCGCTATATACTTGTAGATGAATTTCAGGACATCAACCAGGTGCAGTATGATGTGGTGCGCATGCTGGCGGCACCGGAGGACAATCTGTTCGTGGTAGGAGACGACGACCAGTCTATCTATGGGTTCCGGGGTGCCAGGCCAGGGATCATGGCAGAATTTAAGAAAGACTATCCAGATGCCAGGCAGGTGCTTCTCGATGTGAACTACCGGTCTACGTCCCACATCGTCAACGGCGCGCTCAGAGTAATCGGACACAATCAGAAACGGTTCAGTAAGGCGGTCCGTTCCGGCAGAAAGCCGGGTGAGACGGTGCACGTACAGGAAGTGAAGGACAGCGTGGAAGAGGGCAGATACGTCGTGGAGCAGATACGTAAGCTGAACGGACAGGGAATCCCTTACAGCCAGCTTGCCGTCCTGTACCGGACAGGACTGGATGCAAGGGCGCTGTCGGAAAGCCTGATGGAATACCATATCCCTTTCACTATGAAAGAGCATATGGACAATATATATGACCACTTCATCGCCCGGGACATCAGCAGCTATTTCCATCTCGTCCTGAAAGAATACGGCCGCAGGCATTTCCTGCAGATTGCAAACAGGCCGAACCGGTACATCGGGCGGGACAGCATGAGCGAGGAACCTGTGACATATGAATCGCTCCGCCGTTTCTACTGCGACAAGGACTGGATGATGAACCGGATAGACCAGCTGGAGTGGGACATTAAGATGATGGAGAACAAATCCCCTTATCTTGCAATCCAATATATGCGAAAAAGTATCGGCTATGACGGGTTCCTGAATGAATATGCGGCTTACAGGCAGATACCCGGCCAAGAGCTCTTTCAAGTGCTGGATGAGATACAGGAGCTTTCCAGAGGATATGATACGATTGAAGGCTGGTTTGCACATGTGGAGCAATACAAACGGGTGCTGAAGGAACAGGCAAAGAAGAGCGCGGCAACGGGGGAGAGCGTCTCCCTGATGACGATGCATGGTTCAAAAGGGCTGGAGTTCGATACGGTGTTCATCATCCAGGGCAACGAAGGGGTAGTCCCATATAAGAAGGCGAAGACAGAAGATGAGATAGAGGAAGAGCGGCGGCTCTTTTATGTAGCCATGACAAGGGCAAAACGAAAGCTCATCATCAGCTACGTCAAAGAAAAAAACGGGAAAGAAGCCAATCCCTCCCGTTTTGTAAACGAATTATTCCTCACTGTCTGATTCGTCGAATTCCTGCATGTCCAGCCATTCGTCAAAGGCGTCGGCAGCGATTTCATATTCATCATCATCTTCGATATTCTCCAGTTCCGGTTCTCCCGGAGCCGTCTCTTTATAGCGGTAGATGTATACGTCGCCTTCCTCGCTGTCTCCGTTCTCATCAAGCGGGAGGAGTGCGATATATTCATTGCCGCCGGCCTCATATACGGTAAGGATGGCACATTCTACCACTTCGTCATTATCAAGCGTCAGGGTAACCATAGGGGTATCGTCATGTCCGCAGCAGTCCTCATGTCCGCAATTGCATTGCTGTTCGCTCATAGTCTTATCTCCTTTTATATACGAATATTATATCTTACATATCAAGATACATTAACTGTACCAAAGGAACGTATAAAATGCAAGGGAGTTTTTGCCATCTCCAGGCGTATGTGAAAAGAGTAGCCAAAACTTTGAAAATAGTGTAAAATATATCTGTGCGTTTGAAAAATAATGCATAAGGAGGATAAAACATTATGATGAAGAGGAGAATGTCAAGTGTAATAGCGGTGATGCTTATCTGTATGTTCGCGCTGTCCGGCTGTAAGAAAAATGTAGGGACGCCGGAAGACAATGCTGTGAAAGATGAGGAGTCCGATGATAACATAGAAGGGGAAGAGGAAGATGCCTATGTGTTCGGCTTCTCCGTAATCGATATGCAGAACCCTTATTTTATAACGCTGGAAGGGGCGACAAGAGAGGCCATAGAAAGTAACGGGTATCGAATGATCACGAAGGATCCGGCTTCTGACGCGGCGTCGCAGGCGGCACAGATACAAGAGATGATAGACGAAGGCATCGACGCTATCTTTCTCTGCCCCGTCGACTGGGAGGAGATAACAGATTCGCTCAAAGCGCTGAAGGATGCCGGCGTTCGGATCATTAACGTGGACAGCCAGGTAAAAGAGATGGAGTATGTGGATGCATACATAGGTTCTGACAATCACAATGCAGGATTCATATGCGGGGAGGATCTGATAGCAAAGCGTCCGGACGGAGGCAAGATTGCCATCCTGGAATGTCCGACCCAGAATTCCATCAATGACCGCATCACGGGCTTCGAGGAAGCGATTGCAGAGGCCGAGAAGGGCTTTGAGGTCGTAGCAAGGGAAGACACCGGAGGTGAGTTTGACAAAGCGCTGGAGGCTTCTAAAAAGATTCTGGAAGAGAACCCGGACATCACCGCGATCATGTGCGGCAACGACCAGATTGCGGTAGGTGCGATGACCGCGGTAAATCTGGCTAAGATGGAAGACGTCATCATATATGGCGTAGACGGATCGCCGGACATAAAGAAAGAGTTTAAAAAAGCGGGATGCCAGATAGCCGGGACAGCGGCCCAGTCCCCGATCAACATGGGGAAGACGGCAGCAAAGACGGGAATCGGCATCTTAAAGGGCGAAGAGTTTGAGCCGGAAGTATATGAAGAAGTATTCATGATTAATAAAGACAATGTAGATATGTATGGAGTAGATGGCTGGCAGTAACAGGAAGGACTTAAATATGAAAGCAGTTGAGGGGAAACCATTGCCGTTAGGCGTTACAATCACAGATGACAGGATCAATTTTTCCATCGCAGTGCCGGAGGGCAGGACATGCAGCCTTCTGCTCTACGAGGTCGGAAGCTGTGAACCGTGCGAGCGGGTCCCGGTGGAGCAATCCATCGGGGAGGTGCATTTCATTGCGCTGGAAGGTATGGAAGCAGACGCTTATGAATATAATTATATGTTCGATGAACGGATCGTGGTGGACCCTTATGCCAGGGCACTTGCGGGCAGGAGCGTATGGCGGAGGGAATATGACGTACAGCAGCATGAAGTGAGGGGTATCATACAGACGGGGACATATGACTGGGAGGGCGATGCGCCGCTCCACATCCCTTATAACGAGGTAATCGCGTACAGCCTCCACGTCCGTGGATTTACAAAGCACAGCTTATCCAAAGCGGTCCATAAAGGTACGTTCGCCGGGGTAGTGGAAAAGATACCATATCTGACGGAGCTTGGCATCAACCAGATCCACTGCATGCCTGTCTATGAGTTTGAGGAATGCCTGCAGTACACGAACTACTGGGGATACGGGGAAGGCTTCTTTTTTGCCCCTAAGAGCGCCTATGCCGCTTCCGGCGATGGTGTCAGGGAACTGAAAGACATGGTGAAGGCATGCCATAAGGCCGGCATAGAAGTCGTGCTCGAAATGCCGTTTACCGACAAGACGCCGAAGCAGCTGATGGTTGAATGCCTCCGGTATTATATGCTGGAATACCATATGGACGGCTTTATCATGAATCCGGCCGTGGCACCGATGGAGACGCTTTCCGGAGATCCTATCCTGAAAAGCACTAAGGTCATGAGGCATGATATGGGCTTTCAGACCGTAATGCGCCGCTTCCTGAAGGGGGACGAGGGCATGGTAGGTGATGCCATCTACTGGCTGAAGCATAATTCCCGGCAGGATGGAATATTCAACAGTATAGCCGCCCATAACGGTTTCACGCTTCAAGACCTCGTATCTTATGATGGGAAGCACAATGAAGCGAACGGCGAGAACAATCTGGACGGACCGGATTACAACTACAGCTGGAACTGCGGAGCGGAAGGGCCTACGAGGAAGAAGGCGGTCCTGCAGCTGCGCAGGAGGCAGATGAGAAACGCGTTCTTCCTGCTCCTGCTTGCACAGGGTACGCCGTGCATATTGGCGGGAGATGAATTTGCCAACTCCCAGAAAGGGAACAACAATGCCTACTGCCAGGACAATCCAACGGGATGGCTCGACTGGGGAAAGGCAGAAAGGGAATCGGAGCTGTTCAACTTTGTAAAAGAGCTCATAGCCCTCAGGAAAAAGCATCCGGTGCTGTATCCCGCGAAAGAAGCGGAAGGTATCGATATGCTCTGCTGCGGAATGCCTGATGTGTCTTACCATGGAGAAAACGCGTGGAAAATACCTTCTGAAGTATCCAGCCGCCAGCTGGGAGTCTATTATTATGGAGCATATGCCGACGACGAAGACTGCTTTGTAGTCTATAACATGCACTGGCTTCCGCACACATTTGCGCTGCCGTCCCTGCCGAAAGATAAGAAATGGCATGCGGCGGCTTCAACGAAGGACGGTATTCTTGCAGAATGCAGGCTGCTTGAGAACCAGCGGCTGATAGAGGTCGAAGAGCGTACGGTTATCATGCTGACAGGACGGTAAACATGGAATGGATTCGTAATAAGTTTGGTTTGACTACATTTCAGCTGAAATGTATCGCTATCATATCTATGGTCGTTGACCATACCGGGGCCGTATTATTCCCCGGCAGCATGCTGTTCCGCTATATTGGGCGGATAGCGTTTCCGATATTCTGCTTTCTGCTCGTAGAAGGCTTCCTCCATACGAGAGACATACGCCGCTATATGTCCAGGCTCCTGATATTTGCTTTTGTGTCCGAGCTTCCATATGATCTGGCATTCCGGGGCACCCTTTTAGAGTTCGGATACCAGAATGTGTTTTTTACATTATTCTTGGGCGTGGTGCTTATGTATGTACTGCAAAAAGCGGCCGATTGGCCGGTCAAGGCGATAGAAGTATTGCTCGTGATGTGGCTGGCGGAGGTGCTTAGGACCGATTACGGTTCCCAGGGGATCCTGCTGATAGCAGCGTTCTTCCTGCTGCGTGACCGGCTGTGGACAAAGCTTGCGGCGGGCACGGCATGGTGCTTCGTCTGGAACGGTGCCGTGCAGAGGTACGGCGCGCTGGCAATGGTTCCGATAGCCTTGTATAACGGCGAACGTGGGCGGAGCATGAAGTATTTCTTTTATGCGTTCTATCCGCTGCATCTGCTCATCCTGTATGGGGTTGCCAGATGGCTGATATAGTTAACATGGAAGTGGAGTAAGAGTTATGAAAGCATGGAAGCATTTATGTACGATCAATCACCATAAGCTGCTGGTGATGAAGCAGTGTTTCAAGGTTGGACTATACAGGCAGGGACTTCTGCATGACATGTCCAAGTATTCGCCTTCGGAATTTCTGGTGGGCTGCAGATATTACCAGGGGACGAGAAGCCCGAACAATGCGGAGCGGGAAGATACCGGTTATTCTACCGCGTGGCTGCATCACAAAGGGCGGAACAAGCACCATTACGAGTATTGGATAGACTACAGCGCCAATCCTGAGGAGGGCATCGTCGGGCAGAAGATGCCGACACGGTATGTGATCGAGATGTTCATGGACCGGATCGCGGCATCCAAGACATATATGAAAGAGGCATATACAGACGCCCATCCGCTGGAATACTATGAAAAAGGTGCCGCCAAGCTCGGGAAGATGATCCACGAAGATACGGCGGCGCTTCTCCATCATCTGCTGAAGATGCTTGCAGAGGAAGGTGAAGATAAGACGTTTGCGTATATAAGGAAAATAGTGATGGAATATAAGAGAAAGAGGAAACAGCGGTGATGACAGGCCGTTGTTTCCTCTTTTTTTATCTGCCGTCCTGATTTAGCTGCCTGCTCCATTCCTTCACATAGTCCAGAAACTTTACAGTGGCCGGCGTAGGCGGAGCGTCTTTCGGACAGGCGACGCCAAGCGTGCGGGAGTAATGTTCTGTGAAAGAGCGCGTGCATATGTCGAAGGGGGCATTGTACAGAAGCAGCCGGGGCAGTATCGTGATGCCGAACCCTTTCTCTACCATCTTAAGCGTGGCAAAGTCCTCATTGAGCCTGTACTGTATCTTTGGCTTTATATTATTCTGCTTAAAGATGTATCCGGTCTCATAATCAAGCCCGTCGGAGGAAAGCACGAAATTTTCGTTATTCACGTCAGACAGGGACACTGCCATCTTTTCAGCCAGAGGATGCGACTTGGGAGTCACAAGCATAAGCTCATCATTACCCATAGGGATGAACGGCAGATCCGGGACGCTGTAGCGGGATGCGAAGATACAGTCGAGCCTGCCGGTCTGGAGCTTCTCTTTCAGCGGATTAAAGCCGTCTACGGTCATCTCGAAACGGATATTCGGATACAGTTGCGAGAACTGCTTCAATATGTCGGGCAGCCAGTGGTAGGAGATGCTCTGTATCGTGCCGATGCGGATATATCCGCTGTCCAGGCTGGTGAGGTTTGATGCGATCTGGCTGATCTTATTCTTCTCCCGGCAGATGATTTTTAACGATTCGATGATTTCCTCGGTATTCGGCATAAGGTCCATGCCGTGCTTTGAACGCTTGAACAGGGGAAAGCCAAGCTCTTTTTCAAAGTTCTTGATGGCCTGGCTGATGGCGGACTGCGTATAGTTCAGGCTGGCGGCAGTTTTGGATATGCTGTGGGTGTCGCATACGCTGAGGATGATCTCATATTTATTCATGGCAGCTCCTTCTATTAGATATTTTAAAGCCTCTGTTCAAAACTACTTAAGTCTGGGACGGAAATCATGCATTTTCACTACATATAAGAAAAAATGAACATATCCTTAAGTAAAGCTGGCTTTTTTATCAGGACTTGTTTCTCTATTATAAACATATATGATAAATTATTGTCAAGCAAGTTATGAACAGGCGGCGGACAAAATGTAAGGAGGAGAAATCATATGGGAACAGAGTTTTGGAACGGGGCAGAAGCTGCCCACAGAAGGGTCATGATGAAAGCGGCAGGATATTCGGATACGGATATCAGGAAGAAGCCCCACATCGGAGTGCCGAACTCTTATATGGCGGGCTCTCCGGGATCTGCACATCTGAGGCAGATAGCAGAAGCGGTGAAGGAAGGGATCTGGGCGGCCGGAGGCGTACCGGTCGAGTTCGGGATTCCGGCAACGTGCGGGAACATCGCCAATGGCGCGGAAGAGCTGAAGTACGAGCAGGTGGGGCGTGACATCGTGGCGATGAGCGTCGAATTTGTCACGAGGGTACATAACTTTGACGGGCTCGCGATGATAGCTTCCTGCGACAATATCATAGCAGGATGCTATCTGGCGGCAATGCGTCTGGACATTCCGTCTATGATCGTAACGGGAGGCTCGATGCAGCCCGGACAGCACTGTGGGAAGACTGTCGTAGAAGCAGATCTGGATGCCGCACGCTTTTCCGGGGCAGATGAGGAGTCGCTTATGGAGATGGAAGATAACGTATGCCCGTCCTTTGGGGCATGCCCGTCTATGGGCACTGCCAACACGATGCAGATGCTCGGCGAAGTGCTCAATCTCGTTCTTCCGGGAACATCCACGATACCGGCTTCTGACAATGCGAAGCTCAGGAAGGCGAGAGAGGCCGGCATGTATGCGGTAGAGATGGCCAAGGCAGGGAGAAGGCCTTCCAAACTTATCACGAAAGAGGTGCTGCATAACGCCATCATGTTCGATATGGCGGTTGCGGGATCGACGAATGCTGTCCTTCACCTTTTATCTTACGGTTATGAGCTTGGCATTGAACTTACGCTGGAAGACTTTGAGAGATATGCCAAGGATATTCCTTGCATCAATGCCGTAGTGCCGAGCGGGCCGTATACGGTCGTGGACTTCCACTATGCAGGCGGAGTGATGAACGTGATGAAGATGCTGGAGAGCAAGCTGTTCACTGACGTGACCGGCATGTACGGGACGTCATGGTCTGAGATGCTCTCGAAAGTGACACCTCAGGAGAATAAGGTCATCCACTCCTTGGAACGCCCTCTGTTCCATGAGCCGGGGCTTAAGATTCTCAGGGGAAACCTGTCGCCGAATGGCGCTATCGTACGGCCTACCGCAGTTTATGAAGAAGTGAAATATATGAGAGGCAAGGCGAAAGTGTTCGAGGGGGACCGGGCAGCATTTGACGCTATCCAGGCAGGCGAGATCGTGCCCGGCGATATCATCGTCATCCGTTATGAGGGCTGCAAAGGTGCTCCGGGCATGAAGGAGCTGATGCTGAGCATAGATGCCCTTATCGGGCTCGGGCTGCACAAGAGTGTCGGATTGATCTCCGATGCCAGATTCTCAGGTTTCAACTTTGGGGCGATCATCGGCCACGTGTCACCGGAAGCCTATGACGGCGGCAATATCGCTCTTGTGCAAGACGGGGATGAGATTGTCATCGATATCCCTGGAGGGGAAGTGTCCATGCTCGTACCGGATGACGAGCTGGCAAGGAGGAGAGAGAAGTGGGTATGCCCGCCGCTTAAGGAGGAAAAAGGCTGTCTCAACATCTATGCCAAGATGTGCCGGCCGGCAGAAGAAGGCGGGGCTATGCAGCCATGGGATCTTGACGCCAGATTCAAAAGATAGAGGTTCTGCAATCGTCCCATGATCAGTGTCCCGGGATTCCAGCCTTTCCGGCCTCCGGGACACTGATACCGGTAAAAGCCGTCTGCCGGGGCGGCGTCCGGATGGGATAAAAAAAGATGAAAAGATTGAGAAAATTTGTTGACATTTGGAGCAAGTCATAGTAATATATTCTTCGGACGGTTTAAGTCATGCGGAAGTGTCGGAACTGGCAGACGAGCAAGACTAAGGATCTTGTGAGCAATGCGCTCGTGTGGGTTCAAGTCCCATCTTCCGCATTCATCAAAAAGCTAGAAACCCTTGATTTATCAGGGGTTTCTTCTTTTTTGCGTTCAAAGTGCTTTGGTTACCTCTGGTTACCTGCATGAGTTTCAGCAGGCAGGAGCGCATCGAATGCCCATACGCTCCTTGCATCCGTGACGTTATTTCTAATGTTCCGTATTCAGTTTTTCAGTTGCTTTCTTCTGCCTGATATTCAGGCGATGTTCCCCTTAAAACCCTTATCGGTAACCGTTCGCGGTAACCAATATCCCAGGATTGGGTGCAAGTGTGGACAAGGCTCGTTCGAACTGCTCGTTCGTCTCGTCCTGTGTCTTGGTGTTGAAGGTGTAGCACCGGAGCGTGGTTCGCTCGTCCTCATGGCCGACCTGTATCCTGGCTGCATCAATGTTGACACCGCCATCGATCAGGTGCGATACATAGGTCTTCCTGATCTTATGCGCCGATCTGAACGGGATGCCGAGTATGTTGCAGTATTTCTTTAGCCGGTATGTGACCATATCGACGTTCACACGGGTAATCCCGTTTGTGAACAGATAGCTGTCATCAGCGCCCCTTGCCGCAACGCCGGAAAGCGCTGCATCGACAACCTCCCTGCCACCGTGGGTAAGGTACACATCGCGGAAGCCTGCTGAGGTTTTCGGGTGGTCGATGACCATATGCCCGATCTGCTTGAAGGTCGTCTCGTCAATTTGAACCGACACCTCCACCTCTGAACGGCAGATATGGGCAACCAACCCGTCGATGTCGCTTCTTTTCAGCGCAACAACCTCGCCGATTCTGAGCCCCGTGTAGAAAAGCAGGATGAGTGCCAGGCAAGCGCCAAGCGAGTTGTCTTCCTTCCATTCTTCCCAGGCAAGCCTCATCAGGAAGAACTCCTCAGCCTCGGTGTACACCTGCGTCTTCGCCTCTGGCTTGCGCTTTTTGACAAGCAACTTCTTGTTTATCTGGGCATGCGCGAACGGATTGTAGGAGATGATCCCGCTCCGGTACCCGAAATCGAGTATCTGCCGAAAAGGCATGGACATGTTGTAGTACTTCTTCTTGTCCATGGCCTCGGCTTTGATCTTGTTGTGGATCCATGTCTCTATGTCTGTTGAATGCATCAGCCGGATCGGCTTGCTGATGAGATCCGCATCCTTCGCGTAGTACTTGTTCCAGGTGGCTACCGCACGCTTGACGGTGTTCATTGATTCGGTCTTTGCCTTGTAATGCTCCATCCAAAGCGGGTAGAGCTTGGCAAGCGTCGGGTCTATTGTCTTCTCATTCTTGCGGTAGGCCTCGACAATCGCATCTTCAAGTGCTTCCCGCGTGTTGCGCTTGATGAGCCGCCTGCCGTCGCTTTTTGTGGCATCCGGCACATGGGTTCGCCATTTGCCGTCTTTACCTTCGAAAATCGAGTACTTATGGTTACTTAAAATGTTCTTCTTAGTTAGCATAGCAATGTAGTTCTGCACATCACTTAGCTCTATTTTACCGCTCTGACCTGCGGTTTTCAATGTTTCAAGAAGCTCTTCGAGCCCTTTTTCGAGCACCGGTTCCATATGGGCATCACCCCCTCCTCATGCCACCTGCCAGTATTACTCCGCTCGGAACAGCAGCACCTTCGCGGTTAGCTTCGCCTCCAAGCGCCGTATCATCTCAATATCGGTTCCTTTTCTGCAATGCCCGCCATCGTCGACCGACTCCCTCATGGCAAGCGTTGCCATGTAGGGCCGGTAGTATCCGATGACGGTCTCCATGGCAATCGGGTCGCCTTTCGATGCCCGAAGAATCGTCTGGTAAGGCAACAGCGCCTTCTTCTGCTTTCCCTGCTTCATAGCGAGTCCTCCATTTCATCAAGCATGTTTCCGAGTTCCTTCAGCGCCTGCGATCTGTGGTACTGGACATTCGCACGTTCCATTCCCACGACCTGCCCGATTTCCCTGTCCGTGAGCCCCATGTAGTAGCTCAACAGGACGATTTCCCGTCGTTGCGCCGAAAGCGCACCTAACGCCTCGAACAGCCCCTCATCGTTCACGATGAAGTCGATTCCGCGAACACGGAGCAGCTGCTCGAATCGGAAGTACTCCGGCGTAAAGGACAGCTTCCCGAGCTCGCGAGGGCTCATCTCCGAGAAAAGCACCTCTTTTCCCTGCCTGCGCTTGCGCTCGTCGTAGGCATCGCGAGCCTCGTTGCGAAGGATCTTCTTACAGTACGCATCGAACTGATGTCTCTTGCTTTGCTCTGTTTTCCTATCCATGGATCGTCACCTCCTTTCCAAGCGGTCACGCCGACCAGATGGAGAGAGGATGGCGATGATTCCTTGTTGCCACCACTACGGCGCAAACAAGGTGAAATGCAAAAGCAAGAAACGGCAAAGTTGCTGTTCAAGTACCGTTTTTAAGCAAAACAAAAGCACCCAGCCAAAATGACCGGGTGCTGACTTGTAGAGGCGGGCTATGTATCCTAGCAAACTTGCCGCCCGCCACGGGCACAATATGTGCTAAGATGCCTTCTATCGGTTGGAGTTGGTAGCTCCTTCTGACCGTCTCGATCGTCAAAAAACCCAAAGAACGAATCGAAACCAGAATCGAACCATCTGAGTGGAAACGGATGAAATCGAATCTCTTGAAAGCGTGCTATCATTATAGCACGGTATCACGCAGGAGAGCACTGAAATGTGCCAGGTTTCGACAAGTTCATAGCGTTTCAAAGCCATCGATGCGGTGGCTTTTTTCATATCTAAAGCCTATTGGAAACCTCACCAGCGCCTATGGTTGCGTGGTTTGGTACCAATGAACGTTTGGCATCAGTCGTGAAGAAATTGTGACCGGAAAGTGATGCAACGATTTGTTGCGTAGAGCTCGGTACCTGTGGTCCTCATCTCCACCTGCATCCGATGCCGCGAGCCCAGCGGGCAGCGATATGCCATAAACGCACCAGGAAGGAAACCCCGCCTATAAGAGACCTGTGCCCGAAGGGCACCAGGATGTGCGTAAGGCGTTGTGGTAAACGCGAAGCGTTTTCCACGATGGCTTTCCACATCCCTTTCGCGGGGCTCTTTTCCTTTCCAAGGAAATCAATCAATCCGCGCTTGCGCGGCTCAGTGAGCGAAGCGAGCGTCTGAGGGTATTGCAGCCCGGATTATCAGATGTGCGTGAGCCAAGCAAAGTCTCAAGGCAACCCCTATGCAACCCGATAGTGTTACGGGGTTGTGCTACAATAGGGTTGTAACACAAAGCATAAAGGAGAAGCATTGAGAAAGAGCAACGTAGGTCGAAATAGGCTGCTAGCTGCGGTAGCGCTTATAGCATGTCTCTGCATGATGATTCTTGCTGGTTGTACGGGCGTTTCCCGATCAGCAGACAAGCCTGTGCTGGATGAGGCAACCGTAGTTCGTGTTGTCGATGGGGATACGTTTGTGGCAAATATCGATGGGCAGGATGAGAAGATTCGCCTGATCGGTGTCGACACGCCGGAAAGCGTAAACCCTGACGAAAGCAAGAACACGGAGAGGGGGAAAGAGGCTTCAGAGAACACGAAGTCTATCTTGACCAAGGGCAAACACGTTTGGTTGGAAGCGGATGTTCAAGACGAGGACAAGTACAACCGGAAGCTAAGGTATGTTTGGCTTGAAAAGCCAACAGATTCCAATAACCGCGAACAGGTGGAAAGTGAGATGTTAAACGCTGTTCTGGTAAAGGACGGATGGGCTGACCCGATGGAGATAGCCCCAAATACCAAATGGGCATCGATGTTCGATGAGCTGAGCGGAGCTGCATAAGCTAAAAGGAGGGGTTACCCTCCTTTTTCTTTGCTTATCCGCAAAAGCTCTATATCACAACCTAACAACCCCGTTAGGTTGTGATATAATAGATGCATAGCGTAAAGCCCAACAGTCAGGAGACGAAATGAGCAACATCGAGCAGCTGAGCGTGAAGCAGCTCATCGAGAAGCAAGGCCTCACAGTGCACCAGCTCCGCACGACCCTGGCCCGCCTGGAGAAGCAAGGCTACGGAAGCCTCCCCGTGGTGCTGGCCGCAGACGACGAGATGAACGATCTGCGCCCCATCCTGGACACCCAAGACGCAGCCGTGATGACCTGCACCGAGCGAGAGTGCCACGGCCTCGGCGCATACGTAGTGATCGGTTAGAAGCAGATAGGAGCCAATGAGATGAGCAAGAAGAAGCGCTTCATAGGCCACCGAAGCCTGGGCAACATCCTCCTTTTCGGCTTTCCCAGTCCGATTACCATAGTGAAGCGGATGTTCCGGAGAAGCTTTCGTTGAGAGAAACATTGTGATACCCGCCCAACTCGGCGGGTATTTTTGTGCCAAAAGTCCCTGGTCAGGTGAAAATTGGCATTCGATTGCGAATATGTCGATGCGATTATCCATATAGCACAACCTAACAACCCTGTTGGGTTGTGCTATAATATCAGATAAGAACAAGCAGCGCGAGGCAGGAGAGCGAATGAAACCGAACAGCATCGAGAAGCTGAAGCAAGCCGAGAACTTCATGAATGCCGCTGCGGGGCTGCTGGATTCCGTCGTATCGGTTGAGTGGGAGTCCCTTGCCGAGGGTGATTACAAAACGGAGGAATGCATCGACGAGATGGAATCCATCAGCAACGCTCTGCGTAAGCAAAGGGCAAGCGTTATGAAGCTCGTCATGGATCAGTCCTTCCGCCAGGTAGCGGAAGAGCGCCCGAGTACCATGGGCTTCCTCGAAGATAACTAGCAGGTACGGTTCGATGCCCAGCAACGGTTACCATGACAAGATCCGCAAGATCCTCGCAATGCTGGAAGGCGCCAAGACCGAGGGTGAGGCCAAGGCGGCCAACCTCGCCTTACAGCGTCTCCTTGCCAAAAGCAACCTAACCGCCGAGCAGGTAGGCGCTTTAGGTTCGGAAGATCCGTCTGCCTCGATCGAGGAAGAGCCTGTTTACATCGGCAGCAACGATGTGTTCTGGAAGAGGATGCTTGCCAGCGCCATAGCGGAGAACCTGCGCTGCCGCGTGATGCTCACCGCATTCCCTGACAAGCCGAGGGCGAAGATCATCGTGTTCGTCGGCCATGCGGAAGATGCCGCCGTTGCCTCGGAATGCTACCGCCTGACATTGAAAGTTGCCCAACGCTGCTTCAAGCTCTATTCGAAGTTGTGCAGGGATTCCGGTTGCCCGATCGATGTCACCGTAACGGCAGTGCGCAATGCCTACTACATCGGCTTTGCCGAAGGCCTCTATGATGCCTATTCGCAACAGGTTGCAGAGAACTCGGAGCTTGCCATCTGCTTACAGGTTCCGTCAGACGTGCAAGCTTTCTTCGAAGCCAAGCACCTCAACAGCATCCCAAAGCGGAGGATAACGGTCAGCGACGAGCAGACTCGGGACAATGGCCGTATCGACGGCTACAGCTACGGTACCTGCCGCACCTTCGACTGATCCCGCCGGGTTTTCCACTTTCCCACAATCCGACCCGAGGCGAGCTTTAGTAGTGCTCGCGTATCTCGGCTCGAATCATGGAAAAGTGGAAAACCCTAAACCGCCTATGATTCCCCTCAGAGGGGAATCCGGCTCACCCGACCGTCCGGTTCCGTTCCCCTAGGATCACGCTCAGAGCGCGATCCGCTCACTCCACCTTCACCGCCTGTGTGGAAAGCTCAGCTACGGGCTGTGAAAATGCCCTTCGCAGACCTTCCCACACAGGCTTCTGCTATACTCGATGTCACCCGCTATGCAGATACGCTTCTTTCACTGCATAGGCTTTCTCTTGTCAGGACCCATGCAACGCCTCGAACTCACGTTGCATGGGTCCTCTTGTTGTTTTCAGATTCCCATAGACTCAGCGAGCAGCGCGAGCGTATTCATCGGCGTAAGCCGTTCAACGAGCGCAAGCGAGTGCATCACCTGAAGCCCTTCCAGTCGGTAGCATCAGCTGTGCGTGAGCCCCTATAACCAAACACCTTCGCAACCCAACAACCTTGCAACACCACCGCATCCCAACATCCCCAAGCGGTTTTCCCACAGACGGCGAAACGCCTTGGTGTGGAAAAACCCCACCATGATGTTTCGGCTTATAGAACCGAAAAGCCTTCCGACAAGGAAGATCGTCCCGCCCGGGAAATCCCAGCTCAAAGCCACATTTCTTTATATCACAACCCAACAACCTAACAGGGTTGTGATATAATTAGGTTACAGCGTAAGACATACGGTAGTTAGGAGACCGAAATGACCACCGAAATGAACCTTGCAGAAGCAGAGAACCTGGTAGCGAAGCTCCTTCCCGAGTGGATGGATACGGCAAGCAGCAACTTCGCGGGATTCGCAGAGATGCTGCTTAACGATTACGAGGATTGGGCACGCGACACCATGGAATGCGTCTTGATGCCAAGCGAGGACGAGTTCGTGCGAACCTTCGAAGCATGGAAGCTCGTGGCAGACCGCTATTTCAAGGCCATGTGCCGCCCTGTGCCGTCCTTCAAGACCGCAGACGGCGTAACCTGCTATGTAGGCGATCTGGTGTACTGCAAGGACGGCAAAAAGTACGAGGTGACGGAAGTCCTAAGCGAGGAGCTTGTTCGTGCTGGCGAGTTCAATGCTCCCTTTGCAGTCGCGAATCTGTGCTACTACGAGCCAGAAGCCCCCAAAAGCCTGAAAGCCGTTCGAGCCGAGAAGCAGGCCGAGCGCAAGCAAGCCGAGCGCAAGGCGGCAACCGAGTTTGAAAAAAAGGTTCGCCGTGACATGCTTGCAGCGCTGAACGATAGGGGCAGCTTTCACGAGCGTTTGCTTTGGGAGCTGACGGAAGCAAATGGGTACATTGGGATCAAAACCAGTATGGACGAGTCTGACTGGGAAACATTCTTGGATACCGATGCAGGAGCCGAAGCCGTTGCGTGGTGGGAGAGCCGAGATGTTCGCTTCAAGATCAGCGAGTGGGAGAAAGGCGTGATTCTTTACGTTGACGGAGTGAATCCCAACACGTTTCACTGCACCTGCTTTGACTTCAAGACATGGGGCGAATACCAGCATCTTGCACGCTAACCAAGGAGGGCAAAAGCCCTCCTTTTTCTATGCTCATCTGCGCTTATCGGATATTATGTTATGGTATACTATGTGATACATAGTAATACCTAAGAGATCGGAGCTGAAATGGCAACGGCAACAATGGCAACGCTTTCTGCCAAAGTGAAGCCAGAGGAGAAGGCGGCGTTCAATGAGGTTTGCGACAGTATCGGGCTTTCCCCATCGAACGCTATCCGCATGTTCGTGTCGGCGGTAAACAAGTGCAAGGGACTTCCTTTTGATACCAGGAACCCATATGGGTTCAACAAGGAAACTCTTCAGGCGATGGAGGACTCTGCGAACATGGTCGGTGTGTCGCGGGGGTTTGATTCAATCGATGACATGATCGCCGAATTGGAGCGTTGATTCATGCAGATTCGATTTACTGCAAGATACAAAAAGGACTACAAGGTCTGTATGAAACGCGGCATCGATATGGAGAAAGTCAATCAAACGTTGGTTTGGTTGCGTGACGGGGTAGAGCTGCCTGAAAGAATGAAAGACCATGCGTTGAAAGGGAACTACAAAGGCCACCGCGAATGTCACATTGAGCCGGATTTGGTGCTTATATACCGTTACAACTATGAGTGCCAAGCCGTGATGGCGGTAAGGTTGGGAACTCACTCCGATGTTTTGGAATAGGGGAATCGAGTTCAAGGAGGGCTATTGCCCTCCTTCTCTTATCCGAACGGGTCGCAGCCCCTTCTCATGCCCGACCCAGGCTCCACGGTCTAAGCCGCGAAGCCTGGGCAACCTAACCGCCCGCCCGGGTTTACGCACTTTCCCACAATCCCGACTCCTACGGGCTTTAGTAGTGCCCTTCGAGCGCCGGAATCATGGAAAAGTGGAAAACCCTCCACCGCCTATGATCCCCCTCAGAGGGGAATCCGGCTCAACCCATATGCTAAGATTGCCGTTGCGGTGCGGTTCCATCCAGTCACGGCCGCACCCATATTATGGCCATGGCAGATGTCCCAAGGTTTTCGTGTAACGGGCATCTGCCTTTCTTGTCTCCTAGCGAAAAGCAGGCTCATAGCAGCACCAATCAGGACGGCGAAACGCATCCCAGCATCCCCAAGCGGTTTTCCCACAGACGGCGAAACGCCTTGGTGTGGAAAAACCCCACCTTGAAATTTCGGCTTATAGAACCGAAAAGCTCCTGGTCGCATGGGTGCGTCCCGCTCGAACCCCCCAGCTCATCGGCATGTTTTCTTATGTTGTGTCCTAACAACCCAACAGGGTTGTGATATAATAGGGTTACAGCGTAAAGGTCAACAGATAGGAGAGACAATGAGCATTCCAAGGCGAATCGAAGCCCGCAAGGCGGCAAAGCAGGCGCACGAGCAGGGCATCTGCCCTCTGTGCAAGAAGCCTGTGAAGCCGTATATCGCATATTGCGGGCAGTGCGGCTGCGACCTCCAAAAGGGCGTGAAGCTGGCAACCCTCACCACCGAGTCCAAGTAGCGAGAACCCAAGGAGGAGCAATCATGACGAAGCGGGTTTACTGCCGCGAAGCGATATACCGTGAGGAGTACATCGTGGACGTTCCCGACAACCTTCCAGAGGAAGAGTGGGAAGAGTACGTTCTGGAAGAGCTGAAGGCGCTCGACCGTGACCCAGATGATACCAAGTTCAGCGAGTACCTGGACGGTGCATGGTTCACAGATACCTGGCTCACAGAAAACTAACAGTCAAAGGAGGGTAAAAACCCTCCTTTTTCTATGCTCACCTGCGGTTATTCTATGTGTTGTGCCCTAACAACCCAACGGGGTTGTGCTATAATAGGGTTACAGCGTAAAGGTCACGGATAGATAGGAGACCGAAATGACCACCGTAGAGAAAACCACGAAGAAGATGCCGCTCGCGATGCGTGGGCATATCGCCGCGAGGAACTACCTTGTACGCAATGGCCTCAGGATTGTGGAAGACGGCTACTCCTGCGATCAGGGCGAGGTCGATTTCGTTGCCATGGACGGGGAGAACTGCATGTGCTTCGTGGAGGTAATGACGCGTTTCGCCCACAGCAGCGACCCGCAGTTCCCGAACGAGGCGGTGGACAACGCCAAGCGCCGCCGCCTCGAAGGCATAGCGATGAGCTATCTGATGAGCAACGAATCTCCCATGAACATCCGCATCAGGTTCGACATAATCTCGATTGCGGCTTGGGGCGAAGGCAGGGCTGTCCTCCGCTATCACAAGAATGCCCTGGAAGCTGCCTAGGCAGCCCAATCCCCGCAGGGCGGGCGCGAATCAGTGCCCGCCCTACCCACCGAACCGAAACCAACCAGTTAGGAGCAGGAAAATGCCCAAGCGTACCGTACAGGAAACCATAGAGTACTTCGAGCAGCTGGCAAGCGAGTTCGAGAAGAAGTCCCACCGCGAGCAGGATGAGCTAACGAAAGCTCAATACGCCGCCAAAGCCGAAGCCTACGAGCTTGCCGCCTTCGAGCTGAAGCGCAATTGCGACTACTAGCCACCAAAGGGCTGCACCCGAACCCCACGGGTCGCAGCCCTTTTCCATACCCGGCCCAGGCTCCACGGTCTGAGCCGCGAAGCCTGGGCAACCTAACCTCCCGCCCGGTTTTCACACATTCCCACAATCCCGACTCCTACGGGCTTTAGTGGTGCCCTTCGAGCGTCAGGATCATGGAGATGTGCAAAAACCTCCACCGCCTAAAATCACCCCTAGAGGGCGCTCCCCGGCTTGCTTTTAGGGGGAGCGCCTTTTATGTTTCCCAATCTCTTTTCAAAGAAAAAAATCTCAGCGAGCACCGCGAGCGTATCAATCGGTGCGCAGCACCGCTTACCTGATGTCCCCGAAACCCGGGTCATCAGCCATGCGTGAGCCAAACGAAGCTCACCGCCGCAGAAAGGAAGCCGTGCCAATCCTCGGCACGCCCCAGATCGCCCGGTTCCGTTCCTTAGGATCACGCTCAGAGCGCGATCCACTCACTCCACCTGCACCGCCCGCCATGGAAAGCTCAGCTACGGACTGCAGGAGTGCCCTCCGCAGACCTTCCCACAGCGGGCTTCCAAAAGGATCCCCAACTTGCGTTGGCGGTACTTATCTGTTGGATGGGCAAGTATATGCCGCTCCCTCGCAACCACCAAGGGTGCAAGCATCTTTTTGCAACTTCTTGAGTCCGTTCCTCCCTCAACAACTTGCAAAAAGACTCCGGGTGCTGGGATGCGCACCCATCGCCCTTGATTAGCTCCGTCGCTCCGCTGCGCTCGCACCCATCAACAGCATAAGCACCGTTGCTTCAAGACAGTGCTTGAACCAAATTCAACAAATCAAAAGGAGGAAGTTTTCATGACGAAAGCGAAAAGAAACGAAACAACAGAGGTAACAGCAGTAAAGGCACAGGCAGTGCAGGTGGCATATGTAGAGGAAAAAGACATGGCACGCGAAGCCCAACTCGCAAGTGAGATTAACTTGATTACCGAGCAGACCAAGCAGATGGTTCTGATGAACTTCATAGAGCTTGGCAAGCGCCTTACAGAAGCCAAAGCCATGGTGAAGCATGGGGAATGGGGCAATTGGCTGAAAGAGAGGGTGAACTATTCCCAGCGTACCGCGAACAACATGATGAAGCTCTATGCGGAGTACGGCGCGAGCGGCATAGCGTCAAAATCGCAGTCAATTGCGAATTTAAGCGTCACGCAGGCCGTGGCATTGCTCGAGATCCCAGCAGAGGAGCGTGAAAAGTTCGCTGAGCAGAACAACGCAAAGGACATGACTATCCGTGAGCTTAAAGAGGAGCTTGCCAAGAAGAAAGCCGAGCTCGCCGAGGAACAGTCAAGCACCAAAGCCGCCCTCGCCGAGGCCCAGAAGCGCCATGAGCAGGAAAACGCTCGCTACAAGGAGCAGGCCGAAAAGGCATTGGCCGACAAGTCCCGGATAGAAAGGGAGCTTGAACAGCAGAAGAAGCGACAAGCCGAGCTTATCGAAAGCAAGGATACCGAGGCAAAGGCACAGGTAGAGGCCGCCATCAAGCAGAGCCGCGAAGAGCTCGCCCGCACCAACGAGGAAGTGGACGCATTGCAGGAAGAGCTTGCGAAGATGAACAGCAAGCATAAAGCAGAGCTTGAAGCCATCCGTGAAGAGGAGCGAAAGAACTTCCAAGAGGAACTGAATGCCAAGGACAAGGAGATAGAGGAGTCGGCGAAGCGTTTCTCGAAAGCCGTTGAAGAGCACAGGAAAGAGATGGCATCGACAAGAAAAGACCTCTTGAAGGAGCAGAGCAAGAACTCCGAGGTTGCCACACTCGGCAAGGCAACCTACGCCATGGAGCAGTTGCTCAAAAGCTACGAGCAGGTTATGGGAATCATCGAAAGCGTTGGCAAGTTCGACCGTGTGACAGCCAAGAAGATGATGACAGAGGTTAACAAGTCCATGCACGCTGTGGAAACCAAGGTTCGCAAGAAGCTCACAGCCTAATGCCATGCAATGGGTAGCAAGACCCCCGCCCAACCGGGTGGGGGCAAATAAAAGAGAAAACCGAAAGGAGGGAACAGAGGTGCTGGAAGAAAGAGAATTTCAAAGAACCGTGAAAGATGCCCTTGCAAAGATCCGAGACAAGGACATGCGCATATTGCAGGAAAGCAACATAGAGGCAAGGGAAAGCGAAGCCATCAACGCCGAGGCAGAAGGCGCGTACATGTGCGTTCTCGAAGAGCTCACGGCAAGGCAAAGAGAGGCGGTGAGGCGTTACATGGCAACTCAAACCGCCGCCGACAACGATCAAGTAGACAATGCCTACATAGCCGGAATAAGGGATGGAATACGTTTCATGATTAGTTTTAGGCTGGCTGATAATCGGTAAAAACAAGGTCTGACCTGCGGTTTGTGGAGGGTTTGTGAAGTAGCGACTTAATGCCCTGATAACCCAATAACCCTGTTGGGGTGTGCTATAATTGAGTCATCAAGTTAAAGGGTGAGCGGAAGGAATCGCCACCCATGAGAGATCGGAGCTCATCATGTCTATCAACCGCGTTATCGTATCTGGCAACCTCACCCGCGACCCCGAGGTACGCACTACTGCTTCCGGCAACCCGGTGATGGGTTTCGGCATCGCAGTGAACGACCGCCGCAAGAACAGCCAGACCGGCGAATGGGAGGATTATCCGAACTTCATCGACTGCACGATGTTCGGTGCCCGTGCCCAGAGCGTTTCCCGCTTCCTTTCTAAGGGCAGTAAAGTAGCCATCGAGGGCAAGCTCCGTTGGAGCCAGTGGGAGACCAACGAGGGTCAGAAGCGCTCCAAGATCGAGATCATCGTAGACGAGATCGAGTTCATGTCATCTATTTCCAACGGTGCTCAGGTACCCGCTACAGCATCCGCGTCCGCTGTTGATCCTATGACTAGCACCCTTTACGATGACGACATCGCGTTCTAAGCAAGCCATGCAGGGTAGGGTAGGGTAGATTCCCTGCCCTTTGGCAATACAGGTTGGCACCACATCAATAACGGTTGCAGGGTATTTTTAACGAAACGTGGGCGACCAATAGAAAGGCACTTGCGAAAGCAGGTGTCTTTCCTATATTCGCATTCGAATGCGAATATCTCGGTGCGATTTTGGAAACGATGAAAGTGTAGCAGTTAATGCAAGCATATGTATAGCAAATGCTACACATATGCTTGCATTATGCGTACATTTGTGCTATAATTAAACCAAGAAAAGAGAAAAGGAGATGAGCTATATGGCACAGGTAAGCGTAAGAGTCGATGATGAGGTTAAGCGTAATGCTGAGGCAACGTTGAACGCGATCGGCATACCGATGTCCACCGCAGTCAACGTCTTCCTGAAAGCTGTTGCAAGGGAGCATCGTATCCCGTTTGAGCTTAACGCTGATCCGTTCTATTCGGACAGCAACATGAGGCACATAAAGAGAGGGATCGAGGCCCTTGATGCCGGCAAAGGCGTGGAGCATGAGCTGTTGGAGGACGATTAGATGAGGAAGGTATGGTTTGATGAGGCATGGGATGATTATGTTTCGTGGCAACGTGAGGATAAGAAGACATTGAAGCGCATCAATGCTTTGGTAAAGGATATTGAGCGTGGAAACGGCTTCGATGGCATCGGAAAGCCAGAACCGTTGAGGGGGAATCTAAGCGGCTTCTGGTCGAGGAGGATTGATGACGCGAACCGACTTGTGTACCGGGTAAAAGACGGGGTACTTGAGATCGTCTCATGTAAAGGACATTACGATGATTAACGGCATCAGTTAAGGCACTTGCGAAAGCAGGTGCCTTTTTCATTGCTATGAAAGCGGGGCGGCAAGGTAAAAGCCCTGTATCTGCAAATGGTGTTTTGCAGATACAGGGCTTTAATCGTAATAGATATTGAGAGAGCCCGAGAAAAGCCAGGTCACCATTCCCGGCGAAAAGAAAGGTGGGCCCTCTCAACACGATCATGATACCCGATATGCAGGCCTGAGCAGAGCACGCAAAATTTTTTACTGTGTTGCAGGGTTGTGCCGTTGTTGGGGCGTAGGGTTGTGCTACAATAAAGCTACAGCGGAAAGGAGATACCTGTTATGCGAGGTTTTAGCTTCTTGATTACATGGCTCGTTTTCGGAATTCCGAGCTCGGCTATCGCCGTCGGCATCGGCTGCTTTCTTCATTTGAGCGCCATCACCATTGCGGCTCTCGTTGTTGCCATCGAGGCGATGACGGTGCTGTCTGGCGTGTTCTGCGTGGCAGCGAAGAATGCTGACATTCGGATGAGATACATGTTCGAGGGTTAAGAAAAGAAAGGAAACAGTCATGAAGACTATTGCGATTTGCAACCATAAGGGAGGAGTCGGCAAAACTGCCGCCTCAATGGCATTGGCGGAAGGCCTGAATGCCAAAGGTTACCGCACATTGCTTGTCGATCTCGACCAGCAAACCAATGCAACCCGTCAGGCTGGTGCGAAGATCGAGGATGCGGTAACCGTCTATGATTTGCTTACATCCTTCGAGTACACCGCCGCCGATGGCATCCAGCACTATGAGCATGGCGACATCATTCCCGGCGACACGTTGGTAGCCGATGCGGAAGTTGAGATGTCCAAGCTTGATACTCCGCTTACGATGCTGGCAGATGCCCTTGAGGGAGTTGAGGGTAACTACGATTACTGTGTTATCGATTGCCCTCCGTCGCTTGGCATTGTGACCCGCAACGCAATTGTCGCGGCAGACGATGTGATTGTGGTGGTGGTTCCAGACACGGCATCAGTTGACGGCTTTGGGAAAGTTTACCAAGCATGCGAGGCGATTCGCAAAAACAAGCGTTTGAATCCCAATGTGACCATCGCTGGCATCTTGATCAACACTTATGATGCACGTGGTCGCTTGGAGCGCTCGCTTGATGAGCAGCTTCCCGAGGTTGCCGAGAATGCGGACACAAAGGTTTTCGAAACACGTATCCGCAAGTGCGTTTCCGTTCGTCAGGCACAGAGTGCCCACATCTCTCTTTGGGATTACGATCCGGAATGCACGGCCGCTGAAGATTTCAAGGCGTTTATCGATGAATATCTCAATCAGGAGGAGAACTAAAAATGGCTAAGACGCGTAAGAGCAATACCGAGTTTGAGATGAATACCGGTGCCAACGAGTCGGTTGCGAAAGCATCCATGAAGAAGAAAACGGAAAGCACAGAGAAGGGCGTTGGCGAGGTCGTGAAATTGCCAGGCGGCTACACTAAACGTCGCTCCCGTGGCAACGATCGTAAGATCAACCTCAGCGTATCCCCTGAGCTCCACAAGCGCATTCGCGATGTGGCACGCGATGAGGATGTCAGCATGAACCTTCTTGTCAGCCGCGTGATGATCGAATGGTTGGACCGAGAAGGGTACTAAGTCCAAGTCAGTTGATGCTTGCTCGGTCGCAACGCTTGTTGATTAAGGCAGAGCTTTCCGGTTGCGTTTAGATTGTATGATCTTGGGCAACTGATCAAATCACGATTTGTATACGTCTTGATAGCCCCCTGTTATTTGTATCTGGTTGATGGCGATCAGCCGATCAAGATCAGTGTAGTTGGGACACAACTGAAAGGAAGCAGAAATGCCAGAAACATCATTGCGAAACGATGAGCAGATACGCCGCAACATCGAGCTCGCTTACATTGGCTTAACCTTTAAAGGCGAGCTGGTTGACGCGGCGAGCCTTACCAAGGAAGTCATAAGCATCGGCCGCATGGTCGCAGACAACTCGCTTGCGGTATTGGTTCAGAAGTCAGCGCGTTTGGTTGGAACGATCAAGGACATCAAGTTCGAAGAGTCAAGTCAGCGCTATCTCGTTACTTTCCGTGCAAACAACAGTGACGAGGATGAGATTGTTCGCTCCGAGCGAGTCGACAGCCAGCGTGGCGAGACCGTTAAAGAGTTGTGGGGAAGGAATAACCTTGGTGGACATAGGGTTGTTCTCTATAAGCACAACGAGCGTGTTGGTGAAGATAAGAAACGCGAGAAAGGTTATCGAGTAGCGCCGTGGGTTACTGATCTCGGTCTTGCTCGATAGCTGAAAGGAGTTGTTACCATGATTGAAAGCACGCCTCCAAAGCTCACCAACGAAGAGCGATTGGCTGCTCTTGAGGCAGCTAAAGTTGCCCGTGTGAAGCGGGCTGAGGTCAAGAGAAAACTTGCAAGCGGCGAGATGTCGGTTGAGGAAGCGATCAGCATGAAGGACGATGAGATTATAGGTCGTCTTAAAGTTGTCGATATGATCGAAGCGGTTCGAGGATTTGGCAGCGCCAAGTCGGAGAAGTTGATGAAGGAGATCGGGATCGCAAAAAACCGTAGACTTAAAGGGCTCGGCTGGAAGCAAGCAAAAGAGTTGATTGATCGTTTACCCTAAAAGCATTTGGATTAGAGAAAACACCTGAAGGCTCCTCAGAAATGGGGAGCCTTTTCTATTCAAAGCCTCCGCTAGGATCCCCCTCAGAGGGGAATCCGCTCACCGGGACATGTATTTCTTTTTTGCAAAGCCAGAAAATTTGAAGTGTCCGCCCGGGTTTACGCACTTTCCCACAATCCCGGCTCCTACTGGCTTTAGTAGTGCCCTTCGAGCGCCGGAATCATGGAAAAGTGGAAAACCCTCCACCACCTAGAATCACCCCTAGAGGGCGATTCGGCTCAATCTGATTTCATCAAAAGGCTCTTCCAAAAGAGCCGCATCAACGAGCGCGAGCGAGCGTATCAATCGATGCGAAGGCATCGCACAGTGAGCGAAGCGAACGTCCTAGGGTGTCGCAATTTGCAACATCAGATGTGCGGGAGCATCCATAACTGAAAGGCTAACTCATTCAAGAAGTTAGCCGTATCAGCGAGCAGCGCGAGTGGATCAATCAGATCAAAGATCTTCCGAAAACGCAGCGTTTGCTTTGCAGAGATCCAATTGGAAATCAAAAAGAGCGGTTACCCAATCAAAAGAGCAAGCTACACCAAATCCTTGTTGTCCCGCCTGAGGGCGGGACGCTCCGGCGAAGCCATCGGAACGCGGGGAGGCTTCTCCCCACGCCCCGACGTCATCGCCGGAGCCCGCTGCAGCTCTCCGTTCGGACCCTTCCAAAGGGCGGCTCCACTGCGAGCTTACGCTCTCGCTACGTTCCGTTCGAACCCTCCCCATAGGTCGGCTTCACTGCACTTCGCTCACTGTCTGCGCAGGATCACGGGGAGGCTTCTCCCCGCAATTCTGCTCCGCCAACGAACCCCCTTCGGGAATCCGTGCAAGCTTTCCTTAACTCATGGTAATATAGCTATCGCTAATTACCACGGTTAAGGGCTTGCCGGACTGGTCGGGACTGCGGCATCGGACTTGCCGATGTCGGTTCCCTGTCCGGGGTTCCGGGTGCTGCGCAGGAATCGCGTTGGCGATTCGCTTGCACCCTCCGATGGTTCCGCTTGCGCGAGCCATCGGCGAATAGCCCGAGGCCGCTCGGGCAAAGGTAAGTGCTTTTCCGCTCCGAAACCGAGGCAGCTCGCTTTGCGAAGCGGACAAAGCCGCAATGTACGAAGATGCGAGGACACCAAGAAAGGAGGCAGACAGTTGAACAAGAAGAGAGGCGACAAGGCCACCATATTGTTGAGCATGACGAAGATAGAGAAGGAAGCCCTTCAGAACCTCGCCAAGCGCTCAAACGTTACAGTGTCCGAGCTTGTGCGCCTAGCGCTCGTCTACCAGGCAATTGATTTGCCGGAGGCGCCGCTAGGCAATGTCGGCAGCTTGGACAAGGAAGAGCCGCGCACCAACTGTATTCAGGTTCAGGTGACGGACAGCGAGAAGCTTGCGCTGAGAGAGCGTGCCGAATCGCTGGGTTGCAGCATGTCGGACCTTGTTCGCCGCAGCGCTATCCAGGGCAAGGTCGTCCAGCAGAACGAGATCGACATCGAGGCAGTGCGGCGCATGACCCATGAGCTCCTGAAGCAAGGCACGAACCTCAACCAGCTCATGTACTTCCTTAATGCAAACGGCATAGCGGCCTTCGATCCAGCAGAAGTGCAGCAGGTGATTTGGAACGTGCGCGATGCTGTCAGGAAGGCCACCGAGTTGACCGAGATGCTGAAAAGCCAAGTGTAGCCTCAGTGCAAATCCTATATTCGCAATTGAATGCGAATACGAATCGGAAAGGAGGAAGCAGGATGACGATCATAAAGCTGAAGCCCGTTACCAGCGAGCGCCATGGCGAGAACGTGCGCCGTTACCTGAACGGCAAGGATGCCTTGGCACGCGATGGCTGGAACATCTTCCACAGCGAGCATTGGTATGCGGAGATGGACCGAACGCGAGAGCTGTTCGGACACAACGAGCCGGCGAAGCGCGGCACGAAGAACACCATCATGTACCATCAGATTCTCGCTTTCCTCCCTGAGGAGTGCAGCGTGAACGGCGGCAAGATGACCCCTGAGCACTGCATGCGCTACGCAATGGAGTACGTAGCGAAGCGCTACCCGAACAATCAGGTCGTCTTCGCGCTTCACGAGGAGAAGGACAAGCAAGGCAAGCGCTATGCTGTGCACATGGCGATCAACCGAAGCGACCTGATGACCGGCAAGCGAATACACGGTGAGGGCGGGAAGAACGGTTACAAGAAGCGTGTAGCCACCGTTCGTGAGATGGATTCCGAATGGGGCTTGAAGCAAGTTGAGGAGGGCAAGCCCAACTCCCTTATCCGCAATCGCAGCCCACGCGATGCCGAGAAGGCGATCATCGAGGACGACCGTTACAGCTACAAGAACAATCTGCGAGAGATCGTTGCCTCAGTGATCAAGTCGCCGAATGTGCGTAGTCTCGGCGACTTCAAGAAGTGGATCGAGGAGTTCGGTGGCGAGGTCGATGTTCGGGACGACAAAGTGTACGTGACCGACACCGATGTCCGCGAGACCGGCAATCCGAAGTGCACCTTTGACATTGGAAAGCTGGACGGCCGTTTCACTTTGCAAGAGATCCAGAAGTCGCTCGAAACGAAGAGCGTGCAGCAAGGCAAAGAGCCCGACAACCCGAAGGCCGTCTACCTTGCCCGCATCGACAAGGCGCTTGCAGCCTATCGCGAGGCCGCCAAGCAGATGGGCGCCGATACTCCCAAGCTGAAGCTGCCGAAGCGCCCAGACTCCCTCGTGGGTGACCGTGACGTCACCGACAGAATTCTGGCTGCCTCGCGTGCTGCAGAGAAGATTCGCAGCAAGGCAGTCCCGAAGCGCAGCGGCGGTGAGCAGCTTCCCGGTCGCGGCGGCAAGGGCTCTGGCGGCGGTACCCATAATCGTGCCCGCACGCATAGCCAGACCGTTACACGGAAAAACGGTCGCGGCGGCGGCGAGCGCAGCAACACCAGCAGGTAAAATTCAATTGAAGAGAGAGGAGAATGTGCATGAAGAACAGCAGCAAGGCAAAAGCCGCGCTCGACGCGCAGGAAAAGTTGCCGCTTGATGAGGATCTTGACAACGAAAACGAGGGAGGAGACTTGAGCCAGGAGGGGATGGCGGAGTCCGATGCTGCGATGCTCGAAGATGCGAAGGCAAATGTCGCGCAGGACGATCTTATCGGCATCGTGATGGGAAACGATAACCCGGATGCCAACGAAACCGGCTCCGCCCCAGAGCAAGGCAGCGAGCATGAGCCTGAAGTTTCCGATCAGCAAAGCAATCAGAATCAGTCAGACGATCGGTCAGCTGAGCAAGAAGAAGGCGAAGAGCAGCAACCAGCAGACGAGCAGGAAGCTGAAAAGTCGGCACAGGAAGATGTCCAGAAGGAAAAGGCAGAGGAGTTGCCTGCAGCACCGGCAACCCCGGCTTCGCAGGCATCGACCGCCGATCCCGCGATGGCTCAAATGCTCATAAAGCTGACGACGGACATGAGCATCCTGCTCGATCGCATCGATCGGCTTGAGAAGCGCATCGAGGCAATCGACGGCAGCACCCGCGATGCGAAGGCAACCCAGGATGCTTGCCTGAAGCTTGCCCAAAAGACCAACGATTACTTCACCGATGCCGGGAAAAGGATTGATGATGCGGTGAAGAGCAGCACGCAGGATGCGGTGAAGACCTTGAACGAAGAGTTCGCAAAGGGCATGCGCTTGTGCGCTCAAAAGGCGTCCGAATCGGTGAACACTGTCCGAAAGGATGCCGCCGAGACGATAGACAAGGTGCATGCGCAAGCCGTGGAGCATATCCATGAGCTGGAGCAGGCAGCCTCACGCCGCTCGAAGATGTACTTCATGATGAACCTTCCCGAGCGCGTCCTGAACTATGCGAAGTACCTTGCCATCCTGATCGTGTTGGCATTGGCCCTGGCTTTCGGAATCGAGCATTTCATGTAAAGAACGTTCGGAAGCGAAGGGATCCAGAAGGATGGCAGGAAACCGCCCGAATGGGCTCAGAGTTGTGCAAAGAAGAAGGCAACATCCTCCCGTTGCTCCCCAAGATAAGCTAGACCTAAATCATATTGCTGTGCTATAATTCAATGGCTATATGGTTATAGCACTCGTCTAAATGAAAGGCTCCTAGCGTCCTCGCTGGGAGCCTTTTTGCATAACAGAACAGTTATCTGCAAGAGAAGACCATTGTCTCACACATACAAACGTACAAAAAAGGAGCCGAATCAGGCTCCTTTTCCATTTTCTAATTTCTAAGCTCCCTTTTCAGAGTAGACGGCGAAATCCGCTTCCCAATTCTTGTGAACCGCAGCGATTGCGCTTGCCCCACGTTCGTCTGTAGCTTCAATGGCGAACCCGTTTCCATAGGCAACTGGCTGAAGTCTCAACCGTTTGGCGATTTGAAGCAAAGCTGACGCTGCTCGGTTGGGATCGCCGAAGTCGTAAAGCATTAGCTCGGTTATATCGATGTTGAGCGCTTCGGCTATTGCCGCCTGCCTATCTTTTTTCGGCAAGCGTCTACCCTCCTCGTAGCTTCTTAGGGCGCCGACCGAGATATGAAGCACGTCGGCCAATTCACGTTGGGTGATGGGGATGGCATTCCGAAGAGCCTTCAGCTTCTTGGCAAAGCAAGATTGAATCCAATTCTCTTTAAGCTTGCACTGTTTGTTGCAAGAATGATCGGCGAGGCGCAATGGAAAATCGTCTGAAAGGTACGGGAGGCAAAAGTGCTCCTTCCAAGTTGCGAAGTCGCCGATAGAGATATGATGCGCCCATTCCTCGATGAATCGTTTCATGAATGAGGAAGAAGGGAAGAGCAAGTTTTGCTTCTTGTCTTCGATAGGGCATGTTTTGACTCGTAAACCGTAAACTTGGCAAATCTGGCGCAAGCCTGCTTGAAGCTCAAGATCGTTATCGAACAGGTAAATGCAGATAGATCCGACAGAAACATCAAGGGCATCGGCGAGCGCGTTGAGCGTTGTGATTTTCGGAAAGCAACGTCCAAGCTCGTAATTCCGTATCGCATTTTCAGAGATCCCGCAAAGCGAACCAAGCTCTGCTTGCGTGAGCCCTTTGCCTTCTCTAAGCAACCTAAGGTTGTCGGCAAACAATTCGGCATCGAACTGTCTATCGATAAGGATGCCCTTGTTGATCATCTAAACCCCTCACTCGCTAGCGAACACAAGCGTCCGCTCGTTCTTCCACCTGTTGTACGAGCACGTGACAAAGGTGTAGTTCCGGGACGGCACCGAGCTGTCTATCACAACGTCGGCGGATTGCGCCCTCTCTGCGTACCACCGACCGAAATCAGCCGTATCGGTAAACGAGGTGCGCTTCGACCTGTCCGTTCCCGCGTTGATCATCTCGGCGAGCTTAACCGAGAGGATATGCTTTTCCCCCGGCATCTGAAGCAGCACCTTGCCGTTTTCCTTTGCGAAAGCGGCATCCGTGTACTTGGAGAACGCCGAGAACACCGTCTGATCGTTCATGTGATGTCCGAATATCACAGAGTTGTACGATTTGAACCCCGCAGCCTCACAGCCTGCATCGAGGTAAGGGCATCCGTAGACGTTGTACTTCCCATAAACATCGTGATGAAGATAGTATTCAGGGTCGTCGGAATGCGCCTGCACGATAGGCGAGTCTATGTTGGTCCCAGGCACGGTGACCCAACCGATGACGTCCGGGTTAACCGATTTCCAATAGTCCCAGTCGACCTCCGGGAACCCGTAAGGGTCGAGCGACACCTCCCGAGCCTGCCCGCCGGGAGATGGGTTGCCCGCCTGCTCCATGGACCAAAGCGTGAATCCAAGAATTCCTGCCGCAACCAAGAGTATCCCGCAGATCCCCATGGCAATCCTGCTCTTAACTTTATGCGAGATCATTCAATCCCTCCTTCCTAAGCGAAAGCGAATCAAGCTTGAAGCTTTCTCATCATTTGCAGACAATTATGCGAACAGTAGCACTTCCTGCTTTTGCCTTTAACGAAGAAAGGAAGTCCACAATAGACGCAGATTCCAAGGTTTATCGACTTATAGCCGAGTAGCGATAACCATAGCCGACTTTCAAGATTGGAAGCCAATAGATCACCTTCATGATATCCATTGAAACCAAAGTCCAACTGATAATCGCCTTGCCTAAGAAGACTCGTGGCAAGGTCATGGAAAAGGTTGTAGGCAGAAGCAAGGCTGCTGTCTGCATATGGGTTGAACGCAATGCCCTTCTTGCGCAGGTACCCTTCAAAGAACCTGTATGCCCGCTCATATTCGAAACCAGATAGGAGAGGTCCCTTTCCTTGCTGGATTGCTGCTTTCAGCGACAGAAGGAAAACAAGCAGGTTTTTAACGGCAGTCCAATCAGAGAGATTTTCTATGACGAATTTGCTTTCAGGATCACATGTGGCCAAAGCATGCGAAAGCGTTTCTTCGCGCGAAAACGAGAACTTCGCGATAGCGTTCCGAGCGCTTGATTCTTTCAATGACGAGACATTTCTATGACCGACTGAGAAGAAACTACATTCGGATGCAAGTGCAGTTCTGCTTGCCCGTGAGAGGTGCGGGGAAACACTGTTTTTCACGAGCTTGCCTTCAAGGCTTAAAGGCATTCCAAATTCTTGGATAGTGCGGAGCAATTGGAGGGGGTTTTTAGCTGCAAGGAAATTATTGAGAAGTCGAGCCTCTTCGGAGCTGTTCAGCAGCGAACCCCGTGGTTCAGATGCCTGTTCAAACTCTTCAGAGCTTAATGTCCAAACCAGCTGATGCGCCGATGTCTCATCCTTCGTCAGAATAACCTGCAATGCAACCTCCTTCAAAAGCCTTTAGCACAACTACGCCGAGCAAGGCAGAGTTGCAAGGCACAGCCGGAACCGTATCGACAAGCTCCATATTCCCGTTTGTGCATCACTAAAAACATGCTAACCTGTATACGTTGTGTTCAGAGTATACAATCAAAAATACAAACGGTGCCCCGCTAACCCGGGCAGCATCGTTTTCAAGTCAAAGCCAGGGACCGTGCAAAAGTTGCCTGGCTTTTTTCATGTTCTGATACAGTCGTGGGACAACAGATAGAGAGCATCTAAGGAATCGTTCTGCTACAATGGATCCATACCGTGATCAGAACGGGAATCTACGCCTGTGGAGAGCATATCTTCTGCGAGAAATCGCGGAAACCGCTCGCTGAAGCAGGAAGACCTGGTGCTTTTCCCGGTTCCTTGAGATATGAAAGCCCTGTTCACACAGCGGTTTCAACTGCGTAGGTTTTGGAACCGGGTGATGTGCCACGGTTACTGAACCGTAACTTGCACGATCAGCTTGTTGTTCAGTTTTGGAACCGGACAAAGCATCAAGCTCACTGAACGCACCGTGCAGCGATACTCGTTGCCTCGGCTGACCGATTTGATTAAAAACCATTGCTGATGAAAGCAGTGGTTTTATTTTTAGACGATGATACCTTAAAACGGAAGGGTCCCGCGTTAGCCGCCCGAAACCGAAAGCAATGAAAATCCCTCCTTCAAAGCTCAATGCAAATAATTGGAAGGCACGGGAGAGCGTCGGCGCATGAAGGCAGATTCAATGTCGGTACAACGACAAACCCCCTTTTCAGAGAACAAAAAGGCAACCTTTTTCCGATTTAATGTCTCCCAGAGACATTAAATACGCTACAATGTATCTATCAGGAAAATCCTCTTACGAAAAGGATAACGATATGCCAAACGAGAAGAAGGGCGACGAGGAGCACGGCGTCCGCCTGTCCTACAAGTTCTGCATCTACCCGACCCCATCCCAGTGCGAGGCGATCAAGGCGAACATCGACGCATCGCGCTTCGTGTACAACCACTACCTCCGGGCAAGGATGGATGCCTACGAGCGCACCCAGCAGGAGGTTCGCCGGCCCAAGCCCGCATGCGACGAGCAGGGCAACGTGCAATACGATCAGGATGGCAAGGAGATATGGGAGCGCACCGAGGGCGGCAAGGTCGTCTTCCACACGATCCCGAACCCGACCTACGATCCCGCAGCCAAGGTGATGTCGATGTTCGACACGTCCAAGGACCTGACGCGCCTGAAGAAGGAGCTCGTAGACGAGGACGGGAAGCCTTGGCTCAAGGAAGCCGACGCCACAGCCCTCATCTACGCCCTTCGCAACCTCGACACTGCCTACCAGAACTTCTTCCGTGGCATCAAGAAGGGGCAGGACGTCGGTTTCCCCAAGTTCAAGTCCCGTAAGAACCCGGTCCAGACCTACAAGTCCGGCAACGTCAAGCTCGCAGGCTGCGACCTTGATGACGGCAAGGCCGAGGCTGCGGTGGCGGAGATACCCTCGCCGATCCCTGCCGACTGGGACCTTGCCGGCATCAGCTGGAACGGCATCGTGCTCCCTAAGATCGGGAAGGTGAGGGCGAGGATCCACCGCATCCCGGAGGGCAAGTTCGTGAGCTGCACCGTGGAGCGCAAGGCAAGCGGCGCCTACTACGCATCGACCAACGTCAAGGAGCGGGAGCTTCCCGCGTACCCAGCCGCAACGGGCGAGGTCGGCATCACGTTCGGCGCCTCCCACTGGGCGGTGACCTCCGACGGTCAGGTGATGGACCTGCCGGAGAGGATCGAGCGGCTGCAGAGGCGCCTTGCCATCGCCCAGCGAGACCTTGCCCGAAAAGAGCCCGGCAGCCAGAACTACCTGAAGCAGAAGAGGAAGGTGGCCCGCATCAACGAGCGTATCGCCGATGTCCGCAAGGCAGCGACGCATAACGCGACCAGGGAGCTCATCAACGGCTACGGCACGATAGCCGCCCGACAGATGGGCTCCAAGGAGATGCAGCAGCATGACGGCGCGGCGACCAAGGACCTTCCCCGCAAGGTGAAGAAGATGCTCAACCGCAAGATGATCGACGGCAACTTCGCGGAGTTCAACCGCCAGCTTGCCTACAAGTCGGCATGGGCGAACCGCACGTTCGTCGAGGTTCCCGGTGACACTCCTACGGCCCAGGTGTGCAGCCGATGCGGTCATGAGGAGCTTGTCCTTGCAAGGGACTTGCGCCCCGCATGGACCTGCCCGGAGTGCGGCGCAAAGCATGACCGCAAGGCAAACGGAGCGCAAAACGTATTGGAAGCCGGCAAGGACATCCTTGCAAAGCAGGAGCAGTCCTTCGTCACCAAGGCGAAGAGGTCCCGCGAGAAGAAGCGAGCCGCAAAGCCCAAGAACAGCGAAAAGCAAAACGATTGGCAGCTTTAAGCTCAACGACAAGAGAAGGAGACAGAGTAATGGAAGAATTGGCGATTAAATTTGTGGTGCTAATAGTTATGGTCGGGATCGGGCTTGCGTTCGACCGATGGGTCTTCCCATGGGAAGACGTCGCGGACGGCGACAAGCCTGCGAAGTACGTCCCCCTGCACGAGCAGTTCAGAAAGTAGCCCAAAATGCCCAAATTCACTGCCCACCTAATAGCCCTGCTAACAGACAATCAAGAAGGAGCGTCCAGATGACGAAAAGCATTGCATACAGGCTAGCCCTCACCGCCCTTGCCGCGGCAGTGCTCGCGATATGCCTCGACCACATCCCGTTCGAGGTCGGCGTCTGCCTCACCTCGAGAATCGCCTCGGCAGTAGCCGGCATCCTAGGTCTGGGCATGGCACTGGGGACGTTTCCCAACGCATTCGGCATGGATCCGAGCCGCAAGTCCTTCAAAGCGCTCTCCGTCATCGGCTGCATCGCTGTAGGCTTCAGCTTCGCAGCCTGCCTTGCCGGCTACACAGGCTACGGCTACGGAATCGCGGCGGCGGTGGACCTCATAGCCTTCTGCTGTGTTGGCATCAGCTCATTGAACGACGAGAAGGAGCCCAGATGACCGATGGCAAGTCAACCCTCACCTTCGTGATACAGATCCTTACAATAGCGATCCTGATTGCCTGCCTGTCCATTATCCTGCCGATCAGGCAAAGCCAACTAGAGCGTTACCCGTTCCAAGACGGTAACTACAGCCTCCGTTCTGTCTCCAACGAGAACGGCCAGTACGATATAACGCTGGTGCTCGCCGAAGGTACGGGCATCACCGAAGCGAAAAGCGTTTCAGTATCAGAGAACTCCGATTACGAGCCTGAATCGCACACGGAGGGCGGAATAACGTACATATCGCTGCAACCAGGGGAGCGTTATGAGCTGCATTCCGAGGAACGCTATCACATGACATTGAGCGAGTCCGAAGTGCAAGTGCAACCTGTAGATGACGGCACCCAACGAATCGAGAAGAAGTCCTCAATCCTGGGCACGCGATACACCCTCTACATGTAAAAAGGAACCGATATGCCCCTAACCAACACTGACATACAAGGCACCCCAGAATACAAGCTGAAAGCCCTCTACGAGGAACTTGATGCTTCTAAAGCAGCATATGCAAAAGCGAAAGCAGAGCGTGAGCGTAAAGTGAAAGCTACTTGGAGAACGCCTAAATATATAGCAGCTATTGCTTTGGGGAGCCTGTCGGGGATGGTGGTTCTACTAGGTAGCTTATGGTTTTTCGGCTCTTTAGCTATTGGGTTGCTGATTGACAGCTGGAAAATCGCAGCTTTTCCGTGGTCGGGACCGTTTTTCCCATACGCTTTCGGGGGTTACTTGGTTTCGGTGCTCATTTTGATTCCGTGCGTATACGTAGAAAGAAAGATGAACCCGGAGTATCACCCAGTCATGATTCCTGCAGGCATACGCACAGAAGGTGCAATCAAAGAAGACATCCAAGCCCTGTTAAAGCGCAACCCCTCCCTGAAAACCCTCAACGAAGAACTGAAAGCAGGTCTGAAATGACCGCCGAAAAACCACCGCTTAGCAATCAAGGCGAAACCAGCCGCGAAGCAGTAACCGACCGCCTTGCAAGGCTCGATGACTACGGCAAGCTGGAACTGTTCTCAACCTGTCACAACTGTGCGAAGTGGCAGGAAGTCCTCTTCGCTGACAATGAGCACTGCATAAAGCCAAAAGTGGCAAAAAGCCCTCCTTCCAGGCACCCTTTTTGTCTTGGCAGCAGGAGTGTACAACTTCGTGATTCTGATAGGAGCGATGTTCTGATGCAGGAAATGATTAGCGTAGACAACAGCAAGGCAGCGGTAGGCCTGCTCGGCAAGCTGCTCCAACTGTCCTACATCGAGCAGTGCATACTGCTCGATCATATAGAGGACGGAATGACCATCGAGGACCTTGTTGCCTCCTTGAAATCCTCCGCCAGCCATGAGGCAAAGTCCATAGCCAAGCGTATCGAGGCGCTTAGCGAAGAACTCAACGGTTCCGGTGAGCAAGATATGGCTAACGTCGCGGAGGAAATGGGAATAAAGATGCCTGATATCGATCGAAAGAGCATGGTCGATGCGGACATCGAGGCGGTAAAGCAGAACGTGATCATGGGCATAAACTGCACGAAGCATCCAGGCGAGGACGCATGGGATCCGACCATCACGGCTGCAAGGCTTTTCGAGAAGGCGGAGAAGGCGCTCTTGAGAGACGCCGACGCCTATTTCGCCCAAAGGGCGGCGCAGGAGGCCCTGAGCCTGTTGAAGGCCAATGAGCGGCAGATCGAGCAGCTGCACACGTTGCTTGAGCAGGAAGGTTCGAAAGATGATCGATGACGATAAGCGCCGGGAGACAGCGAGAAGGCTGCGAGCTGCCGCAGAGCAGGCGGACCCGGCGGTAGGAGTGTCGGAGTTGGAGATATTCTGCATCCTCGACGTGGACATGGGCGGGGAGCGCGGCTTTGCCGACATGCAAGACGTTCTGCGCCTGGCAGACCTGATCGATCGACCGGCAAGGCAAGGAAGCGAAAAAGGCGATGAGCGGTAGAGGACCGAAGACCCGCCTTTCTGCCAGCGAACGGGCGGTTCTGTCGCTGATCGCCGAATACGGTGATGGGGGAGCAGTCATCGCAAAGGACAGCCTTGCGAAGACGATAGGCAGGACCGTCCGCACAGCGCAGCGTGTGGTGAGGTACCTGCGGGAAAACGGTTTGATCGAGTCGATTCCCCAAAGCGACCGATCTGGAGGCGCATCGCCAAATCTCTACGTGATCACATCGAAGGGCTTGATGGAGCTCCGCAAGGAGCGAGATCAAGAAGAGAGATGATGAGAGCAATTGGGGGCTCGAAGCAGGAAAAATTTTGGCAGGAAAGGCGCCGATAACTCTTTGCAAATATTCTATAACTCTAGTAGTCTATATATAGGACTATAGAGTTATAGAACACTAGAGAGGTAAAGGAGGTCGAGGAAATGGGACCAGTCGAATGCATAATCGCGATATTGATGACGCTTCTTGTCTTCCGCGTTGTCTGGCAACTCACGAAGAAGGTGCTGGCGATGCTGGCGGGCCTGTTCCTGATCTCCTTGGCCGGGCTTGCCGTCTTCGCAGTCTACAGCGGAGTGACGAGTCTCGTTGGAATGCTCTTATGAGAAAGGAGTGTGATCGCGATGTCGAAAGACGACGAGGACCGGCTTGTTCAGATGAACGTGCAGGTCCCGAACTGGGTAAGGCAGCGGTTGCGCGAGCGTTACGTGCGCACAGGCGAGGGACAGTCCGCTTTCGCCCGCCGTGCGATAATCCGCCTGCTTGAGGAAGAGGACGAGCAGAGGCCGAAGGATGGGCAATGTTGACGGCAGTGTTGGCGGTCACCTTCCTTGCCTTCGTGTTGGCAGTGTTGGCTTTTGGCTACGCAGGACGCAAGGAAAGCCTCAAGCTCATCTTGGCAACCGGCCTCACGATGATCGGGACCGCTGTGGCAGTCATAGTGGTCACAGCGCTCATCGTTGTGACGGGTGCGTAAGGGACAAGAGGCGAAAGGAAGGCTAACTGATGGAGACGACCTCATGCATCCTAGGCATCATATGCCTCGTTGCCCCGCCGTTCTTCGCGATGCTCGCAACGCAGGGGCTTTACAGCCTTGTGCGGGGCAACGGCTTCGGGCACCCATGCCGACTCGGTTTCGGCATCGGCATGGTCGGTTTCTTGCCGATGCTTCTCATCGTGCTCGGGATCAAGGCGGATGCGTTCTTCCCAGAGCTCGGCGCTACATTCGTTGTCACCGTTGCAGCAGCGGTCGGGCTTGTCCTGGCAGTCATCGCCCCCATCGTTTGGCTTAGGTTCCTGAAAAGCGAGGACGCACAGCAAGACGCATGGGAAGAGGAGGACCGCCGTAACCGCGAGTACCTTGTCGTTCGGCATCGCGAGCAGAGCAGCAACTACGGCAGGCATGCCGATATACGATAAGTTAGGAAAACAAAAAAGCGATTAGAAAAGAGACGAAAGGAATGAGATACATGGAAGAGAACAACAAGCAATCCGGCCTCGATCCAGAGGCGAAGACTGAGAAGCTGGAGGCAATGCCCGCCGATCAGGGGCAGGCAGACGCAACCGAGAAACTTTCGGCAACGGAGATCCCCGCAGACAAGCCCAAGGTCGCGAAGATGGAGACCGCAGAGCGCCGCATCGAGAAGTCCCTGGCAAAGCAGGGCGTTGAGCACGGCGAAGGCGATGTCCACGATGCGTTGATCCCGCTCTACGAGCGCTACGAGCTCACTGGTGCCACGCCGACCCAGGAGGCATTCGCCGAAGCCTGCCGAAACCAGAACGCAGGACTCCACGTAGCTAACATGGCGAAGAACCCGTTCCGCCCAACCGGAAAGCGAAACGCCCTAATCGCCGTAGGCTGCGCAGCTGCAGCAGCTCTGATCATCGTAGGAAGCGCATTCGCGTACAGCTCCACCCACCAGCCGGAGCCGAAGCAGGAGAGCGAGCCCGCCGCAGCTGAGGTGAAGCAGGTAGAGGATCCGACCATCCACGCAAAGGTAAACTGCGATGGCTGGAACCAGGACACCTCCACGCCCATCGTGCTGAGCATCTACCAAGGCGACGTCAAGGACACGCTCACCAGCACCGATGAGAATGTCACCGCCCCCGAACCGATGGCGGAGAAGCAGGTGGTTGCAGGCGAGGACACCGAGATCACCGAGATCACCGAGAAGGGAACCTACACCCTTGCGATCGTCGGCTCCCCGATGCTCGATGACGGCACCTTGTTCAACCTCCCTGAGCCGCAGGTAGTGGAGTACGACGGCGAGCACGGGGCATCCATCGAGATGACGCTCACGCCCAAGGCAGCCGAGAACGTAACCGAGGCAGACATCGCAGCCGCCCAGGCAACGGCAGTGGCAGCCGGCACGGACGCCGGAAAGGCCTCCAACGCCGCAAACGCTGCCAACAGCAAGGCATCGAGCGCCCAGGGCGGAAACGTCGCAACAGGCAACAGCACCGCCGCCTCGAAGAACAACAGCAACAAGACCGGCGTAACCGCCCCAAGTCAAGGAAACCAGGGAGGCAACACCGGCAGCAACCAAGGCGGAAGCACTCAGCCCCATCAGCACAACTGGGTTGCTAAAACAGTGCATCATGATGCAGTTTACGAGAATCAGACTACCTACATTCACCACGATGCAGTTTACGAGAATCAAACGGTTTCTGTATGCGTAACTTGTGGAGCTGAAAATCCTTCTTTGCAGCATTCTAAGAATCATGCATTAAATGGGCAGAGCGATCAGGTTGTTGAAAAACAAAAGCGCGTTAAGGTTAAGGATGCTTACGATGAGCCTGTTACAAAGTCTGTGCTAGTGTCTGCAGCCTATGATGAAACCGTTGGTTATTACTGCTCCACCTGCGGTGCAACGAAGTAACAGTAGCGTAACCCCGTTGGGTTGTGCTATAATACTAGTATTGTTGCGAAAAAGGAGGGAACAGCGGATGGAATCAAGATCCGAAACAGACATCCTTGGTCGCCGCTGGTACCGGATAGACATCCTGAAAGGCGACCGAACCTACGACCGCCTCACGATAACGGCAGAGTCCGACAAAGCGGCTGAGCTGCAAGCTCACCGCGAGGCAACCCGCCTCGCTCTGGTCGGTAAGAGCAGAACGCTTCGCCTGTACCCAGACGACAGAAGTCACCTAATAGCAGAGATCAAGTCAAGATAAAGAAAGAGCCACAGGAGCAAAACCCTGTGGCTCTTCTCATATTCGCATTCGATTGCGAATATCACTTTCCAAGCGCTTGGCCCAGCGGCATGATAGCATCCAGCAAAGCAACGATGCTGTTCATGGTGTTGCCACCGTGAACATCTCCAGTCACGTAAACCAATTTCAATCTCCTCTACGTATGAAGCTCCCGTCTTGCCTCTGCGATCAAGCGGCGCTTATCGAGCCATTCGTTCATTTCCTCATCGTTCATGATCTTCTGGCACCGGAAGAGCGGGATTCCCGCTTTCATGAAGCAGCAGTCTTTGAGGTTGTCCTTCTTCCGCGCCTCATCCGTGCCATGCGTCGAGTCGTCCAGCTCGATGCCGAACAGGAACCGGTCGCTTTTCCCCAATATCATGAAATCGATATGCAGCTGGGCAAGCGTCCTGAACCAAACCGCGTTCTCGTCCGGATCGTTCGTCTTGACATCCAGGATGTCCATCAACCGCACCTTCGGGCAAACCGTGAGCCCTTGCTTGCCGCAAGCACGGTGAAGCACCTTGTAGAAGGCGTGCTCCCTTTTGGAGAATAGCCCGGTGCGCTGATCGATGGGGAGCTCGTCAACCGGCGGGAGATGGTCGAGATCGAGCCATTTCCTCTGATCGCCGCTTGAATCAACCGTTGCCGAGGCTTCCTGATGCTTTGGCGCTTCCTCATGCTCAGCAGCCAGCTTATCGTGCTCTTCGATATGCCGGTCGATCAGATAGCTGTAGAACGATCGGCTTTGATTGGCGGGTATCATGCGCTTCTCGAGATCGGAGAGAAGCCCTTCCTTCCTCATCGCATCTACAAGCGCGATTTGCCTCTCCGTTGGGGCAAGTCGCTGTGCATTCCCTTTCGAAGCCTTATGCGATGAGAACGCCCGTTTCTCCGATTTTCCCCGTACGCGCCTACGGAACCCCAAGAGCTTGCCGAAAAGGTACACGAGCAGAAGACCGATGGCAATGAACTCGAAGAAGCTGGTAGATGAGGAATCCAAGGCGAGCCTCCAATCAGGATGGTTGTAGTTAGATGGTACCATTCATCGCCGCCCGCGCCGCACCCATCGCGCCGCTGGGCTCGCCGAACGCATCGAAGCTCCATTCAACGCGACCTCGATGCTGGACCCATCTGCCAAAGCAAGTTGTGCAGGTCACGGCGGGCTTTCTGCAAGGCAGAGCCTTTTGCCGGAATGCCCGTGCAGAATCCCTGTGCGTGATACAATCCACCTGTACCCGCGTCGGTCGGGGAACCTACGCCTGCGAAGAGCTTGTTGGCTCGCTGAACCAGGAAGACCCGGTGGCAAGCAGTGGGGCTTCGGTGCAGCAAACCCACCAGAATCAATCCCGGCTCACCGTCCTGCTTTGCCTGCCGCCATCAGCCACCGGACACTCGCAGCGTCGTCCTCAACGCAATCTCAATGTACTCGGGAGCGCAGCAAGCTCAAGCTTTCCGTTCCCGCAACGCAGCAGCCTGCCTTTTTCCCGAAGCAGAATCCGCATTGCGTGGCGTGTTGCTGCCGTGAATGTCCCGTTTTCAATGCCGTGTTCCCGAATCGTCCGACAACCTTACATCAACGAGCGCAAGCGAGTGGATCCGCGAAGCCCCTCAGCGAGCATCGCGAGCGTATCAATCGGCGAACAGCTGTTCAGTGAGCTAAGCGAGCGCATCACCTGAATCCCCCGCAACTCAGATCATCAGCTGTGCGTGAGCCCCAACGCCCCCGCAACCCAACACCATATCGAAAGCGAATCGCATCCTATTCGCCCACATCTCGCAAGCTTCCCGCACAGCACCGGCAGGCAAGCGCAGCGCAACTCATCGCAACCGGCACATCGCATCAACTTCCCATCTCCCTCGCCGACAACCTCGGACGCACGGCAAGACGCTGGCAAATCACCTCAACTGCCTGCATCCTGCAAGAATTGGCTCCCATGTCATGGCACCTGCCGCCATCTCTCAATGTTCCGTGACCCAGCACCGCCAAAAGCCCGAAGCAGCCCCTCAGAATCGCCAGCAGCCACCTCAAAGCTCATTTCCCCAGGTCGCAATTTGCCGTTGGTTCTTCCCATATTCAGGCTATTCCCTCATGTTCGTTCGCCTTGCCCTCAGCACCTCGGTTGCTTGTATGGTTTCTAACACCCCCGTCCCGTACCGCAAGGGCTGCCCTACGGCGCATCGACGTGCAAGCCCGCCTTGTCCCTTGACGCTCCGTTCCTTAGTGCGTTTGACCGAAACCAAGCAACGAAGGTTGCTGAGAACAAAACAAACAAGAACAAGGAGGAACTGAAAATGAAGGAAGGAAACACAACGGCAATGCTTGAGCAACTGAGACTTAGAGAGGTGGCGCTTAACAGCATATTTGCGAAAACGGGGCAGAAGATCCGAGTGAAGGCGGTCAAGGTGCACAAGAACAACAATGAGCGAGTGGGCTTGGAGGTGCGCGACAAGGAGCTTCCAATTGTGCTGACGTATTACCCGACAGCGGACGACATGATGCAGCCAGATGTTCGTCTGATTGAGAGGATAGTCGATGTGCTGAGAGAGGAGCGGGATGAAGTCGGCCTGATCGTGCACGAGCCGGACCGCGACGAGTTCACAGCTAATTTGGTGCCTGAGGTGATGAGCGTGGAGAACGCCAAATGGCTGGAAGCGGATGGCAGGCCATGCAAGATCGTTCTCGATATGGTGGTGACGCTTCGCTGCCTGTGGAGGGTCGATATGCTCGCAGATTCCGAGAAAATCGCAAGCTGCCTGGTGACGAAGCAAGTTCTCGATCGCTATAGCCTGAGCGAGAGCGAGGCGTTCGCGATCGCGATGCAGAACTTGGAGGAATCCGCAGAGATCGTCCCGATACGTCAGGTTGTCGAAGAGCTTCTTGGGCACGAGGTGCCGGAGAACGACTACGAGCCGGACATGTACATCGTGAGCAACCGCCTCCGCACTAACGGGGCTCCGCTCATGTTCTCCAAGAAAATCCAAGGCGAGCTTCTTGAGATGTTCAGGAAGCGAAGCGTAGCGGTGCTTCCATCGAGCATTGACGAGTTCATCGCCATCAGCGCAGATCATATGCCGATCGAGGAGTTGAAGGATATGGTGGCTGAGATCAACAGGACGCAGGTAGCGCCTGAGGCTCGCCTGACCGATGAGGTGTACGTTATCACCGGAACACCGGAGAAGCCGATACTCGGCATGCACACCAGCTTGGGTCTTCCAGGGCAGACGTTCCTAGTAGCTCGCTACTAACCAATCAAGGCAGGCTCGGTAACTTGCACCCGCCGGGTCTGCTTAAAGCAACGAATTGTATCACGCACAGGGAGAGCCTGCCGACATTGCATCCCGGTAGGCTCTTCCTTTTTCCATGCCCGCCACGACCTCACCCCGGTCCGCACCCATCGCGGACCGGGGTTTGAATCGCCATGCGTTCGGAAGGAGCTGCCGGTGGCAGGTCCTGTAGATCTCTGCCCGAAAGAAATTTTCGGCCGAAGCTTTGCAAGAAGTTGCTTGTATGCTATTATTCATAGCAGAAAGTCTCCTATCGTGATTGTTTCTTGATAGGTATGCTTTTACGCTGTATCCCCTGGTCTTCGGATTAGGGGAATTTTTTGTTTTATGTTCCTTTTGCCATAAGCTTCGGTACAGCGTAGAATATGGGCGCTATTGCAGTGTCCGTCTGATTTTGCGGGTGAAGCCTTCTCAAAGAGAGGAGGTGAAGCCCATGATGAACTTTATTCTTGGAATTGCCGCTTTATGCGGCATCGCCGATTTCGTAATCGAGCGTATCGAATCTGTTCGCAAGATTGTGCGGAAAAAGAAGATGAACAAATAGAAAGAGCCAGGTAAATGCCTGGCTCAAAGTAGATTTGCTTCACCCGTTCTCTAACGACCTAGGAAATTGTTAGTATATCGGCGGGCGCTGCGATGGTTTTATTATACCAACACATTTGTTGAACGCAAATTATCTTCTTCTCGATCCACCAGCGGTGTTGTTGTACGAGCTTGTGGCGTTGAATGCCTTGATGAGTTTCTTCTCCAAAGCATTCATCTGCTGTGCCGGGCATGGCACGATCTTCACGAAAACAGGCTTTCCGTTTCGAACATCGGCATAGACATCGCCGTTGCCATGTCCCGTGAGATGGTTCCGCACACGGGAGCATACATGCAGGGATTGCCCCACATAGACGTTCTCATAAGCCTTTCCATCAGGTGAAGGGGAGGTGACGATTACATAGCAACCTGGCTGGTCCAGCATCTTGTATCCGCCGGTCACCTTGTTCCCTGATTTTGTCGTTTTCCAATTCCCAAGGAAATTGCCTGCGGAAATCATCTGCGAACCCAAGATGCTCTGCCGCAGCGCAGCTTGATGCTGCCTTTGCCGCTCGATGGCGATCAGCTGGATGCAGCCTGCGATGATTACCAAGAGAATCATTATGATGGCGCCGATGGAAATCTCGAAGTTGAGGAGATCTTGCCCGGCAAGGTTTCCCTCAAATCCCATCCGCATCAACCTAAGCCAGCTGTCTGCATATGAGGTTATGTTCATTGAAGCCCTTTCTTTTCGCTTCTTCGATTATAGCCGATATGCCCCTTAACCAGGCTCTTTACCTAAAACCTCAGCGAGCACCGCGAGCGTATCAATCGGCGAACAGCCGCTCAGTGAGCGAAGCGAGCGTATCCCTGAAGTCCCCGCAACCCGGATCATCACCTCTGCGTCAGCCCAAACGCCCAAAACGCCCCCGCAACACAAAAAAAAACCCCACCGAACAGAAGTTCAGCGAGGTTCTTAAATTCGCATCCGAATGCGAGTTTCGCTGCACGAATCGCTCTACGCCTCGGTAGGCTGGTTAACGTTTTCGTTCTGCACGGTCTCCGGATCGGCCGAAACCCCGCAAGTGGAGCACTTGTAGTCTTTCAGGACGGACTCATCGTATGCCGCTTTGTCGGTTACCGGCTCGTCCCATGCATCCTTCACCTTCACAGTCTCCTTGTGCGGAACCTGCTTGGTCAGCCCTTTGTGACCGGTTTCTCTCAGATGGTCGGTGCCGTCGTTGGTATCCGGGTCAAAGTACTTGCCGCAAGTGTTGCACATGGTTGAGTAAACGGTTTGATTCTCGTAAACCGCGTCATGGTGGACCACGTGCGTCTCGGCGTCATGGTGGACCGTCTCGTATTCGGCAACCCAGTCGTGCTTATGCACATCCTGGGATGCCTGCGAGTTGTCAGAAGTGTTTTGGTTGTCAGCAGGTTGCTGTTGCTCTTGCGCGGCAATCGGCTCAGGCTGTTGCGATCCATGGATCGCAAACCCGATGCCGATGCCGGCTGCGAGCACGACGACGGCTACGGCGATTGCAATCGCCGCGATGCGGACGTTGCCAGTCGGCTTGCCGTTGTCGCTTGATGCCTCCTGCTCGTTATGGGCGTTTTCGCTGTCTGCCATGCAGTCACTCCTTTCTTGAAAAGGGGAGGGTGCCAACATCGGCACCCTCCCAAATGTTTCAGCAGGATCCTAGAGGCTATTCCTCGTCGGACTCGCTATCGGTCTTGCCCTCAGCTGCAGCAAGCTTGCGATGACGGTAAGCATAGGCACCGGCACCGCCAGCCAAAGCTACGAGGGCGGCGATCAGCGCATAGATCAGCGTCATGTCGACGCCGGTCTTGGAGTATCCGTCGCCACCGGGGGTATCGAACGTATTGTCATCGGGCTCAGAAACCGTCACGGTTTGAGCCTCGTCGTCGATGTCCTGATGGTCTGCGATCTGGATGCCGTCCTTGTAGGCGATCTCGAACGCTACGAGGTCCTTGCCGCCGAGTTCGGATGCATCGAACGTGAACTCAAGGTCAACGGTACCGTCAGCCTTGTTCGGGACGAACGTGGTCTCAGCGGTAACGTTGCCGTCACCGACAACCAAAGGCTCGCCGGTCGATTTGTCCATCAAGGTGCCGGACACCGTGTATTCCTTGCCAGGAATCAAGTCGGTGTACTCGACGTGGTCAACGACGGTTGCCTCACGGGAAGGCAGGAGCGTATGGTCGCCATCGGTCTTGTCCGTTGCCGTTGTAGACAGCTTAGGTGTGACGATGGAAACGGTCTGCCCCTCGTTGCCGAGGTCGGACTCATTGGCGATCAGCTCAGAGCCCTTGAACAGGAACTCGAACACAACTGTGTCCGTATCCTCGTTGTAGATGGAGTTGATCGGGAAGTCCATCGAGACGGTGCCCGACTGCTCCTCAGGCGTGAAGGTCTTCTTCTGGATGCTGAGGCAGCTTACGATGTCAGGGTTCTCCTGCATCACCTTGGCAATGGCCTCGTAATCCGGGCTCAAAGGAAGCGCAGGTGCGTCCTTAGTGAGCTTGACCTGATCGTCGGTGTAGGTAGCAACCTCGGTAGTGGAGGAATCCTTCACCTCGGAGAGCTTCCAGCCGTCATCGCTCTTTGCAAGCACGTGCTGAACACCGTCGACATCTGTGTAGCTGTAGGAACCATTGGAGGCGGTAACCTCAAAGCCCTCGCCGAACGCCTTGCCATCGATCTCGATAGCGGAAACGTCGCCGGAGCCAAGCCCGCATGCGGCCTTCAGGTCGTCCGCGAACTTCTGCAGATCCTCAGTAGAGATCGCCGAGGCACCCTCGCCGGAGAGCAGCGGCAGACCCGTGGACTTGTCCATCAGGATACCTGCAACCTGGTACTTATCGCCTGGGATGAGGTTCTTGTAGGCGATCTCGTCGGTGATGGAGGACTCGGGATCGGCTGACATGTGCTTGTCGCCGTCAGCGGTATCCGTTGCCGTGGTGCCGACCTCGGGAGGAACAACCTCCACGGTCTGATCCTCGTCATCGATGTCTTCATGGAAGGTGATCTCGATGTCGTTGCGCAGAAGCTTCTCGAATGCGACCAGCTTCTTACCGGCCAAAAGGTCGGCATCGAACTCGAACACAACGTCCACAGAGCCCTCGGGCTTCTCCGGGGTGAACGTGGTGGAGCCGGTAACCGGGTTGCCGTCCGCATCCAGCAAGGCCTCGCCGGTTTCCTTCACCATCAAGGTGCCGGATACCGTGTACTCCTTGCCAGGAACGAGGTCCTTGTACTGAACAGCGTCCACGACGGTTGCCTTATGGTCTGCGGGAACTTCCTTGTCCCCATCCAAGCCATCGGTGGCTGTGGTGTGGACCTCTGGAACGATGACGGTGACAGCCTGTGCCTCGTCGTCGATTTCCTTGTGACCGCCGACTTCTTTGCCTTCACGCTGAAGCGATTCGAACACGACCAATTGTGCGTCCTGTTCGAGCTGGGAAGCGTCGAAGCTGAACTTAACGTCGATTGTGCCGTAGGTGTCCTTCGGGGTGAACGTGGTAGAGCCGGTGATCTCCTTGCCCGTGGTCGGGTCGATGTAGGCCTTGCCGGTCGCCTTGTCCATCAGCGTGCCGGAAACGGTGTACTCGCGTCCAGGAACCAAGCCGCTGTACTCAACGGTGTCCACAACGCTTGCCTCAGGATCCTTGACGATGTTCTTGTCTTCGTCAACTGCATCGACGGCAGTGGTGCCGAGCTTCGGCTCGGAAACCGTTACAGACTGTGCAATGTCGCCAATCTCGGTGTGGGAGGCTATTTCCTTGTCCTTGAAGACAACATGCTCGAATGCAACGAGGGTGTCTCCGTCTTTCAGGTTGGAGCCGTCGAAGTTGAACTCAATGTCAACGGTGCCGGCGGTGGTTTTAGGAGTGAACTTCGTCTCAGCGGTAACCGGGTTGCCGTCCGCATCGGTGAGCACCGTGCCGGTTGCCTTGTCCATCAGCTCGCCCTTGAGGGTGTACTCCTTGCCAACCGTGAGTCCAACGTAGGCAACGGTGTCCTTGACGGTAACCTGGGTATCCTTGACAACGTCTTTGTCGTTGTCAACGCCATCTGTTGCGATGGTGCCGATGGCAGGAGGCTTGACGGTGATGGTCTGACCACGGTCGTCAAGATTCTCATGGGTGTCGAGGATACGGTCAGGAGCCTCAGTGGCTGCTATCGTCTCGAACACGACGAGATCGGTAGAGTCGGTCAGGTTGGAGCCGTCGAAGTTGAACTCGACGAAAACATCCTGTTCCTGGCTCTTAGCCGTGAAGGTGGTAGAGCCGTGGATCTCGTTGCCGGATGCATCAACATAGGCCTTGCCAGTTGCCTTGTCCATCAGCGTGCCGTTGATGATGTACTCGGTGCCCTTCGAGAGGTTGTCGCAGGAAACCTTGTCAACGATAGTCACATCGGGCTCAGCTACAACTTCCTGGTCCCCGTCAGCCTTGTCGGAGGCCTGAGTGGAGATCGAGATGTCCTGGTCGGTCAAGGTTCCGAGGTTGACGGTGTTGTCAGCGTTGAAGGTGTTGTCGCGGGAAACCGTGAAATCCTTCTTGATCAGCTGATAGCCATCGTTCGCCGCACAAGGCAGCTCTTCCAAGGTGTACTCGTCATAGGGGAGCGCACCACGCTCATCGTCGGGATCGGTGATCTTGGTCTCATCGCCGTCCTGATACTGGCCGAACCAAACGCCGCTGGTCGAGTCGAGCGTTTTGCCCGTATCAAGCAGCTTGGCGATGAAGCCTTGAACGCCATCGGCATTCTCAGTCATAACCCAATCGTTGCCGTTGGTGTTCTCGGTGTGCTTGTTCCAGGATGCCTTGGTGGAAGCCTTGCCGTTCTCGTCAGTGACGATTACATGGGACTCGCCGGTGGTCTTGGAAGTGATCTTGAAAGGCACGTTCGCAAGCGAATGAGCATCGTCGGATGCAGCCTTCGTGAACTCCAAGTCAGAGCGGAACACTGGCTCAGCCTGCTCGGGAGTATTGTAGGAATGGATAATATCTATATTACCGTCAACAGTGATTTGACGAACAAAAGATTGATCCATACCGAAAGGCTGCGGAAGATTGTAGCCTTTCGGTGCCTTGATTTCCTTAATAACGACAGTGCCAAGTGGCAGTGAGATTGCACCGTTTGCGGCTCGATAGAAGTCGTCACCGCTTACTTTATAAGGAAGAGTGGCGGTAACGTTGCCGTCGGCATCATGCACTTCAAAACTTTGGTCTGCATAACGAAGATTTACATAACCATCTTCATCTGTTTGCAGAACCCATTTACGGGTAGGATCGCCAGATGCCTCGGCATCAGCTACAGAGTCATAGTAGCCATCGTAATACTCGACAGAGTATTGGGCACCATAGAGGGAAGCACTGCCAAGAGGCAGGTTTTTCTCACCGCTGTAAGTTTTCTCACCGTCGTACTTACCAAGCAAAGTACCAACAGGGTCGCTTTGCGGCTGGTCCTTCAAATTGGAAGTAGTCGTCTGACCGCTCTTGATCTCGATGCCGTGCGGCTCCTCGTCGAGCCCGTAGCCGTTAGGTGCCTTCAGCTCCTTGATGGTGTAGGTGCCGGAGGGCAACAGCTTCGACTTCGCGTAGCCGTTCGCATCGGTGGTGAGCTTGTCGACTGCCTGGTTGTCAGCGTTGTAGACAGCGTACTCGGCGCCCTCCAGGGAGTAGCAGCCGTTGCCGTCGGTGATGTCGGTGTTGGCAGAGGACTTGTTGATCTCAACCCAACCGCCGAAGTTCTTGATGAGCTTAACCTGTGCGGAAACGTGCTGATAGCCGATAAGACCGAACTGGTTGCGGCTATGGCCATCGGTAACTCCAGGAGGGGTGATATAGACGTCGTAGACAACCTCACCGGTCTCGGTGTTGATGCTGTTGAGGGTTGCCGTGTAGTTTGCCTGGACATTGGTCGGCTGTGCAGCCGAGCGGTCTGCGCAGGAGCCGGTTGCAGTGCATCCGGACAAGTAGCCCGTGAAGTTGCTGAGGGCGAACTGGGCAGGATGCAAGGACCAGGTAGCGCCGATCCAGCAGGTGCCGCTGATGCTCTGCGGAACATCGGAGGTCGGGTTGGTGGTCGGGACGATGGTTACATCGGCAACGGCCCACTTCGCCTCAACAACGACAGACTCCTTGACGGCGGAGTTGAAGTTGTACTGCTGGTCGTCTTGGGTGTACCAGCCGAGGAACTGCCAGCCATCGCGGGATGGCGCTTGAGGGGCACTGCCCTCAACGGATGCGTAGGACTTGCCCCATGGCACGGTGACAACCGTGTCTGCGGTCTTACCCCCATCGTTTGCCGATACCGTGACAGAGCACTGGGTTTGCGTCCAGATGCCGTTGACGACGGTGCTGCGGTTTACCTTGGTCGAGTTCCAGTCGAAGTCGGCACCGGTCTCGGCGTCAACCCACTTGAGGCTCAGCCCTTTCTCGGCTTGCTGCTCCGCGAGGTTCGCCACAGGCGTGTTGCCGTTTGCGTCCGTGTAGTTCACCGGGTCTGCGTTGACCGCTTGCCCGACGGTGAAGTCGCCAGCAGCCGACGACAGCACAGGCAGTGTATCGCTGGCAAGGCCGTCAACGGTGGTTGTCACGGTCACGTCGTTCGGGGCCGCAAAGGCGGGTGTCGGGTTGCTGAGCGCCCAGGTGGGCATCAAGCCCACGACCAGAATGAACGCGAAAAGCGAGTTCACGAACTTCGCGAAGCTTTTCTTCGCTTCTTTCATAAGCTTTCTCCTTTCTTATTCGAAATGAGGGATAAATCTATCTGATGATACCGCAAGAGAACCGTAATAAAACCGTAAAACACTCGTTTCAACTGGCATAACAACCCATAATCGCGGCAAATGCGTCTCAAGGCGCAACTCACAGAAAGAATCCCTCCGAACAACTACGCATCGAAACCCTGAAAAGCAAGGACAACCCGTTGCTGATAACATTCACAGAACCGGTTCTGAAACGACGAGATAGAATGGCTTAAATCCCCTTATTCCCAATCCTCGTCGTCATCCTCATCGGAATCCGCAACATTCGCTGCCTCTGCCTCGCGTATCTGCATGATTGCCTCAAGCGGGTAGCCCATGCGAGCTGCCAGTGCTTCCTCGGAAACCCCTGGGTTCGCCTTCTTCAGGTAATCGAACACCGCGCTTGCACGGCGATTGATGCCGGTCACATTGTCGTTGCTGAAGCACAGGATCTCCTGGTTACGGAACTTGGTGCCGTTGATCAGGAACCCTCCCTGCCTCCATGCCACCAACTCGCCGTTCACCGTGATCTGCGCAATCTGCTCAAGCTCGCTTTTCGACACCAGCAGTATTCTCTTGCCGACACGGCGCACAGCATGGGAGATGCGCGTATTCGAGTCCTCGTCCACAACCTCGAGGCTGTCCTTGCAGTCGGAACCGTCGTACCAGAACACATCAAGCGCGAAGCCCTCTTCCTCAAGCACGTCGAGCCTGGGACTGAACTCCGTCATGAGGTTCCTGCCGGTACGCCCCCATGGCTCGTTTGCGATGAAGTCGGTGGTTGAGAAGACATCGAGCTTTCCCGATTGGTAGTAAACCAAGATGTCCATATTGAATTTCCCCTTTCAAAAAAATCGGCGAATAGCCGTTCAGTGAGCGAAGCGAGCGTATCCACGTATCGTCGCAACTGGGGGCGACATCCGTGCGTGAGCTTCGCAAATTCGCAATTGGATGCGAACATTGCTCAGCTCATCGCGGATCAATCTCATGTTCCGGCTCGTTGCGCGATACCTTGTTGTCGTCTCGCTTGTGCTCAGAGGCATCGCGAACCTTGTTCACCATGCCTGAAAGGTCCATATCTTGAGCCTCTTCTTTTGTCTGCTGACCTGCGCTTTTAAACTTGTCAATGCATTTAGGCTGATGTATAATGGTATTAGGGCTAAGGCTTGAGTAGTTCCCGAACAATTGGCGTTCGGCCAGACGCTCAAGTTTTTGGCCCTGTTTTTTGTCTATATACACGATTTTGTCCGGTGTAAGCGCTCCCTGAAAATAATTCATGAAGTTGTCTTTACCGAAAACCGTGAGAACAAGATTGGTTTCAACGGTTTCCAGCTCATAATGTCCCTTGCCGTCTGGCTTGATGCTTGCGATCAATGGCAGCTTGTCGTTGTCAACTGCGCAAAGCACAACCAAGAGAGCATCGTCACGCGATGGATTGTCGGCCAAGATCACCGGTTTCTTGAAAAGCTCCGGCCATCGCTTTATCTGCGCGATGGTGAACCCATGACGATGAGGATGGTTGTTTGATTTTGGCTTCAAGGCCTCGCGTAAGTGGTTCTGAGTGTAAAGCATGGGCTTTTGCTCGAAACCGGCAGCAAGCAGGATTTGAGGAGTATCGCTGATCTTCAAGTAGGCGAAACGCTCCAATCCACCAGCTGAGGCTAGATCGATGTCGTCTCCGAATCGAAGATACTCCTGGCATTCTGCGGCATATCCGGCAAAATCCTGAGCCTTGTCGTTGCCTGCGATCAAGTGAACCTTGCGATCGGAATCGAGGTAGGTAATACGCTCATCCTCGGGCATCTCAACCGAGTCTTCGTATTCTCGGATAGAGAGAATGATCTCTTTGCTTTTCTCGCTGAGATTCGTGCTTTCATCCTTCTTATCACTCAACAAGGCCTGCAACGCTCTTGCAGGAGCGTTGGCTAAATCTTTCAGCAATCCCATATAGTTTCCCCCTTTGCAGTGCAATCCTTCTATTGTCCAACAGGGTAGCAGGGTCGCAACCCCACAACCCAGCAACCCAACGCCCTAACGCCCGTCATGTTCCGGCTCGTTGCGCGAGATGCTGTCATCGCCGTGCTTGTGCTCAGCCGCGTCCTTCAATTCTCCGGTAAAGGCCGAAAGTCCCATCCGATCATCGTCGTCGACCCCGAAGATCCTGTTGAACTCCTCATCGCCGATCACATCGGCACGAGCCGCCTCGATTCGCCAATCATCGACCCCAAACGTTTGCTCGTGCGCATACTCGCTTACAGCAAACTCAACGGTCCGTTGGATGTCGGAGCGGATGAACTCGGCAAGCGAATCAGACGGCTGGAGCTTAGATGCATCTTCGAAAAGATTCCCAAGCTCGGCGTTCCGTGCCTCATCGCTCAGCTCGTCGATACGCTCGAGGTCTTGGCGGGCGGCGAATCCGGCGCCATCGGTAAGCCGTCTGAACTCGATGTCGGTAACCCGCTCCACGCCGCCAGGCCATGCCCCATGGCAGGTCGCAACGAAACCCGTAACGGAGTCCCCGTTCATGGATAGCGCCCAATCGACACCGGACTTGTAATCCACGTTGTTCCGATCGAAGACAGCGGCCATTCCCTGGTTGATGAGCAGATCGTATGTCGGCTCACTGCCATGCTCATTGATGCGGACAGCGAAGGCGTCCACCTCGTTAAAGCGCGAAGGGTCGATGTCGGCGGCAATCACACTGTTTTCCGCCGCATGCTTGACCTCATCGATCTCATCCTCGCCGCAATCGAGGATGCTCCTCTCGTTGAGCGGCACAAGCTCCTGATCCTGGTCGAGCTTCGGATGCCCGAAGGCCTTGATGTCATCGGTCAGGGTAGGGTAGCAGGTCATGAAAGGGTCGCGCCCGATAGCCACAGAGCTGCGGAAGGCATCCGATTCATCGAAGAAGCGGAACATCTCCATGGCCTGCGCCTGCGTGAAGCCGGTTTCCGACAGGTCCGCCGCATCGCTGATTGTGAAAATCCCCGTGCCCGACTCCTTGACCCCATCCTCAAGGAACTTGAGGAACCGTTCCTGAAGCACGGGATCGTTCTCGCGGGCATAGGCAGGAGCGAAGTTGAAGTTCCACTCATAGCCGCCGAACCGGATGTTTCCGTTGTCGTACGCCTTGATTACCGCATCGCGCGATGCTCCCATGCCGTACGTTTTGGCAATCTCATCGATCTCATCGAGCGTCAGGTCCGCAATCGGCTCATCGAACGCATTGCCGTCCTGCTCATCGACGGTAAGGCTGTCCCCTTCGATAACGAAGTGCTCCTCATAGGAAGAGCCGACTTCCTGTCCGTAAACCTCAACTTCAAGCCCGAGCTGGGCAACAGTTGAACGGAAAAGGCTCTCCTCATCGTAGATGTCGACGCTGTTCAAGAAGGATCCATTGAACTCGCCGCTGAAACGGTTCGGCTCGTCGAATCCGAAGTTGTCGCATCCGTAGATGCTTGGAAACGCATCCGAGTTGAGAAGAGCACGAAGCTCTTCAATAGCCTCATCGGTTCCCCTCATGCACATGCTGTAACTGCCTGTGTTTGCCATGTCAAATCTCCTTCTTATGCTTTTAAGTTATCTGCCGTCATGTCCCGATCGCTGAACACGCTGCTCTCTGTGCCCCTTCGAGGCGGCTGCGTCTTTCAGAACCGTTGCCATGTCGGTTACGCCGGCACGGTCGTCTGCCTCGGTTTCCCTGCGATGCTGCTTATGCTCATGATGCCGGCTCCTTCCCTTGGCGTGATCGAGCCACGGTCTTGGCTCATATCCATCGTTGCAAATGCACCGTGGAAGGCGTATAATAGTATTTGAGTCAAGGCTCGAATAGTCTCTGGGGAATTGAATCCCAGATATACGTTCGATCTCTTGGCTTTTTTCTTTGTTTATGTAAAGAACCTCGCTCGGCGGAACCTTGTACCTGAGCTGAGAGTCCACGTTGTTCTTGCCGAACACGGTGATCAGGAAGTTCGAGTTCGCGTAGCGCATTCCGTCGTGGAGCCCCGATTTGGAGTTCGGCTGCAGCACCGCCAGAAGTGGGGACTTGTCGCCGTCCACCTGGTTGAGCACAACGCATATCCGGCTGTTGCTGTTCGGCGAGTTGTATATCAGCACTGGATCTTCGAGCAGCAACGGCACTTGGCACATCAGCTTCGGGTCGATGCCGTGGTTGTGCCGGAACTGCTCACCCTTCGAAGCCTTCGGGGCAAGAGCCTTCAAGGCATGCCGCCGCGTGTAGAGCAGCGGATCCGCCTGAAATCCAAGCTGCTGGTAGATTTTCGGTGTGGTTCCAAGAAGAAGGTCGTTTCTCAACGGCTGCTTCGCATCCTCTCCAGGAATCCTCTTTGCGCTTCTTCCATCCTCGGTGAAGCGAAGCGTTCCAAGTTGCCGTATGAATTCAAGGTACGTAGCGCATCTGCCGGCATATTCGAGGAGGGTAGGGGAGATCTCGCAGGTGATCTTCGGCTTGCCGCCCTCGATCTGAAGGAGGCGGTCGGAATCTTTCATCGGGGTGGAGATCTCATAGCGGTTGATGGTTCTGATGGCCTCCGCATATCGTTTCGCTTCCTCAATGTCCAACTTGTCCCTCCTTCAAATAACTTGCTGTCCGGTGCTCAACTAGAATAAAACCCTTGCTTCAAGTGCAGATAGCTAATGCGCACCATGGTCCAAATCGCCATACCCTTTGCCGGGTTCGTTGTGATTGTGCTCAGCAGCGTCCTTGAGGTCGGCTGCCATGTCTGAAAGCCCCATCTGCGAATCAGACCCTTCCTCCCAAGGCTCGATTCCCATGAGCCTTGCCACCGTAACGCCGTCTTTTCCGAATTCCTCCTCGAAATCGAGCCAAATCTCCTCGCGGGGCGTGCCGGCAGGATACTCGCGCCATTCGGCATCGATACGCTCGTTGTCGTCGATGCATACGTCTCCCAGTTCAGCCCAAAGCTCCTTGGCAAGGGCAACACGCTCAGACGATGCAAGTCCCGCCAGCTTCCCATCCCGCTCTGCAGCGATAAGCCCTTCCGCTTTCTCAGCGAAGTCCGGGAAGATGTTGATGTACGCATCGTCGCCGAACTCGATCACGTTCTGGAAGTCCTTGTTTGTCCAGATCAGATCTTCCAGGCAGCGCATCCCCTCCTCGCCGTAATCCTCAATGCCCTGCTCCCGGTTCTCGATGAAAACCATCTCGTCATCGCCTTGCAGGTCTATATCATTGATAACTTTCTTGAGGGTCTGTTCCATTGAATCGTTCACTTGAATACCTCCAAAACATCATGCTCTGCGATATGAGCCCAGAGAGCTTATGCCGAAAATCACCGCTCATTGCCGACGGTATGCTCCTCATGCGCCTGCTGGGCATCCTTATGCGCCTTATCGGCAGCTTCCCTAAGCTCAGCTGACCGGCTCGACAATTCCACTTGCCCGTTGTCCAGCGCAGGTGCCTTGTCCTTGTCATCTTTGCCCTTCGTGCCGTTCCCACGGAACCTTGCAGCCACTTCGTCGGGAATCTGCGCATCAAGCTCCTTCATATAAGCCCTACCAGGAGCCTCGCGCCCTGTTGCCTCCTCGTAACGGTCGACGATCATGTCGGTAGCCTGGGTGGCAAGCGAAGAAGCGCGGAATAGCACATCGGGGTCGTCAGAGATGACTTCTCGCCAGTTCTGCAGGTAGGCGACATGCTGCTTGTAGTGCTTGGATTTCGGGTCGATGTCGGCTGGAAGCCCGAGCTCTGACGCGCTGAACATGCTTGAAAGCTCGGCGACAAGCTCCTCTTTGGCATACTCTTTGGAACCGAATGTTCCTATCTGCGAGCGATCGAGGGCAGAAGGATGTCCGGTTGAGTGCCCCATCTCATGGAGCATGGTGGTGGTAAACGAGCTGTAGCTGTCGAAGCTGTCGCGCGGCGGCATCTGAATCCGGTCGAGGACAGGGGAGTAGGCCGCTATGTTGCCGCCGCCCTCGATGATAGGGCAGCGAGATGACTCGATCAGATCTTCGATAAGCTCAAGATTCTCATCATCGGTACATTTCTCGTTTTCGGGTAGGGGAGGAACCGGATGGTATTTCGATGCATCTCCGCCGGTACGTTCCGCCCATTCGTCGATTTCCTCCTGAGTCATCATCTGCGACAGGTTGAAAACCGGATAGGCCCGGTTGAAGCTCGGTATCAACTCGTATGCGTCCGGGTCGTTGTCCGGTGCATCCCGATCGGTTTTAATGCGCTTCATCTTCCAATGCTCGATGACGCACGAGCGTTCTCCTTCGCGCAATCGCCATCCGGCAGCCTCAAGGTTCTTGAACGTGACCCATCTCGGATCGGCGTACCCATGAATCATGGCCATGCCAAGAAGATGCGTCCTGTTGCCGCCACGGTAGGTTACGCCGGTTACCGGGTTGTGCGGAGCCGCCATATCGTGCCATGGCTTGACCCATTCGAAGCCGCCCTTGTCCATGTCCTCAATGACCTTATCTACGATCTGCTTGCGTTGCAGGTCTGCACGTTCCTTTCCCGTCAGCTTCTTGCCACCAGAGGCCATACGGCATCCCTCCTCATTCTTTAAGCTATTGCATATTCTACCAGCAACTCTGGTAAACCTTTCCAATTACAGCCACTATTACGGCAAACCCATCTGGAAAGCAAGCCGTTGCACCCGAAAGCGCAGTGCATTCCCCTCTGAGGGGGATGCTAGCAAGCGCTGCCGTGCATGAGCTTCAACAACCTCACAACCCAGCAACCCAACGCTGCAACAACATAAAACCACTGCGGCAGCTGCCCAAAACTCCCAACAACAAGAACCTTCTCTTCAAAGCCTTAGCGGAAATTTCCGGAGCAGTGGGAGAGTGTCAACATTAAAAGGCAACATAACAGCCGGCACCCCATATTCACATTCAAATGCGAATATGCCGGAAGAGCCGATCAAGAAGCGGAAATATACTGCTGATGAGGCGCTGAAAGCGCTTATTTGTGGTAAGAGATGGGAGAACAACGATGCAAATCGACAAGACGACATGCCTCAACGGCGCACTTTGGAGATCCGACAACTTGGCAGGAGCCGATGCGGAAACCGGCAAGGGATTCTCCGGCACCAACCGCCCTGCCAAGATCGCTGAACCTGTTAGCTGTGTTCGATGAAAACACCCGCAAAACCCAAAAGAGCCGAAGGCAAAGCGCCCTCGGCTCTTCTCATCTCATCGCTTTTTCTTCTTGCTGTCGGGAAAATCGAAGGTCACGCTGCACTCGACGACATCGAGCTTGAGCTTTGCGTCGAACGTGCTGCCGTTCTTCCCTTTGAATCCCTTGATGAGCCCTGTCTCATGCTTATCGAGAAGCGTTTGCGCCTGCTTGTCGGTGAGCTTCTTATGCGCGATCTCCCTGAAGAAGCGAAAGCCGCAGCCGGCAACTGAATGCCATTTGCCGTCATCGCCCTTCTCGCTTTTGTTTGAGGAGCAGGTGATGGTCTTGTCGGTCAGCAGAACGTCCTTTCCGCATCGCGGGCACTTGCCGATTGCCTTGGCGTTCTTGGATGGGAACACGAACTTAACCTTGAGGTCGTTGGGATCGAGCTCAAGGTACGCATCGAACGCCTTGCCGCTTTTCCCTGCAAAGCCCTTGATGAGCCCTGTGCGCTTGCCGGAGACGATTGCCTCCACCTGCTTCTTGTCGAGCTTCTTATGCGCGATCTCTCGGAAGAAGGAGAACCCGCAGCCGGCAACCATGCTCCATTTGCCGTCGGCGCCCTTCTCGCGCTTGATGGATGAGCAGGTTGCCACCTTGTCGCCTAAGAGCACCTGCTCACCGCATTTGGGGCAGTCCCCAACAGGATCGCCGCCGAGGGTGAATTGCATCGAGTCGAGCTTCGAGGCGTTTGCCTCCATGACCTTGACATCGTGGGCAACCATATCGGCAACCTCTTCAAGCACATCTTCAGGATCGAGCTTGAAGTCGCCGACCAGCTCCATCTTGTCGAAAAGCTCCTTGGTAACCGAAGGATCCGCAATGCGGCACCCATCGATAAGCGCATAGCTCACCTTTCCGCACTCCGTCAAGGAGAGGTTGCCACGGCTCTCTGCAAGAAGCGACTTCTCGATACCGGACTTTGAGATGTCGGCAAGGGTAGAGGTGCGTGTGGCACCGGTACCCACGCCGTGCCTCTCAAGCTGCTTGTTCAGCCATTTTATGGTAGGCCTCTGCGGCCGCTGGTTCGCACCCTCATGGACATAAGGCACGGCAGTGTCGGAGAATCCCTTGCCGGTTTCCTCATCGGCATCGTCTGCGGACTCGCCGTCTGCATCGAATACCTTCTTGAAGCCTTCCTTGCCGGGAATCGGAACGCGCGTGTCTCCAATGTATTCGGGGAAGTCCGCAATATGCCCCTTCACAAGCTCGTATTCGTAATCCTCGCAGAGGATGGCAAGGTAGTTCTTGGCAAGCGTCTCGTAGATTGCCTGAGCCTCCTTGCCGTATTTGGCAAGGTTCTCCAAAGAGCCTGGCACATTGGGACCGGGGCGGTTGGCGCCGTGGGCCCCGCCTTCCTTGACATGCGTTTTGCGCGGCTCGGTATGCGTGAGCAGCGATGCGTCGATGCCCACAACGTCGGCGATTCGCTTTGCGAGCGGCAGAAGCTCGGTGAACTGCTCAGGCGTGACCGTCTTGTCCTCGGTACGGGGATACGACACAACCTGCGCCTCGTACATGTTCTGGTAGGTCTTCAGCACCGATTCTGGCTTGAACCCCTCGTTTCGCGCCAAGATAGCGGAAAGCGCAGCCAAATCGAGCAGCTTGCCAGGTGCAGTGCGCTTGGAAACCCTTGAGTCCTCGACGACATCCGACTCATGGAGTGCGGACAGGTCGACCTTCTCCTTGCTGTCGAAGCGAATCTCGGATGGGTCCTCAACCTTGCGTGCGAACATATTGCCGTTCGCATCCTTGAAGCGAGCCTCGAAGAACGGCTTCTTCACGTAGCTCTCATAAGCCTCTTGCTGCCGTGCCACAAGAGCCACAATGACGCTTTTCAGCCGTCCTTGCCGAACGGTCGCCCTGTAGCCCTTCCCGCGTGCGATCGAGGTCGCAGCGCGAACGAATTGCATCGATGAGAGGTCCCATCTGTCACGAAGGAAACCTTTCTGGAAGTCGCCGTCTGCTTCCATGCTCTCGATGCGCTTCCTAGTGCAAAACGCCTTCTGCACCGATTTCGGCGCCTCGTCTGGGAAGTACATGCGGGATGTCTTCCCATGCCAACCGCACCATTCAAGAGCCTCCCAAGCAAGGACCTCGCCCTCGCCTGACGGATCGTCATCGGTTGCGATAGCCACCTCGTCGACGTCCGATAGCTCTTCCTTGAGCTCCTTCAGGATGCCATCGCATCCGTCTTTAGTTTGCTTTTCCCATGCAAAACGGGTCAAATCCCATGGCAAGTGCCTTGTTGACCACTCGGCTACTTCATCGTGGTAGTCGTCCGGCACCTGTTCCTCAGGGTCTTTCAACCCGCGCAGATGCCCCCTCAATGCGCATATCTTGTATTCCTCGCCGTTGTATCTGCCTGCGGTGCCTCCAAGTGCGGTGGCGAAGTTCTTCTTGGCAGACGGCTTCTCAGCCAGAACAAGGATCATATAACCATTCCTTTCTTTCAAAAATCAGTGAGCAAAGCGAGCGTATCGATCCGCGCAGCGGCTCAACGAGCGTAAGCGAGTGCATCACCTTTCACCTTAACGTTCTCCGCCCTCACGCACTGCGAATGGCGAAAAGCCCCTGACCGATGCCTGCCTCTGCGCAGCATCGCGCAGCTCGTCGGTCCTGTCCGAAAGCCCGATCTGCCCATCAGCGGAAGCAACGTCGAAATCGTCAAGGGAATGCCCATTCGAGCAGAAGAGCTGACCGCCGAACCGAACAGCCTCTCCGTTGCGCTCATCCTCATCTGCCAAAGTGAAGGGCGACTGCCACTCGCATCGATCGACAAGCCGCATGGCATACGAAGCGTTCCCCTCTGCGGCATCCAGAAAGTCACCCCAACCGAGCGCATTTTTTCCCTCATCGATCTCATCCAGGTTGTCCGGAGCATATTGCACCGAAACGTACCTGTCGGGAACCAAGCCGCATTTCGCAGAGATGCTGCACTCGTCGGCAAAGCACCATCCGCATCCGTCCTTCTCCATGGCCCTCACGATGTAATCGATTGCGGAATGCTCGTTGCGGGTAGGGCAGAAGCCGATCTCCCCGTCATGCCACCGGTCCGGCTCGTAGAACGACGCATGCTTCCAAGCGTTGCGGATAACCTCGCAGCTTTTCGGATCAACGATCTCCGAAAGCTTAACCTCGGCACGGTAGATGCCCATGACGCGTCCACGCTCAACGTCAACGCTCGGCATCAGCACGGTGCCGGTCCGCGCGTTGTAGAGCCCCTGATCGGTCCGCATGGCAACACGGGCCAAGGCAAGCGCATCCTTGGTGCTGATCTTTCCGTCAGCCTGCTCGGCTTCCAATGCGAGCAGAGCATCCGCACGGCTCATCTTATCGACATCGTATCCCGCTGAACCGAAGTACCCCTCAACGGCAAGCACAGCTTCCTCATGGGTATCGAATCCTTGATCATCGATCCCCATGTCCTCCTGCGAGAAGCGGAAGATGCAATGCCACGGTTTTTCATCGCCTTCCGCGCTTTCCCATACGCTGCCGGAAAGGAAAGTGCCTTCGCCGAAGTCAGCCGACAGGACAAGCTCGTTTTCCTTCGCATCGCCCGCAGCCCACTTTGCAGGGAACCTATCACTCTCGGCAACAGCAGCAAAGTCGCTCATGAAATATACCTCCTTATGCCTGCTGGTTCTATTTACAAATGCCCAGGTCAGGCGTATAATTAAGATATACAGAAAGTTAAATCATCTGTATATCTTGTTTTGATTTGTTTGGTTCTCGGCAACGGGAGAAAACGAAGGGCGGCAGCGCGAAAGCGCATGTCGCCCTTGTTCGTTGCCCGCAAAGCCTAACGTGCGTCAATATCATGGGAATGGGTGTTGTCGCGGGTATCGTGCTTATGCTCAGCAGCATCGCGCAAAGTGCCCATCAGGTCCGAGAGCCCGACTTGCTCCTCTTCGAAGAAGCCCTTGTCGTTCTGACGGTCGTATTCCTCGCCGATAAGCTCTTTAAGCTCATCAAGGCTGTACATGTTCAAGTTCGGGGCCTCACCGCTGTCAACGAAGAATCCGCTGTCAGTGAGGGTTACCTCATCGATGATGGAACGATCGTAACCGGTTCTCTTGTAGTCGATCGCGATGCCTGCGGCTTCGATGCTCTCCTTTAGCTTAGGGTTTTCATCAAGCACATAGAACGCATAGTTTTCCTCAGGGGTGTCGCCATCCTTGTACTCGAAGTCGACCTTCTCAATGAGGTCGGCTTGTTCAATGAGGTTCATAAGCTGAGTGATATTCTTGGGGGTATGGAAGCTATCGATCCATTCCTCAACTTTATCGAGATCGTCAGGATCGGCCATCTTGAGCTGCTGTGCGAGTATGTTCATCTGCTCGGCGGTCGCATGGGCGAAAATCTCAGGATGGTCGAATGGGACCCCATCGAGAAAGTCTGCGATATAGGTTTCCTCATGCATCGGCGTAACCAATCCATTGCCTTCCAAGAACCCCTGAAGCTCCGATCCGCTTACAGGCAAGGTGATCGCACGGTCTCGCAACTCGCCCTCTGCATAAAACCCCTCGTTACCGATAAATACCGTGATACCGTTCGAATAATCCATCTTAAATATCCCTTTCACTGTTGCCGTGCATCCTTGTCGTTTTCGATATGCTCACTGTTTGTTGCCCTTGCGGCTGCCTCGCTTGCGTCGCGAACCTCAGCCGCCCGCACGTCGAGCCCGATCTGAGATTGAGCTTCTTCCTTGGTATCGCCGAGGTGTTTCCTGGCGTACGTTCTGAACGCGGTATGGGAGATGCCGAGCATCTTGCCTGCCTCACGTTGCGAGATTTCGCCATGTGAGTACTTTTCGAGAACGGAAGAAAACCCTTCGATCTGATCGGCGCGGCGAATCTTGTCCTGGTTGAGCTTTTCGCGGAATCCCGCTATCCAATCCGAGACGACGGATTGGGATACCCACAGCTCGTCGGCGATTTGCTTTTGAGTCATCTCGCCGGCAACCCATTTGCTGAAGTAGCTCTCGAAGTCGTCCGGCATTTTCGTAGAGTAAAAGCCCATCCTTCTCCTTCCTCTTGATGAGGGTGCCGCAGCCCGGATCATTAGCTGTGCGTGAGCCTCATTGCTGATCAACGGCAGCGCAGGGTAGTGGGGTAGCACCTCAACAACCCGGTAACCCAATACCATATTCGCATTCGGTTGCGAATATGGTGACTCCTTGCCGTAGCTGGAAACGCTCCCTCGTCGTACCGCCGTTCCCATCTACAGCAAGGCATAAGTTGCTGCCTGAGACAATTTGTTTGTTCCCAAAGCTAATGCATATTCTACCAGCAGCTCTGGTAAACCTTTCCAATTACAGCCACTATTACGGCAAACTCATCTGGAAAGCAAGCCGTGAGTACGGGAAGCGTGTGAAAACCCGTCATCGACAATAAAAAAGCCCAGCTTGGACGGCAATCCTGCTGGGCTTGGGAAGACGAAGCTATCGTCTTCTGATGTATGACACCATTATACCATTGCAAAAGTCCTGCGTCAGCCGCCCACGCCCGCAGCAGCAACAATCCTCTCTCCAAAGCCTAAGCAGAAACCTCCGGAGTAGTGGAGAGCACCAATGCACAGCCGAAAACCTCACGGCAACACCCTCCCAAGCCACGCTCGCTGAACCCAGAACGCATCTCCGCCGTCATTCTCCCCAAATTCGCATCCGATTGCGAAGATCAGCTCATCCTGTTGCAAGGCAAGTCATAGTGGATTTGCCAACTGTGTATCGTCTCGGAACCCAATGCATCATGTTGCTAAGCTGGAAGAGGGCATGCGCCGCCTGCAGGGGATTCAGGAAATCGTAGAACACTAAAGAGCTGGCAGGCACATCTAGCTGTCGGGCGATGCGGTGCCGCAGCCCGTCATCGGGCAACTGCCGCCCTTGCTCGAAGCTCCGGTACTTCGCCACGCTGATGCCGAGCAGATTCGCAAAGTCGCCCTGCAGGATCCCACGCTGCTTCCGCAACGCCGGAAGCTCCTTGGAGAGGAGCCAAGCAGAGAAGCCAGCATTGCCGCTTGCCTCAGGACGCTTGTCCTTCAACTCGAAGGAGCATCTTCTGGGAAAGTCTTCTTGGCTGTAGCTTTGCCGGTACCTGTCCTGCCAAGAGAGCATGTCGGCAACCGACATGCGGCCGGAGCGCACCTGCTCCGTGACCGAAAGCCAATCTGAGAAGAGCTGAACCATGAACTCGCTGGTAGGAATAAGGCAGCAAGGGCCTTGTGCCTCGTCTGAGGTCAGGTGCATGACCCCGTAGTCTTCGCAAAGCGATTTCAGTGCAGCGAGCACTTCGCCGATGTTTGAGAAAGAGTAGATGCAGAGGCTTTCCCTTGCCACGCCAAGGGCCTGGGCAATCGGCAGAAGATGCTCGTATTCCGGGCATACCTTGCCGATCTCGTAGGCCCTAACGGAGGTGACGGCAACGCCCATCGCATCGGCAAGGCCCTTCCTTCCCAATCCCGCCTCGGTCCTGAGCCGGGTGATCTTTGCCCCTATCAGCTTCGGGTCGAGCTGCCGGTTGAATACCCTTGATTTTCCCATGCTTGTTTCTTTCAGTACGCAATTCGCTGTTCAAGTCCCTTAAAGACTCTCTTGCAATTATACTAATTGCAATGCATTCTGCTGACTTCTTTTGTAGTTTGGAAAGGAAAAACATGACGAAGCAGATAACGGTGAGGATGCCCGATGAGCTCCTAGAGCACTACGATAAGTTGGCAAAAAGGACAGGTGCGAACCGAACAAGTCTCATAGTGGAAGCGCTTGACCAAGCAGTAAACGATTTGGAAATCACGAAGCTTACCGAGAAGAATCCGCTTTACCAGTTCGGTTTCCCCGACGAGGCAGTAGCGAAGACTGGTGGAGCCGCCAAGTTGAGGGAAGATGCACAGTGCTTGGGCTTTGTCTTCGGTGGCATGCGAATCCATGCCAAGAATCCGGATAAGTACAGCCGGTTTCTTCCTCGAAGCGAAAAGGACATGTTCCAAGGTGAGCATCTGCTCGGGGTTTACGAGGACGATTCCTCAAAGCCGAACTATATGGACATCTGGCTTGAAGCGGGAATGCTCGGTCTGCAAAGCGATGCAGGCAGCCCATCCTTGAGCGATGCCTTGAAGTCGGTGGACGTTCGGTTGAGGTTGGTCGAAGCAGAAGGCGAAACGACGCAATGCATTGCCTTTTACAGGAAAGGAGACCCAACGTTCTACGGGCTTGGCAGCTATATAGCGTTGGTCGATCCAATCAGATGGGAACCGGTTCAAGACCCAAAGAATCGCAACTGAAATCTGCTATAATGCACCCATACCGCCGTCAGGGCGGGAATACGCCTGCGGAGAGCGTACCTTCCAAGAGAAAATCGCGGAAACCGCTCGTTGAAACAGGAAGACCAGGCAGATTTTTCGGTACTTTGAGATACAACGTCCCAGCTCATGCGCAGTTTTCGGATGTATCAGTTTCAGTACCAGGTAATCTGCCATGGTTGCTGAACTCCACCTGCATGTAGGAGCCCAGCTTGTCAGTTTGAGACCTGCCTGATCTGCCACGGTTGCTGAACTTGCTCATTTTCATTTCTTAACATCGCAACACAAAGAAGACCCCAAGCACCATCGGTGCCTGGGGTCTTCTTCATTCGCAACGTATCGAGGCAGGATCAAGGAGCTACTTGAGCTTCTTGATCCTCCTGAGCGCATCCGCACGCTCCAGCTCATCGGAAAGCACAGCTTCCCGTATCTTATCGCTCCGCTCATCGAGCCAACCTTCAAGCAGTGCGGGATCTATACGCTTCCAATCCGCATCTACGATACGCAAAACGATTTTCCCGATTATCGATTCGGCAACGCCCAGTGCGTCCTTATCGGCTTTCCTCTCCGCAATCTCCAGCTCTTTTTTCTCCGCCATAAGCGCAGCGATCTGAGCCTCGATGCTGGCAACAGTCTTTGCCATCAACAACACCTCCAATAAAAAGCTTTCAGGACAACTACGCACCGAAAGCGCGAACAGCAAAAAGAGCAGGCACCCCCACGACCAAGAAGGGCACCTGCCATGATAACTGCAGACAAAACCTACAGTAAGGAGACCATCCAATTGTACCAAACGCAGGATACCCCCGCGAAAGCCGCCCAAAACTCCCAACAACAAGAACCTTCTCTCCAAAGCCTAAGCAGAAACCTCCGGAGCAGAGAAGAGCACCAGCGCCTAGCCGAGAACTCCCAGCAAAACCGCAGGTCAAAGACTGAAGACCTTACGATCCGCAGGCTTACATGGGGAAACAAAGCGATGAAAGCTGCGTTCGAGTCCGTAAAGCAAAAGCTAACAGCCCAAAGCTAAAGTCAAGGTAAACATCAATGCAAACAAGAACAGCCCAGAAGCAAAATGCCTCCGGGCTGTTCTTGTGTATGCTAATATTCGCATTCAATTGCGAATATTAAGCAGCCGCAGCCAAATCATCACCTGTCTGCGAAGCAGCAAGCAGTGCTTTTCGGTTGGATTCCCTTATCAACTTTTCCAGTTGTGATAATGATACGACCTGCTGGGCTGCTTGTGGGGGAGGGACACGCGAATAGCCGCTGTAACCTATTCGTTCCATGAATGAAACCTATAGAGTACAGTAAAGTCAGAGCGAAAAAAGAACGACCCTAGGCAAAATGCCCAAAGTCGTCCTGATCAAAGATCTAACGGAAGTTCCTACCGCGCATCGTCACCGAGCCCGAGGTCCTGCATGTCCCGCGAATCGCTTTCATGCGATGCGGCATCCCTTGTGTCGGAAGCCATGCTCGACAGGTCGTAGCCGAAGTCCTCGTTGTCCTCGAGATCCTGCTCGAAATCTTCCAAAAGCTCAGGATGCTCGCTCATAGGAGTAGAGAACCCTTCGGCATCCTCAACAGCATAGTCGGCGAACTCCCTGTTGACGGCGGCTATCGCCTCGACATCCGATCGGGTTGGTGTCTGATTCTCCCCGAAGCTGCGCATAACATTGAGCGTATCAATGGCGTTGCGCCCGCTGTCCTTGTCCCCAAGCTGCTTGATGGCAAACGAAGCCTGCTCGTCGGTCAGGCTCGCGATCTCGCCGTTGGCCTCATCGAATCCCAATGCAACCACATTGCCGAAGAGGACGGAGTGCAGGTCGTTCTCCTTAGCCGCATCCATAGGGGCACCCGGCTGGCTGAACTGGCTGATGTACTCGACCTTAGCCATACTTTCAGTGGTAAAAAGCGCACGGTTCGGTTCCCCAGTGAACATTCCCTCGTCGTTGACCCACAGGTCGATGCCCTCATCGCGAAGCACGTTGACGTTCTCGATGTGTCCTTGAACCGCCATCTGCATCTGCTCAAGCGAGTTGTTCAGATCGATGTACACCGTGCGCGGCTCCTCACCAACAGGGAATACAACGCCGCGCACGGCAACCCCCATCTGCACGGCAAGCTGATCGATCTCCTCTTTGCCGATCCATTCCGGCTTCGCATCGTCAGGGAACGACTCCCAGATGGCACGCATGCAGGCAATCTGCTTCTCAGGGTCGTTCTCCGCCCAAAGATGCCTCATGCTGCCCGCTTTCAGAGCGTATTCGCAATCCGCTTTCATTCTGCTGAGCATCTGGTACCTGTACGTGATGTCGGTGTTCAAGATACTGTCAAGTTCCGCCTGCGTAGGCTGTGCCATACGGCATCCCTCCTCATTTAGTAAGCTAATGCATATTCTACCAGCAACTCTGGTAAACCTTTCCAATTACAGCCACTATTACGGCAAACTCATCTGGAAAGCAAGCCGCGAGGTGTGGGAAGCGCAGCGCATTCCCCTCTAGGGGGGATGCTAGCAAGCGCTGCCGTGCGTGAGCTTCAACAACCTCACAACCCAGCAACCCAACGCTGCAACACCATAAAACCATTGCGTTAGCCACCCAAAACCCCCAACGGCAACAATCCCTTTCTCCAAAGCCTAAGCAGAAACCTTCGAAGCAGTGGGAGAGTGCCTTGCATTCGTTGAACCAGGAAAACCGTGCAGGTTGCTGAACTCCGTCCAGATACGTCAAACTCTCCCAACAACCAAGAAAGCCCAGAGGCAAACACCTCTGGGCTTTCTCATTTTTGCATCCGATTGCGAATATCAAGCTGCGGTGGGCTCTTCCTGCACGATGTCACCAGACGCCTCTTCTTCTTTTGCGCCTGCCTCGTCAGTAGCAGATGCCGTGTTGCTGCCCTCCGTCTCACTATCGGCAGACGTTTCGCCATCCGTCTTGCTTGCATCCTTGTCGTTGCCGTTCTCGTCGGAAACGCTCAACGCATCCCTGTTTCCCTGCTCTTCGCAAAGCGGGGCGATCGCGGAATCCTCACCGTCCTCGTCGCTTGAGGCTTGCCAAGCCAACGGAAGGATCACGCCAGGGGCGTTGGTGTTGAAACCATTGTGGCCGCGCACTTTGTAAACATCCCATTTTGAGCAATCGAGTATAAGGTTTGAGCAGCTGGTGAACATAGAGTGTGCGTATTTGAGGCTTGAGACATCCCAACCGGAGAGGTCGCCGAGCGTGGTGATGGATGAGCAGCCTTTGAACATGCCGCCCATCTTGGTCATCTTTGAGACATCCCAACCGGAGAGGTCGCCGAGTGTGGTGATGGATGAGCAGCCGCTGAACATATAGGATGCGGTGGTGAGGCTTGAGACATCCCAACCGGAGAGGTCGCC
>NZ_JABFCH010000157.1:0-224 GCF_017566055.1 Extibacter sp. GGCC_0201 | reverse complement strand
GCTGAACCGCACGGTGGATTCCGGCTATCACAGACTGCTCATAGTCCACGAACTCATCCTGATGCACAAAAATCGTCATGGTATCAATGCCGGAAGGCATGTGTTCAAACGAGATTCCATACTGTTCAAAAACATCAAGCACTTTTCTGCCGAAGCCGATTTCGGAGTTCATCATGGCTTTTTCAATATTTATGGAACAGAACCCTTTTTTACCTGCAATACCC
>NZ_JABFCH010000156.1:0-224 GCF_017566055.1 Extibacter sp. GGCC_0201 | reverse complement strand
CACAACTGCCATCAGTCCTACGCCAAATGACGTCGCAATATCAAGAATCAAGCCATCGATCCCAATGACCTTTGCCCCAGCCATCACACTGGAAAGAAGAAGTCCCACAATCAGCGTTGCCAGAACATCGTATAGAGAACCTCCAAAGGAGATGGTAAATCCAACTGCTACCACCAATGGAATAAAAAAGGCAAGTAGCGGCGGATACGGGACTGACTCTACTC
>NZ_JABFCH010000155.1:0-224 GCF_017566055.1 Extibacter sp. GGCC_0201 | reverse complement strand
AGCACAATATTGGGGCGGACAGAATATTGAGAAACTGAAAAAAACAGTCACGGTTATGCTGCGTCTATGCCTGGCGGTTTCTGCCATATTCAGTATGATCACTTTCCTGTTCCCGGCACAGCTTATGGAAATATTTACAGACGATTATCAGATAGTGGATAAAGGAATTTTGTATTTCCGTGTCAGTGCATTTGCTTACATACCTACAGGTATTTCTTTGACAT
>NZ_JABFCH010000154.1:0-224 GCF_017566055.1 Extibacter sp. GGCC_0201 | reverse complement strand
GACAATGCTGTGCTGATTGTACGTCAGGACTGGACTGATGTACGGGCAACAAACGATGCTTCCGACACCATCCGTCAGACGGGCGTTGATTTCACAGGCTTTATTCTAAACGCTTTTTTCAGAGAAAATTTGTGGAATTCGTTTCCGGAGCACTCTTATTACGGCTACAGCAGAAACGATGACAGCGGGGAGGTGTAAGGATGGCAGAGAAAAATGGATATCAA
>NZ_JABFCH010000153.1:0-224 GCF_017566055.1 Extibacter sp. GGCC_0201 | reverse complement strand
CTGTTATGGGAATGCAGGGAGCTGTTGAGATCCCCAACGCTGATGCATATGTACAGGCACTGGCTGACAACTTTGTGATGGTCGATCAGGATGCCCGCCGTGAATTGATTCGTCAGCAGGTGACAGAACTGGCGGCTGTCGAAGGCGGAATTGCTGAAATTGACGAAGACTTACTGGAAGAAGTCAATTATCTTGTTGAATATCCTACTGCATTATGTGGGAAA
>NZ_JABFCH010000152.1:0-225 GCF_017566055.1 Extibacter sp. GGCC_0201 | reverse complement strand
ATACAAACCCGGTTCATTTTCATAATACCATTTAATATACCCATCCGGCCAATTGATAGGAATATAATCTTGTATCATTGTCCCCGGATATCTGAACTCTGTAGGACCACCATACGTGCAACCTATTGTTTGACCAGCCCATCCTCCTTTAATCTTATCAAATAACTTAGCCTTGGTCATTGTTACTTCAACAGGAACCGCCCGGTTTTGCTTATCTGTACAAGC
>NZ_JABFCH010000151.1:0-225 GCF_017566055.1 Extibacter sp. GGCC_0201 | reverse complement strand
AGATTACAAATGAATGGAATACTACGCTTGCAACAGCCCAGGTTTTGGAAGGTCTGGAAGCAGATATTACACTTCCGGAAGAAGATACGGATGTGGTAAAACAGTTAATCGCTGTTGCGACACAGAAAATTACAGATGTACAAAATGCAACTTCTTCCGCCAATACCGCGGCCAGCAACGCAGATATAAAGGCACAGGAGGCCGCCAACGCTGCCGAGGATGCCC
>NZ_JABFCH010000150.1:0-225 GCF_017566055.1 Extibacter sp. GGCC_0201 | reverse complement strand
GGAACGGGTGGAGGACTGCCTGAAGAAGATAGATATCTCTTCCAGGCTGCTCTTGGGAAAAATCAATGATGTGCTTGATATGTCAAAGATTGAAGCGCGGAAAGTAGAATTGGCAAGGGAAGCTTTCTCGATGGGGGCCATGATCGATTCCAACCGGATGATTATGGAGAGACAGGCGGAGAACAAGCAGCTGACACTGGAATTCAAAAAGACGAATCTGAACCA
>NZ_JABFCH010000149.1:0-225 GCF_017566055.1 Extibacter sp. GGCC_0201 | reverse complement strand
CGGTGAAAGCCTGTGCCGATTATGTGACTGCTTCGAATGAGGAAGACGGAGTGGCCGTTGCAGTGGAGAAGGCTATCATATCCGAAGTGCGTGTAGCCGAAATTCCCCTTGACCAACTGAATGCGCAGGCACGCCACGCATTGATGGGAAACTTGGGAATTCAATATACCTATGCCGACGAAGACCGTGTGGAAGCAACAATGCCGGTAGACCATCGTACCCGTC
>NZ_JABFCH010000148.1:0-225 GCF_017566055.1 Extibacter sp. GGCC_0201 | reverse complement strand
AGTATTTACCCCACGTTGAGCGCACTTTCGGAGGACGGCATGATTTCCGCCAATGACGTGAGCACCAACAAACAGGCAAAAATTGCTTATACCACCACGGACAAAGGCCGTCCCCATTTGTGGGAATGGCTGGAAGTTTCGGTTGGAAAGAATGAAATGCGATATGAGACGCTTCTTAAACTTTTTTGGCGAAGAGATTAGACCGAAAAAAGCACTCCCACTTGC
>NZ_JABFCH010000014.1:0-100874 GCF_017566055.1 Extibacter sp. GGCC_0201 | reverse complement strand
CAGTATCTCTGCTTTTTAAATATTCAGTTGTAACACATGTATTGTAATCCTACAAAAGCCCGTGAAGGCAGATGATTTTCCCATTGCATGAAGCGTGCATATATGGTAAAATGTATCATTGCAAGGTGTGAATGACTGGACTCATTTGCACCTTTTTTACGCAGTAAACAAGGTGACATTATTGAACGGATAACGTCCTGTGAGGGAGAAGAGAAAGGAGCCATATTTTGTTTTCGGTAAATCAATATGTTAAAGCAGGAACGCTGAAAGAGGCGTACGAGCTGAATCAGGCGCGGAACAGCCGTGTCATGGGCGGCATGATGTGGATGCGGCTCGGGAATGCAAGAGTACAGACGATAATAGATATATCCGGTCTCGGGCTTGACCAGATCGAGGAGACAGATCATGTAATTAAGATAGGGGCGATGTGTACGCTGCGTACGCTGGAACAGCACGAAGGGCTGCGTAAGATGTACGGCGGCGCCATCCAGGAGGCGGTCCGTCATATCGTAGGCGTCCAGTTCCGCAACCAGGCCACCGTCGGAGGAAGCATCTACGGGAGATACGGCTTCTCAGATGTACTTACGTGCCTGCTGGCGCTGGATACGTTTGTGGAGCTGTATAACGGCGGAACGATCCGGCTGTCTGAATTTGTCAGCCATAAGCCGGACAACGATATATTAGTGTCTGTCATAATAAGGAAGCGTAAGAGGAAGATAAGATATGCGTCTGTGCGCCGGACAGCGACGGATTTTCCTGTGCTTGCCTGTGCCGTGGTGACAGGAATCCTGCACGGCGAGGAATGCTGGTACGTATCTGTGGGGGCCAGGCCGATGCGGGCTTCGCTTCTGGAAAAGGGATGGAAGATATCTCGTGATACGGATGCAAAGCAGATAGCCGCCTATGCGAAAGAGGCGGCAGAAGAATTCTCCTATGGGAGCAATATGAGAGGGAGCGCCGGTTACCGGAGGCATCTGGCAGAAGTCCTGATCAGGAGGGCGATTACGTCAATCGTAACGGAGGAAGCAGAAGTATGATGGTTCAGTTTATATTAAATGGGAAAGAGACGATGGCGGATATACGGGAGGACGCGGTTCTGCTTGATGTGCTCAGAGATCTGGGCTGCAGCAGCGTGAAATGTGGCTGCGAGACGACAAACTGTGGATTGTGTACCGTGTGGATAGATGGGAAATCACGGCTTTCCTGTTCTGTACTGGCCGCTGCCGCAGAGGGAAGAGAGATCACCACGCTGGAAGGTGTCGAGAAGGAAGCGGCAGAGCTCGGCTCATTTCTGGCGGCAGAAGGAGCAGAGCAGTGCGGCTTCTGTTCTCCGGGGTTTATCATGAATGTGCTGGCAATGGCCAGAGAGCTTAAGGATCCGGCTATAGATGAGATTAAGGAATATCTGTCCGGCAACTTGTGCCGCTGTACCGGCTACATGGGGCAGCTGCGCGCGATACAGAAATATATGCAGACAAGAGGGGAGGGACCGGCATGCGGGTAGTGAATCAATCGGTCAGAAAAGTAGATCATAAGGCGCTCGTCACCGGCAAGGCAGTGTATACCGATGATCTGGCGCCGAAGGAATGCCTGATTGTGAAAGTGCTGAGAAGCCCTCACGCACATGCACTTATACAGGAGATAAGCCTGGAAAAAGCAGAGAAGGTTGCAGGCATCGAATGTATCCTTACATACAAGGACTGTCCGGACAAGCGCTTTACGATGGCGGGACAGACCTATCCTGAGCCGAGCCCGTACGACCGGCTGATTCTTGACAGGAGAGTACGGTTTGTGGGCGACGCGGTTGCAGTCGTCGCCGGGTATTCGAAAGAGGCCGTAGCGAAAGCGCTCAGGCTTATCAAGGTTACATACGAGGTGCTGGAGCCTGTGCTGGATTTCCGGTCCGCCAGGGATAACGAGGTGCTTGTCCATCCGGAGGAGAATTGGAAGAGCCTCTGCCCGGTCGGTGCGGACAATAAGAGGAACCTGTGCGCCAGTGGCACGTGCGTTGACGGAGATGTAGATAAGGTGCTGGAAGGATGCAGTTATGTCGTGGATAAGACTTACCATACGCAGGCGAACCAGCAGTCCATGATGGAGACATTCCGCACTTATACTCATATGGATGCTTATGGAAGGCTGAACGTAGTATCATCCACCCAGGTCCCGTTCCATGTCAGAAGAATCCTTTCTAATGCCCTCGATATACCGAAGTCTAAGATCCGGGTCATCAAGCCGAGAATCGGAGGGGGCTTCGGTGCGAAGCAGACGGTAGTATCAGAAGTGTATCCGGCTCTTGTGACATGGGCGACAGGAAAGCCGGCCAAGATGATATATACGAGGGAGGAGTCGCTTACCGCATCTTCTCCAAGGCATGAGATGGAAGTGCGCGTGCGCATGGGAGCGGACAAGGACGGAATCATAAAAGCGATAGATGTCTATACGCTGTCTAATACAGGGGCATTCGGGGAGCATGGACCCACGACGGTGGGCCTGTCCGGACATAAGTCCATCCCTCTCTATGGTAAGACAGAAGCATTTCGTTTTGCCTATGACGTGGTGTATACGAATGTGATGTCGGCCGGGGCATACAGAGGCTATGGAGCCACCCAGGGCATCTTTGCGGTGGAGTCGGCGGTAGATGAGCTGGCTGCGCAGATTGGAATGGATCCGGTTGCATTCAGGGAGAAGAACATAGTAAGGGAAGGGCAGATGATGCCTGCATACTATGGAGAGAGAGCCGGCAGCTGTGCGCTCGGCCGTTGCCTTGAGCGGGCGAAAGAGATGATTGGGTGGGATGAGAAGTACCCCTGCCGGGATATGGGGAATGGAAAAGTGCGCGGAGTCGGAGCCGCCCTTGCGATGCAGGGGTCCGGCATATCGGGCGTGGACACGGCGTCTGTCGGTATCAAGGTCAATGACGACGGTTTCTATAGCCTGATGATCGGTGCTACCGATATGGGAACAGGCTGTGATACGATTCTCGCACAGATAGCGGCAGAATGTCTGGACTGCGGTATGGAAGAGATAATCGTACACGGTGTGGACACGGACGCCTCGCCTTATGACACCGGCTCTTACGCGTCCAGTACGACTTATGTGACCGGCATGGCCGTCGTGCGCACGTGTGAGAAGCTGCGGGATATGCTCCGTGAGAAAGGGGCCCAGTATCTCGGCTGCAGTCCTGATGATACGGAATTTGACGGAGAGGACGTTATCGATCTGAAGACCGGAAGGACGATATCCCGGGCGGAGATAGGGAACAGGGCGATGTGCAGCAACCAGGATGCCCTGTATGCCAGCGAGGCATTTTCCTCTCCCGTGTCTCCGCCTCCGTTCATGGCCGGCATGGCGGAAGTGGAAGTGGACAAAGAGACAGGACAGGTCGAACTGATAGACTATGTGGCGGCAGTGGACTGCGGGACGGTCGTCAACCCCGCACTGGCACGTGTACAGACAGAAGGCGGTCTGGCACAGGGAATCGGCATGGCCCTCTTCGAAGAAGTCGTATATGGACCTCAGGGGAAGAATTACAGCAATTCCTTCATGCAGTACAAGATTCCGACCCGCCTCGACGTGGGAAATATTCGGGTGGAATTTGAGAGCAGCTACGAACCCACCGGTCCATTTGGCGCAAAATCCATCGGCGAGATTGTCATCAATACGCCGTCTCCCGCTATCGCCAACGCGGTGGCTAATGCGGTTGGGGTCAGAGTTCGGGAACTGCCTGTAACGGCAGAGAAAATATACTGGGGAATGCAGTAAATTGGAACAATTTTGAAAGGGGTCAGACCCCCATGTATGGGAGGGGTCTGACCCCTTTCAAAATTCCCCGAGTTTTCTGATAATTGCGTGGATTTATGCCTTTTTGTTTCTGTAAATGAGATGCCAGATAAGGTGGAAGACGAAGGCCCCTGACACGATGGATGCAATATAGATGAAGATACCGGGGGTATTCCCTAGGAACTCTGCAATATCTTTGAATATGACTTGCGTTAAATAATAATGTGGGCTGATATAGAACATGTTGATGGCTCCGAACCGGTAAAGCACCATATTCAATATAGTTGCGATGATACACGTGCCTCCATAAAGGGCCGAACATCTTGCATAGCCTTTCCAGGAATAGTCGCTTTCAAGAGAAAGCCCTGCAGTCAGGCCAAGCAAGATGAGCAGAATGTGCCAGGCAAAGGAGTGGACGGTAAGCGGCTCATAGGAGTAGTGGAGCCCGCTTGTGTCAAAGAAGGCGAAGATGCCTCCGAGCATGCCGAAGTCCATAAGGAACGTAAGCAGTATCTTACGCAGTCTGACAGACTTTGCCCATGGCAGTATGAGGCAGATGTACATCGGTATGCTGCACAGCTGGAAGGGAAAGTACCACCAGTAGTAGTGCCCGTGATTCACGATAAAGGTCAGGCAGAGCTGTTTCCAGATTTCGCTGACCGCCATTGCGAGCCCGCATATAAGGTAGATGCGGTTGTAATGGAGACGGTTGTATGTTATCAAAATTGTCACCTCTTGTCTGTAATATGTTCCTGCTGTCATTATACGCCGTTTCTGGAGATGAAAACAGGTGTAATTTCTCTTGTGTTATGCTATAATACGATTGTTGCTTACTTGAGACGGAACGAAGAGAACTTTAGCGGAGTGAGAGATGATGAGACCAAAGAATGCAATCATGCTTGTAATGACGGCCTTCATATGGGGGACGGCTTTTGTGGCTCAGAGTGTCGGGATGGATTACCTGGGACCGTTTACTTTTAACGGGGTGCGCAGCTTCATCGGCGGGGCGGCGCTACTGCCATGCATATTTATATTAGGAAAAATGAATGAAAGGGGCCGCGGTGCTGAGCAGGCCGTTGGGAGCAGGAAAGACCTGATAGTGGGGGGCGTTGTATGCGGCCTTCTCCTTTTTGCCGCCAGCAGCATGCAGCAACTCGGCATCCAGTATTCGACAGCCGGAAAGGCCGGGTTTATCACGGCATTTTATATTGTAATCGTACCGGTATTGGGTATATTTCTTAAGAAGAAAACTGGAATCAAAGTATGGGCAGCAGTAATTTTAGCATTGACCGGACTGTATTTTTTATGCATCACCGAGACATTTGCGGTGGGGAAAGGGGATGTGCTGCTGTTCTTGGGTGCGCTTATCTTTTCAGTACATATTCTCGTAATTGATTATTTTTCACCGAGGGTCGACGGGGTCAAGATGGCATGTATCCAGTTCTTCGTGTGCGGAGCTGCCTCTATCGTACCGATGTATGCGCTTGAGACGCCGAGGATAACGGATATGGCCAAGGGCTGGCTGCCTCTTCTGTACGCCGGCGTACTTTCCTGCGGAGTAGCATATACATTACAGATTATAGGGCAGAAAAATGTGAATCCGGCTATCGCTTCTTTGATATTGAGCCTGGAGTCATGCTTCTCCGTACTTGCAGGCTGGATTGTGCTGGGAGAGACGCTGTCCGTGAGGGAGACGGCTGGCTGCGTGCTCATGTTCGCGGCAATCATACTGGCGCAGCTGCCGGAGAGGAAGAAGGAGGAAATGCAATATGGATAATGAGCTGCTGATGAAGATGACGGAGTATTATGCGGGACAGCCGCACAGGATTCAGCATTTTATGAAAGTGTATGCCTACTCCCGCATGATTGGCGAGATGGAACATTTGGACAGCCGGATGCAGCATATACTGGAAGTCGCGGCGGCCGTACATGATATCGGCATCCGTCGGAGCGAGGAGATATATGGCGACAGCGCGGGGAAGCACCAGGAGGAGCTTGGCCCGGATGAAGCCGCAGAGATGCTTGCGGAGATAGGCTATGACGAGGAGCTTATCGAGCGGGTCCGCTATCTGGTCGGACATCACCATACTTATTCAGACATGGACGGTATGGATTATCAGATACTGGTGGAAGCGGATTTCCTTGTGAACCTGTTTGAAAACGAGGATGGAATCAATGAAAAAGCAGTGCGGAACGCCTTGGAGCACATTTTTGTGACAGAGAGCGGGAAAGCTTTATTAAGGGCCATGTTTTTGGCTGAATAAGAGGAGAGAAGGAAAATGAGGTTTTTAGTACAGAGAGTGTCCGAGAGCAGTGTGGAGATTAATGGAGAAGTAGTGGGACAGATAGGAAAAGGATTTATGGTGCTTATCGGCGTATGTGACAGCGATACGAAAGAAATTGCCGACAAGATGGTCAGAAAGATGCTGGGGCTGCGCATCTTTGAAGATGAACAGGGCAAGACGAACCTTTCGTTGGACACCGTAGGCGGGCAGCTGCTGCTCATATCCCAGTTCACGTTGTACGCCAACTGCAAAAAAGGCAACCGGCCAAGCTTCATAGAAGCAGGGGAGCCCGGGATGGCAGAAGAGATGTACGAATACATCATAGCAAGATGTAAAGAACAGGTAGAAGTAGTAGAACGAGGACAGTTCGGGGCAGATATGAAAGTAAGCCTCACAAACGATGGTCCGTTTACGATAATATTAGATTCCGAACAATTATAATTGTGTTTATACTGTGAACGGGGACGTGATCTTTTTCAAAAGGGTTACGTCCCTAATTGCATTTTGACCTGTACCTGAATGATGAATTTAATTAGTTGTTTAATGAATTATTTGTGAAAAATATCAGATAATTATTAAATAAATATAAATATGTTGACTTTTATAGTAAAGGTGAATAATATAATTGTTAGATTTCTAATTATTTGGAAGGAGGTGCGGAATGAACACACATAAGGATGATGTACCAGTCTTTGTGATTTTGCATCGTTTGATTCATATGAGCAAGTATCAGGCGTTTAAGCGTCTGGATGATTTTGACCTGAAGCCAAGCCAGGCAGGGATTCTGTTTGTGCTGTCCTGTAATGGGAAGCTTTCCCAGCGGGAGCTGGCTGAAAGGATAGGCATCACGCCCCCATCTATGACCGTTGCGCTGCGCAAGATGGAGACCCGTGGATACATTGAAAAAGAGCCGGATGAAAAAGATCAGCGTATTATAAGGATATTACTCACGGAAAAAGGGGAAAGCTGTGTTAAGGATATAAGAACCGTGATGGATGAGATGGAGGCAGTCCTCTATCAAAATATGACGCAGGAAGAAAAGATGCTGCTGAGAAGGCTTTTGCTTCAGATGCAGGAGAACCTTCTCGATTCCAAGGAATTCCGGGGCCTGGACATGGCGCTTATTATGGAGCGTACACGTCCTGTACTAAAAGACAGAATATAAACAGGAAAGGAAAGGCATTATATGAGTAAACTGTTAAAATTTTTAAAACCTTATGTCGGAGCGGTTTTTGCCATTCTCTGTGTACTTATCGTCCAGGCATATTGTGACCTGTCGCTGCCGGCATACACTTCTGATATCGTTAATGTAGGAATACAGCAGGGCGGCATCAGCGAGACGGTACCGGAAGAAATCGGAGAAGAGGATCTTGATAAGCTGCTCCTTTTTGTGGCATCTGACAGACAAGATGCAGTTAAAGACGCATATGCGGCCAGCAAAAAAAACCATGACTATGACGGCAAAGTGTATACATTGAAACATGCGGTCAGAGATGACAGGAAAGAGCTTGATAAGCTCTCTGGAATACTTGGCAGGCCGATGCTTCTCGTCAGTGGATTTGAGTCCGGCAGCGATATGACGAAGAAAATGCAGGATGAGATGAAGTCTCAGATGAAGAGCCAGATGCAGACCCAGGTCGAAGCCCAGGTGAACGAGCAGATAGAGGCGCAGACCGCAGGGCAGAATCTGCCTGAGGATGCAAAAGAGCAGATGAAGCAGCAGGCGGTGGAGCAGGCCCAGTCCCGGCTTCCGGATGTGGACAGCATGTCCATGTTTGAGATATTTGAAAATATGGAGCCCGATCAGCGGGATGAAGCAGTCGCCCAGATTGAAAAGAATATGGTATCTATGCCGGAAACGATGATTGAGCAGGCAGCTACGACTTACATCAAAAATGCGTACAGCAACATAGGGATAGACACGGATAACAAGCAGAACATTTATATCTTGACCACCGGTGGGAAAATGCTCGCGCTGGCAGCGCTTGGCATGATGGCCAGCATACTTGTAGGACTGCTGGCCTCAAGAGTAGGTGCATCGGTAGGCCGGGGAATCCGGGGGGATGTATTTAAAAAGGTGGTCGGTTTCTCCAACGGAGAATTTGACAAATTCTCTACCGCCTCTCTTATAACAAGAAGTACAAATGATATCCAGCAGATTCAGATGCTGACGGTCATGATACTGCGTATGGTACTGTACGCGCCTATCATGGCTATTGGCGGCATATGGAAGGTATTTAACACGAATGCCGATATGTCCTGGATTATTGGCCTGGCAGTCGGTCTGATACTCTGTGTCGTCGTCGTGCTGTTCGTTGTCGTCATGCCGAAGTTTAAGACGGTACAGAATCTCGTAGACCGCCTGAACCTTGTGTCAAGGGAAATCCTGACCGGTCTTCCGGTTATCCGGGCATTCAGCACTGAGAAGTATGAAGAAAAGCGGTTTGACAGAGCAAATATGGACCTGACGAGAGTTAACCTGTTTGTCAACAGGGCGATGACGTTTATGATGCCGACGATGATGCTCATCATGAACGGGGTCACGGTACTCATCGTTTGGTCCGGAGCGCACAATGTGAATGACGGCACGATGCAGGTGGGAGATATGATGGCATTTATACAATATACGATGCAGATTATCATGTCGTTCCTGATGATATGCATGATATCTGTTATGCTTCCCAGAGCGGCAGTATCCGCAGTCCGTGTAGATGAAGTGTTGAGAAGCAGTACGCTGATTCATGACCCGGAAGATGCAGAAGCGCTGCCGCAGGATGGCAGGGGTGAAGTTACATTTGACCATGTATCTTTCCGCTATCCGGGCGCCGAGGAAGATGTCCTCCACAATCTTACATTTACCGCCAGACCGGGACAGACGACAGCTATCATCGGCAGTACGGGAAGCGGAAAGACTACGCTTGTGAACCTGATTCCAAGATTCTATGACGTGACGGAAGGGCAGGTACTGATAGATGGAACGGATGTACGCAGCATCTCACAGCACGAACTCCGCGACCAGCTTGGCTTTGTGCCCCAGAAAGGGATACTGTTTTCCGGCGACATCGCTTCCAACATCATGTACGGCAATCCAGGCGGTAACGAGGAAGAGATGCGTGAGGCAGCCGAAATAGCCCAGGCGACGGAATTTATTGAGAGTAAGAAGAAGAAATACGAAAGCGCCATTTCCCAAGGAGGATCCAACGTATCCGGCGGCCAGAAGCAGAGGCTTTCTATAGCGAGGGCTATCGCGAAGCATCCGAAGGTATATATCTTCGACGACAGCTTCTCTGCGCTTGATTATAAGACAGACGTAAAGCTTAGGAATGCATTGAAGGAGAAGACGGCAGATAGTACGGTGATTATCGTCGCGCAGCGAATCAGCACGATACTCCATGCGGAGCAGATTATCGTATTAGATGACGGAGTGATAGCAGGCATCGGCACACATAAGGAACTGCTGAAGAACTGTGACGCGTATTATCAGATTGCCTCTTCTCAGCTTTCAGAAAAAGAACTTAGTGAAGATATGAAGGAGGTGGGCTAACATGGCAGAAACGGGACAGACAGAAAGACGCCGGGGCCCGATGGGCGGTCCTCACGGAGCGGCGATGGCAGGAGAAAAAGCCAGAGACTTTAAAGGAACCATGAAGAAGCTCATGAATTACATGGGCAAGTATAAGATAGCCATATTCTTTGTCTTCATCTTTGCTATCGGAGGCACTGTTTTCAGCATAGTGGGACCGAAGATTCTAGGAAAGGCAACAACGGAGATATTCAACGGGCTGGTAGGCAAGGTGTCCGGCGGAAGCGGCATTGATTTTGCCAAGGTCGGAATGATACTGATTTCCGTGCTCTGCCTATATGCGGTCAGCGCAGCATTTTCATTTATCCAGGGTTATATCATGACAGGGATATCACAGAAGATGACGTACCGGCTGAGAAAAGAAATATCGGAGAAGATCAACCGTATGCCGATGAACTATTTTGACAAAATGACCCACGGTGAAATACTATCCAGAATTACGAATGATATCGACACGTTGGGGCAGAGTCTGAACCAGAGTGCGACACAGGTCATCACTTCCGTAACGACAATCATCGGTGTACTTGTGATGATGCTCAGCATCAGCCCTCTTATGACGCTGATTGCCCTGCTCATACTGCCGATTTCCATGGGGCTCATATCACTGATCGTGAAGAAGTCCCAGAAATACTTTAAATCACAGCAGGAGTATCTGGGGCATATCAACGGACAGGTGGAAGAAGTGTACGGCGGACATAATATCGTCAAAGTATTTAATAAAGAAGGCGATGTCATCCAGACATTTGACGATACCAACGAAATATTGTACCAGTCAGCGTGGAAATCACAGTTTCTGTCTGGCATGATGATGCCGGTCATGCAGTTTGTCGGTAACCTTGGCTATGTAGGCGTGTCTATTCTGGGGGGATACCTGGCCATCAAGAAGACGATTGAGGTCGGGGATATCCAGTCATTTATCCAATATGTGCGTAGCTTTACGCAGCCGATACAGCAGGTGGCGCAGGTGGCAAATATGCTGCAGTCTACAGCCGCGGCTTCCGAACGGGTCTTTGCCTTCCTGGAAGAGCAAGAAGAAGACCAGACTGTGCCGGAACCGGTATCTGTTGATGGCTTGGAGGGCAGGGTAGAATTCGACCATGTACACTTCGGATATAATCCGGACCATACGATTATCAATGATTTCAGTGCCAGGGTAGAACCGGGACAGAAGATAGCCATCGTAGGTCCGACCGGAGCGGGGAAGACGACCATGGTTAAGCTGCTCATGAGGTTCTATGATGTGAACAGTGGTTCCATCAAGGTGGACGGACACGACATCAGAGATTTCAACAGAAGCGAACTGCGCCAGATGTTCGGTATGGTGCTTCAGGACACATGGCTTTTCAAAGGAAGCATAGAAGACAATATCCGATATGGACGGCTGGATGCCAGCCATGAGGAAGTCGTGGAAGCGGCCAAGGCGGCACATGTGCACCGGTTTGTCCAGACACTTCCAAGCGGGTACGATATGGAACTGAACGAGGAAGCAAGCAACGTGTCCCAGGGACAGAAGCAGCTGCTCACCATAGCACGGGCTATCCTTGCAGATCCGAAGATACTGATTCTGGATGAAGCCACAAGCTCCGTAGATACGAGAACAGAGGTCAGGATACAGAAGGCGATGGATAACCTGATGAAAGGAAGAACGAGCTTTATCATCGCGCACCGGCTGTCGACTATCCGGGATGCAGATATGATACTCGTCATGAAAGACGGCGATATCATAGAACAGGGGAACCACGAAGAGCTGCTGGCTCAAAATGGCTTCTATGCAGAACTGTACAACTCACAGTTCGAAAGAAGTGCATAGGGACAGGTCAAAATGAAATGGGGACGGAGGTTTTTTAAAAAACCTCCGTCCCCATTTCATTTTGACCTGTCCCTATTTACGGCTGCTTATTTTTGGCGTATACTTGCAGTAAAATATATTTGAAGGGAGCAGGTGAGTGTATGAAGCTTCGTGTTTTGATTGACAACAATACATATATTGATCAATATTATCTTGGGGAACCAGCCTTGTCATTTTATATTGAGTCGGGTAATAGCAGAATCCTCTTTGACACCGGATATTCGGATGCATTTCTGTATAATGCGGATAAGATGGGGATAGACCTTGGCAGTCTTACTCATATTGTCCTGTCCCACGGACACAATGATCATACCGGTGGTCTGGCTTATCTGAAAGAGCGCTTTGACCTGAAGCGGGTGGAACTCGTTGCCCATCCGGGCTGCTTTGGAGAGAGGGAGGCTGCGGAGGGGAATATCGGCGCCCCCTTAACGGAAGATGAGATGCGGAGCCTGTGCAGAATGAAGCTTGGCAGGGAGCCGGTCTGGATAGGGGACGGATGTGTATTTCTCGGTGAGATTCCAGACAGGCTTGAGTTCGAGGCACGGAAGCCGATAGGAAGGCGAGAAGCCGGCGGCGTGTGGGAGGACGATTATGTGATGGAAGATTCGGCTATAGCATTTACGACGTCCAAAGGGCTTTTCGTCGTCACAGGCTGCTCCCACAGCGGTATCTGCAATATTGTGGAGCAGGCAAAAGCCGTGTGCAATGAGACGCGGATTGCCGGCATCATCGGTGGATTCCACTTGTTTCGTGTGGATGAAAGGCTGGAGGATACGATACGATATCTCGGCCGCCTCAATGCTGATATGCTCTACCCATGCCACTGCGTATCCTTTGACGTGAAGGCAAAGATGAAGGAGACGCTTCCTGTAAGCGAAGTAGGGACAGGGCTGGAAATAGAATTGTAGAAAATGACTGTTACATGTGGTGGAGGTTGGGAAAATGGGACGGCTGGAACAGCAGTTTGAATTTATACGAGAGATAGATAAGGAGAAGTTTATCGGCAGACAGACCTATCTTTCTGATGGAAAAAGAAAAGAAAACGATGCGGAGCATGCCTGGCATATGGCGATAATGACGCTTCTGTTAAGTGAATATGCGAACGAAGAAATAGACGTGCTCAAGACGGTATCTATGCTGCTCATACATGATATCGTGGAGATTGATGCAGGTGATACATATGCATATGACGAGGCGGCGAAAGCCACGCAGGAGGCACGGGAACAAAAGGCGGCAGACAGGATATTCGGCCTGCTTCCTGAGGATCAGTGCAGTAGAATGAGGTGTCTCTGGGAAGAGTTCGAGGAGCGGAAGACGCCGGAGGCAAGATTTGCCCGGGCCATGGACAACATCCAGCCGGTGATGCTCAATGCGGCGACGGACGGAAAAGCATGGCGGGAGCATCAGGTTAGGTTGGAGCAGATACTGAAGCGGAACGAATGTACCGGAGCGGGTTCAGAAAGCCTATGGGAGCATGCCCTCAATGAATTTATAATGCCGAATGTTGAACAGGGAAATATTGATACATAAAACAAATCAAAAAAAATTGATGTGGAAGGTTGACATGGGAAGTATAATGAAGTATCATAAATATATCGAAATAATTTGATGTGAGGTGCTGCATATGGCGGAGGGTTATACCCGGGATGCTAGGATATTCAAGGCTTTGTGTGATGAAAAAAGGCTGCATATACTGGAGCTTCTGGGGACTGGGGAAAAGTGTGCCTGCGTGCTGACTGACTGCATGGGCATCGGGCAGTCGTCTTTATCCTATCACATGAAGATACTATGCGAATCGGGCATTGTTGTAAGCAGGCAGGAGGGGAAATGGACCTATTACAGGATTAGTGAATCTGGCAGCAAACACGCGTCACGGCGGCTGCTGGAACTGACAGTCCGAAATGTGGCAGATTATGAATGATGAAGCAGATAACAGCCATCGACAGATGGCTGTTATTATCCAAAATACATCGAAAAAATTCGATATGATAGTTAGCGCAAAGCAGAAACGGAGGGAGTATAAATGGATAAAATAAAGTCAGCCTTTTTATTTATCCAAAACGAGCTGCTCGGAATGGAGTGGATGAATAGTCTGATAGAAAAGCTGTTGACAGATATTGGCCTGGATGTTAACGGCAGAATTGGAGGAAGCATACATTTCTTTCTATATGATGCCATAAAGATTACAGTCTTATTGTGTGTACTCATATTTGTCATATCTTATATACAGAGTTATTTTCCGCCTGACAGGAGCAGGAAGATATTAGGGAGGTTTCATGGCGCAGGAGCGAATATAGTCTCTGCCCTGCTAGGTACCGTAACCCCTTTTTGCTCCTGCTCTTCCATACCGCTTTTTATAGGATTTACTAATGCAGGACTTCCGATTGGAGTGACATTTTCATTTTTAATATCATCGCCAATGGTAGATCTGGGAAGTTTTGTCCTGCTTATCAGCATATTCGGCGTGAAAGTGGCGGCGGCTTATGTGGTGGTAGGGCTAGTTATCGCAGTAGCCGGCGGAATGCTGATTGAAAAGCTTCATATGGAAAGATACGTGGTAAATACTGCGGTACATTCTGATGATTCGGATAGCGGCTCATGTGCCATGACTGTCAAGGACAGACTACGTATCTCAAAAGAACAGATGGCAGAGACATTCAAAAGCGTGCTGCCATATATCGTCGCAGGTGTTGGCATAGGTGCTGCCATCCATAACTGGATTCCAGAGTCTTGGATTGTATCCGTACTGGGAAGCAGGAATCCATTAGGAGTAATACTGGCAACATTGGCTGGCACGCCGATGTATGCAGACGTTTTTGGAACGATACCGGTGGCGGAAGCCCTGCTTGACAAGGGAGCGCAGCTGGGAGCGGTGCTCGCCTTCATGATGGCTGTGACAACGTTAAGCCTGCCGTCTTTGATAATGTTGAAAAAGGTGGTAAAGACAAAGCTGCTCGTCCTGTTCACGGCAATCTGCACGGCAGGAATAATTATTGTCGGGTATATATTTAACATCTTTCACACATTCTTGCTATAACAGCTAAAGATAAGTCCCTGATGCAATGAACTGAACATATCAGAGCATAATAAAAACAGCCGGATATTACGTTCCGGCTGTTTTTTGCAAAGAGAGGTCTGGTTTTATTTCATTGAGAGATTTGTCAAGACATTCTTGACATGATCAACTTCTTCCTGCGTAGCTTTTGCTGCAGGAACATAGTAGCTCTTTTCCCTAGCTACCTGGTAGAGCTTTTCCTGAGACATTTCGCATTCATTGCGCAACTGTTTCAGGCACTGCTTTAATTCTTTGTTTTCAGTTTGAGTAATCATCTCACCAAATTTTGTGAGCTCTCCGTTTACGCCTGTTAAAGCGTCAGATACCATCGTCTTGTCGTCAAACATACTGATTTCCTCCTATAAGAATTTCATTAAATCCTGTTTGTTTTTCATAGCTGAATTGGCAGCATCCTGGAACAGCTTTTTAACTTCCGGATCTTTTGCCTCATTGGCATATTCAGTCATTTTGCAGTGGGATGTGTCGTAGCCGCCGATAAGGTGCCGTAAATTCTGTAAGTCTAAGATTGATATTTCGGACATTTGCTTCTCCTCCTTTATACCTATTGATTCTTTGTTAGTATGCCCTCAAGCTCCAGCATTATACGAGATGGATTACTTTGGAATTTCTGGAAAAATTTATTAATTCCAGGAAGAGATTCTGCATCGGAGTAGACACGGAATACATGCATTCAGGATGCCACTGTACGCCTATCGTAAAGGGGTGCGTCACAGACTCGACAGACTCTATGACGCCGTCGGAAGTGATGCCGGTAATCCGAAGATTTTCGCCGACGGCTCTGATGCACTGGTGATGAAATGTGTTCGTATATATGGAATCGCCGCAAATATTATATAGCATGCTATTAGATGAGAAGGTAACCTTGTGGCTTACATCCTCTCTCAGCTGTGACAGCTGCACATGATTGATGGAAGGGCACGGACGCAGCGATATATCCTGGTATATTGATCCGCCCATGGCGATATTCAATATCTGCATGCCGCGGCAGACTGCGAGAAGGGGAAGCTTTGCCGAGATAATATGCCGCATGAGGGATAGCTGGAAGTTGTCCGTAATCAGGTCTGTATGCCCCTGGTTTGTGAGCAGTTCTTCACCAAATAAGAAGGGGGTAATGTCATCACCCCCGCAAAACAGGAAGCCGTCACAGATGTCGGTATCGTGACAGTAAAGGCTTTCCTCAGTCATGCACGGCAGCAGGATTGGTATTCCGCCGGATGCTTCCACGGCATGGATATAGGTCTGCGGCACGAACTGCCGCTCATTCATAAAACCACAGGTTACAATTCCGATAACAGGATTCATAAGCCCTCCTTTTTGAACTATTTAAGTGATATTATGGATCGTACAATTTCATTTTCTCTGCAAATGGAGTATATTGTTATATAGAAACTTACATTAGAACGTATGTGAAGGAGACGGTAAATATGAAATTGATTGATATGCACTGTGATACCATATGGAAGCTTATGGATCTGGGAGGTGAAGGCGACCTGATGACGGGCAGCTGTGACGTGTCGATTCCAGGCATGAGGCAGGCTGATACGCTGGCGCAGTTTTTTGCCTGCTTCGGCTATCTGGATGACTTTAAGGATAGAGGCGGATATGACGCGTGCTACAGCCACATTCTTGAGATGGCACGGTACCTGAAAGAGCAGACCGTTATACATAAAGATGATATTGCCCTGGCAGCGTCGGCAGACGACATATATAAGAACGCGCGTGAGGGGAAGATATCTGCAGTGCTGACCGTGGAGGAAGGTGGCGTGCTGAACGGTGACATATCCAGGCTTGACACACTGTACGACAATGGCGTAAGGCTGATGACGCTTATGTGGAATTATGAGAACTGTATCGGATATCCGAACAGCAGGGATTCTTCCGTCATGTGGCAGGGGCTTAAGCCATTCGGAATAGAGGTCGTAGAAAAGATGAGCGGCAAAGGCATGATTATTGATGTGTCACACGCTTCCGACGGCACGTTCAGAGATGTGCTGGAGTATGCGAAGGGAACGGTCGTGGCATCCCACTCTAACTGCAGGGCGCTGTGCAGCCATCCAAGGAACCTGTCGGATGAAATGATCCGAAAGCTGGCAAATGCAGGCGGCATAGCCGGACTCAACCTGTATGGTGTCTTTCTTGGGGATAAGAATGAATCGAGGATTGAGGAGATGACGGCACATGTCATGCATATGATAGATGTAGGCGGCAGCGAATTTCCTGCAATCGGAACAGATTTTGACGGCTTTGACGGAATGGATGTGCTTGATATACCTGACGTGGGACATATGGCCTTGCTCTGGGAAGCACTGAAGAAAAAGGGACTTGGTGAAGGCCAGCTAGATAAGGTATGGAGCGGCAATGTTCTAAGGGTATTTAAAAGCCTGAGCGTCTGACCGGCTAAAACCTTATAACAGTATTAAAGAAGCCCCCTTGTGCTGCACACAAGAGGGCTTTCCTACTATTTGCTATCTGCTTCCCGCATCTTCAGCGCCCGCACTTTGAGCGGAAGGCCGAACAGGTTGATGAATCCTTCGGCATCATGGTGGTCATACAGTTCTCCTGTCGTGAAGCTAGCCAGTGATTCGCTGTACAGTGAATACGGAGAAGTGGTTCCGGCCTTGATGATATTGCCTTTATAAAGCTTGAACTTGACTTCGCCTGTCACATATTCCTGGGTGCTTTCGATAAACGCCTGGACTGCTTCGCGCAGAGGTGTAAACCATTTGCCTTCGTATACGATCTGGGACAGCTTGTTGCCCATCTCTTCCTTAGTCTCGTAAGTAGCACGGTCTAATACTAGCTCCTCAAGCTGCTGGTGCGCTTCATAGAGGATAGTACCGCCCGGCGTCTCATACACGCCCCGGGACTTCATGCCCACGACACGGTTCTCTACGATATCGCAGATTCCGATGCCGTGCTTGCCGCCTAGCTCATTCAGCTTGCGTATGATGTCAGATACCTTCATAGAATCGCCATTGATGCTCTTTGGCACGCCCTTTTCAAATGTCAAAGTGACGTACTCGCCTTTGTCAGGAGCTTTTTCGGGAGTCACTCCGAGCACGAGCAGATGCCCGTAATCCGGTTCGTTCGCCGGATCTTCAAGTTCCAGGCCTTCATGGCTGATGTGCCATAAATTGCGGTCACGGCTGTAGCTTTGGCTTGCGTCGAATGGGAGGTCGATGCCGTGCTGCTTGCAATATTCAATCTCGTCCTCACGGGATTCCATCGTCCATACATCGGTCATTCTCCATGGCGCTATGATTTTGATGTCAGGAGCAAGCGCTTTGATACCAAGTTCAAATCGAATCTGGTCATTTCCTTTGCCCGTTGCGCCGTGGCAGATTGCGGTGGCGCCCTCTTTCCTTGCGATATCTACAAGCTTTTTGGCAATTGCGGGACGCGCCATAGACGTGCCAAGCAGATATTTATTTTCATAAACGGCATGAGCCTGCACGCATGGCACTACATAATTATCGCAGAAATCGTCCACAATATCTTCAATATATAATTTGGAAGCGCCGGATAATTTCGCCCTCTCTTCCAGTCCGTCCAGCTCTTCACCCTGTCCGCAGTCGACGCAGCAGCAGATGACTTCATAGTCAAAATTTTCCTTGAGCCATGGAATGATTGCAGTAGTGTCCAGTCCGCCTGAGTATGCCAATACAACTTTTTCTTTCATGATATGAATCCTCCTGATATGTAATATTTGTATATTTTGTATATTTGTAATGTAAGCAATCTCGTTTGCAAAGACTACTATACACCATATTTTATATTTATGCAAGAAAAAATGGAAATAAAGTTAATTAATGTATATTATACAAATATAATGTATAAAAAGGCCGTTATATACACAGAATATGAATGAATAATAAAATCTATGCTTGACAAATGGGATGAATCATGTAAAATAGTTAAAAAAATAAGAAACCATAGAACAAATTGTGATACAACAAGGAGCGGTTATTATGAAAAGTTTATACACCATGTTTCACAGGGATATCATAAATAACGTAAACTCTCCTCTGCTTTCTGCAAGCAGTGTTGTTTTTGTGCCGTGCTGCCCGAATCCCCTCGGGGTATTTCACGCATAAAATTCAATACTGTGTAATGTAGAAAGGATATAGTTACTTTAATACCCTTATATTCAATCAGGTGGTTTTTGACTGAGGATGTGCGGGAACAGAAGCGTAGCGGTATGCTTTTGTTCCCGCTTCTTTTTTTGAATAGGAGAATGGAGAGTGGAATGATGGATTTCAGACAGGCTTTAAAAGAAAAAAAGAAAATTGTAATCAAAATAGGAACTTCTACCATAACATATCCGGAGACCGGCAACATCAATCTGGATAAGCTGGAGAAGTTTGTAAGAATACTGATTAATCTGCGCAACAAAGGAAAAGAGGTTATCGTCGTGTCTTCCGGTGCGGTAGGAATCGGCAGGAACGTACTTGGGTATATGAGCAGGCCGAAGGAAAAAGATGTACGGCAGGCATGTGCGGCAGTCGGACAGGGCAGACTGATGATGATGTACGAGAAGCTGTTCGCAGAATACAGCCAGCTGACCGCCCAGGTGCTGCTGACGAAAGAATCCATTACAAATGAAGCGTGCGCGGCAAACGCCAGGAATACGTTTGACAGGCTGGCAGCCATGCATGTCGTGCCTATCGTAAATGAGAACGATGCCATATCGGTAGACGAAGAACTATACGGCAACTTTGGCGATAACGATACGATGGCCGCACATGTAGCTTCCCTCGTCGGGGCGGATCTGCTTATACTGATGTCAGATATAGAAGGGCTGTATACCGATGATCCAAAGCAAAATCCGTGTGCCAGATTCGTGCACACGGTCGGCAGGATAGACAGTGAGCTTGAAAGGATGGGTAAAGGCGCAGGCTCATCCGTGGGGACCGGAGGGATGGCCACCAAGATTGAGGCGGCCAAGATTGCGACGGATGCCGGTGCGGATATGGTTATCGCAAACGGAGATAACATCTACACGATTAATGATATTATGGCCGGGAAGAAGGTTGGGACGCTGTTTCTTTCCAGGGGCAGCGGATATACCGGCGGTAACGAGCTGGCGCCTGAGCGGGAGCAGTACCGGAGGCAGGCGAAACGTATGAAAAAAGAGGCAATTAGAAAAGAAGCGGTGAGAAGAGACGTTTCAGAGAAAGATATATCAGAAAGAGTTATTTCAGATAAAAGAAAGACGGCCAGGCAGACTGAATGGGGAGGACAATATTATGGATTACGTGCAGGAAATTGGTAGAAAATCAAAGGAAGCATCGAGGCGAGTGCAGTTTCTCGGGCAGGAGGAAAAGAACGAGGGGCTGAAGGCTGTGGCGAGAGAGCTCAGGCAGCAGATGGGATATCTGCTCGTGGAAAACGATAAGGATGTTAAGAACGCCAAAGCAGCAGGGATGAAGCCGGCCCTCATAGACCGCCTGCTTCTGACGAGCCAGAGAATCCAGTCTATGGCGGAAGGGCTTGAGCAGATAGCGATGCTGGCGGATCCGGTAGGAAAGATGGAGTGTGTCAAGGTACGCCCGAACGGGCTTCAGATTGGTCAGCGCAGGGTGCCTCTCGGCGTTGTGGGAATCATATATGAATCTCGCCCGAATGTGACGGCGGATGCGTTCGGCCTCTGCTTCAAGACAGGTAATGCGGCGATACTCCGGGGAGGTTCGGATGCCATCAACTCTAACAAGGCGATTGTAAAAGTGATACGGGACGGGCTGGCAAAGGAGAAGCTGCCGTCAGATGCGGTCCTGCTGCTGGAGGATACAGACCGGACCGTCGTCACAGAGATGATGAAGATGAAAGAATATATCGATGTGCTCATACCAAGAGGCGGGGCCGGACTCATCGCCAATGTGGTGGAAAACAGCAAGGTTCCGGTCATCGAGACCGGGACAGGAAACTGCCACATCTACGTGGATGAGTCGGCGGATATCAAGATGGCGGCGGATATCATCGAAAATGCCAAGACACAGCGCCTCGGCGTGTGCAACGCCTGCGAGTCTCTTGTCGTACATTCCCGTATAGCCGAGAAGGCTGTACCACTTATATATGAAAGGCTTCATCAGAAGCAGGTTGAAGTACGGGGAGATGAGCGTGCAGTTTCGATACAAGACGGAATCAGACCGGCGTCGGAAGAAGACTGGGGAACAGAATACCTGGATACCGTCATCTCGCTCAAGACGGTAGATTCTATAGAAGAAGCGATAGACCATATCAATAGATATAATACAGGCCATTCGGAAGCTATCATAACACGCGATTATGACAATGCGCTGAAATTCCACAATGAGATAGACGCGGCGGCCGTCTATGTAAATGCCTCGACGAGATTTACGGACGGCCATGAGTTCGGGTTTGGCGCTGAAATCGGTATCAGTACCCAGAAGCTGCACGCCAGAGGGCCGATGGGGCTTGAGGCGCTTACGACAGTAAAGTATGTTATATTCGGCAACGGACAGACACGCCCATAGCTGAATAAGAATAAAAGATGGAAAAGGGCTTGCATATTATGCATTTATGTTGTATGATTATGCAAGCCCTTTAAGTTCAAGTGCAGTTGGGGACGGAGGTTTTTTAGAAAAACCCCGTCCCAAATTAAAATCATCGTGTCCCAACTGGACATTTAGGATTTTTTGGTATAGTATTTATTGGTACCAGGGTATAAAAATGCATTGGTGTACCTGGTGTATCGTGGTTATAAGGAGGATGCAGAACGTATGATCAAGGTTGGAATTATCGGTGCTACCGGGTATGCCGGGGGCGAATTGGTGAGAATCTTATCGGGGCATAAGGATGCGGAAATCGTGTGGTATGGCTCGAGAAGTTACATAGACAAGAAATATGCGGATATTTACAGGAACATGTTCGAGATTGTGGAGGATTCCTGTCTGGATGACAATATGGAGGAGCTGGCGAAGAAGGCGGATGTAATCTTTACGGCCACACCGCAGGGCTTCTGCGCATCTGTCGTTAACGAAGGGATGCTGGACAATACAAAGATTATTGACTTGAGCGCGGACTTCCGTATCAAGGATGTGCCGACTTACGAAAAGTGGTACGGGATAGAGCACAAAAGCCCTCGGTTTATTGAGGAAGCGGTATACGGCCTGTGCGAAGTGAACCGGGAGGCCGTGAAGAATGCGAGGCTCGTGGCGAATCCGGGCTGTTATCCGACATGCTCGTTCTTGTCCATCTATCCGCTGGCGAAGGAAGGCATGATAGATATGAAGACGCTGATTATAGATGCCAAATCCGGAACATCGGGTGCTGGGCGGGGTGCGAAGGTCGGCAACCTGTATTGCGAAGTGAATGAAAATATAAAAGCATACGGCGTGGCGGGCCACAGGCATACCCCGGAGATTGAAGAACAGCTCGGGCTAGCGTCCGGGGAGCAGGTTCTTGTGAACTTCACCCCTCATCTTGTGCCCATGAACAGGGGAATACTCGTTACCGCATACGCATCCCTCAAGCAGAAGGCCGCTTACGAAGAAGTCAGGGCAGTATATGAACAATACTACGGCAGCGAGAAGTTCGTCCGCGTGCTTGAGATGGATATCTGTCCCGAGACGAGATGGGTGGAAGGCAGCAATTATGTGGATGTGAACTTTAAGATAGATGAGAGGACAGGACGTATCATCATGATGGGAGCCATGGACAATCTCGTCAAAGGCGCCGCAGGGCAGGCCGTACAGAATATGAATCTGATGTTCGGACTGCCCGAAGACGAGGGGCTTGCCTTTGTCCCGCTGTTCCCATAAGGACAGGATACCATAAGGATAGGAAAGAGGTAAGATATGGTTAGGATAATGACAATTGAGGATTATGACGGCGTCTATGCCCTCTGGACAAAGATTCGCGGATTCGGCCTGCGGAGCGTGGACGATTCCAGGGAGGGGGTGGAACGCTTCCTGAAAAGAAACCCTACGACAAGCGTCGTAGCCGTAGAGGACAACAAAGTGGTCGGAAGCATCCTGTGCGGACACGACGGCCGGCGGGGATGCCTGTACCATGTCTGCGTGGATGAAGACTACAGGCGCCGCGGCATCGGCAGAGCCATGGTAGGCATGGCGATGGAAGCATTAAAAAAGGAAGAAGTCAGCAAAGTATCACTCATAGCATTTACGAAGAATGACATTGGAAATGCGTTCTGGAATACGATTGGGTGGACGAAGCGTCTGGACCTTAACTATTATGATTTTGTGTTAAATGAAAAGAATATCACTGCATTTATCGGACAGTAGCGTGAAGGAGGAAATAGATATGGATATGATTAAAGGCGGAGTTACCGCGGCAAAAGGATTCGAGGCGGCCTCGACCGCAGCAGGAATCAAGTATACGGACAGGACCGATATGGCGCTCGTGTACAGCCAGGTGCCGTGCGAGGCGGCAGGAACATTTACGAAGAACGTCGTGAAAGCGGCTCCTGTGAAATGGGACCAGAAGGTCGTAAAGAGCGGCTGCAAGGTACAGGCGATTATCGTCAACTCCGGAATCGCCAACGCATGTACGGGAGCGGAGGGTTACAGCTACTGTGAAGATACGGCGAAAACGGCGGCAGAAGCTCTCGGGATATCCGAAGACGGGGTGGCGATAGGTTCTACCGGGGTTATCGGCAGGCAGATACCCATCGATAAGCTGACCGCAGGCATAAAAGTCCTGGCGGAAAAGAAGAACGGCAGCCTGGAGAATGGGACGGAAGCGGCCAAGGCTATCATGACGACAGATACGGCGGAAAAGGAACTGGCAGTTGAGATAGAAGTGGGCGGAAAGAAAGTGATTGTCGGAGGCATGGCCAAAGGCTCCGGTATGATACACCCGGATATGTGCACGATGCTGTCCTTTATCACGACGGATGCAGATATTACAAAGGAAGCGCTGCAGAAAGCTCTGAGCGAAGATGTGGACGATACATACAACATGATATCCGTGGACGGCGATACGTCCACCAATGACACGGTACTGCTGCTGGCGAACGGACTGGCGGAAAATCCACAGATTCAGTACGGAAGCGGCGATTATAAGATATTTGCCGAAGCGCTCCACACGGTCAACGAATATCTGGCCAAAAAGATTGCAGGTGACGGTGAAGGTGCCACAGCCCTGTTTGAAGTGAAGGCGGTCGGCAGCGAGAGTACGGAGCAGGCGAAGCTGCTGGCGAAAGCGGTCGTATGCTCTAGCCTGACGAAGACAGCCATCGCCGGACACGATGCCAACTGGGGAAGGATCCTGTGTGCGATGGGATACTCCGGCGCGCAGTTCGATCCGGAAAAGGTGGACCTTTACTTTGAAAGCAAAGCAGGGAAGATCCAGATTATCGAAAATGGGACCGCCTTGGATTACAGCGAGGCGGAAGCCACGAAGATACTTTCCGAGCCCGAAGTGACAGCCACGGCAGATGTGAAGATGGGCGGCTGTACCGCTACCGCATGGGGATGCGACCTGACCCACGGCTATATAGATATCAACGCGGACTACAGGAGCTGACAAAGCAGAAGGAGCAATGTATTATGAATAAAGATATGCAGAAATATCTGGATAAGGCAGAAGTCCTCATCGAAGCGCTACCCTATATCCAGAGGTTCAACCGCAAGATTATCGTTGTAAAATACGGCGGAAGCGCCATGGTGGACGAAGAACTGAAGGAACAGGTAATCAAGGACGTAACGCTGCTTAAGCTCGTCGGGTTCAAGCCGATCATCGTCCACGGAGGCGGCAAGGAGATCAGCAGATGGGTCGGCAAAGTCGGGATGGAACCGGAGTTCGTGAACGGCCTGCGGGTAACGGATGAGGCGACGATGGAACTTGCGGAGATGGTGCTCGGCAAAGTGAACAAAAGTCTGGTACAGCTCGTGGAGAGTCTCGGCGTGCGTGCCATCGGGATTAGCGGGAAGGACGGAGGCCTCCTCGCTGTAGACAAGAAGTATGCAGACGGCGAGGATATCGGCTTCGTGGGAGAGATTAAAAAGGTAAATGCGGATATACTGTATGACCTGCTGGAAAAGGATTTTCTTCCGATTATATGCCCGGTCGGGCTGGATGACAGCTTCAATACATACAATATCAACGCGGATGACGCGGCATGTGCCATCGCGCGGGCGATGCGCGCCGAGAAGCTGGCATTTCTGACAGATATCGAGGGCGTGTATAAAGACCCCCACGATCCGGAGACACTTATCTCAGAACTGAAAGTATCCGAGGCACGGGTTCTGATGAATGAAGGCTACATCGGAGGAGGAATGCTCCCGAAGCTCCACAACTGCATCGATGCGATTGAACACGGGGTGTCCAGGGTCCATATTCTGGACGGAAGGATTCCGCACTGCCTCCTGCTGGAGATATTCACGAACAGAGGTATCGGAACCGCTATATTAAATGACAGTGAAGAACGCTTTTTTACGGAGAATGAATAATATGAAGAATCCATATATTGAAGATGCCAAGATGGGACTCGTACATACATACAACCGTTTCCCGGTCGTGCTGGAAAAAGGAGAAGGCGTATATGTGTACGATGCGGAAGGGAAGAAATATCTCGATTTTGCCGCAGGTATTGCCGTCTCATCCCTCGGATACGGTAACAAAGAGTTCAACGATGCGCTGAAGATGCAGATCGATTGCCTCATCCATTCATCAAACCTCTATTATAATACGACGTGCGGCAAAGCGGCCCAGGCCTTGCTCCGCGTTACGCAGATGGACCGTGTGTTTTTCACGAACAGCGGGACTGAGGCGATAGAGGGGGCGCTGAAGGCGGCGAGAAAATACGCGTATAAAAAGCGGACGGGGCGTTATGAGTTCATCGCCATGAAGGATTCGTTTCACGGGAGAAGCATGGGCGCGCTGTCGGTTACGGAGCACGAGGCATACCGTACGCCGTTTGAACCGCTGATTCCGGGCGTGTCATTTGCAGAATACAATAACCTGGACAGTGTCAGGGAACTTGTGACAGACAGGACGTGCGCGATTATTCTGGAGCCCCTACAGGGGGAAGGCGGAATCAACACGGCCGACGAAGCGTTCATGAAGGGAATACGCAAGCTCTGTACCGATGAGGGCATCCTTATGATCTGTGACGAGATACAGTGCGGCATGGGCCGGACCGGCACGATGTTCGCATGGCAGAACTATGGAACGAAGCCGGATATTATCGCGATGGCAAAGGCCATCGGAAACGGCGTTCCGGTAGGGGCATTCGCCATGACAGAAGACATCGCCCGGAATTCTCTGGAGCCGGGAGACCACGGCACGACATATGGAGGCAATCCATTTGTCTGCGCCGCAGTAGCCAAGACAGTTGAAATCTTCGAAAGAGAGAAGCTGACCGGACATGTGCAGGAGATGGGGGCGTATCTGACAGAGAAGCTGACAGAGCTGAAAGCAGCCTGCGGCAGCATTGCAGAAGTCAGGGGAAGAGGCCTGATTCAGGGTATCCGTCTCAATAAGCCGGTGGCGGAGACGATACAGGCGGCACTGAGAGAAGGGCTGCTTATCATCAGCGCTAGGAGCGATGTCATCCGTCTCGTACCGCCTCTTGTTATTGAAAAGGAACACATCGACGAATTGATTGAAAAACTGAAGAAGGTGTTATAACATAATTAACCAGTCATTGGATATACTATAGGTAAAACATAGGAGGTATATCGAATGATTGGTTTTTTCATAGCTCTGCTGTCAGGAGCGCTGATGAGCGTACAGGGAGTATTCAATACACAGGTTACGAAAACTACAGGGATGTGGGTCAGCAACGGATGGGTACAGCTGAGCGCGTTCGCCCTCTGTCTGGTGGCCTGGCTTATCGCCGGGCGGGACAGTGTGATGACGCTTGCCAAAGTAGAGCCCAAGTATGTGCTGCTTGGAGGAGTCATCGGCGCCGGAATCACATGGACGGTTATCAAGAGCATGGAGCAGCTCGGGCCGGCGAAAGCGGCACTGCTCATCGTCATTTCTCAGCTTATCATCGCATACGTAATAGAACTTCTGGGACTGTTCGGGGTCGAAAAGCAGCCTTTGGAGTGGAGGAGAGTAATCGGCATGGCAATTGCGCTGATTGGAGTTGCAATTTTCCAGTGGAAATAGTACAATAAATCTATCTGGCATAAGAGGGGTATTTACAGTTTCGACAGCTGTAAAGGAGGATTTTATGCTTGACAGATTAAGGATAACCGGTTGTTTCATGTGTATGGTTCTCGTGCTTGGCCTGCCGGGATGCCGCAGTGAAGGCACGGAAGAAGTGAGGGAACTGGACGAGGTGCGTTCCTCCCAGGAAGAGGCGGGGGATAACGCGGAGGAAGAAGTACAGGATACAGAAGGTAAAGATACAGAGGAAACCGGCCGCCGGCAGGAGATGTACGTCCATGTCTGCGGTCAGGTCCAAAGGCCCGGCGTATACCGTCTGCCTGCAGGAAGCCGAGTGTTTGAAGCCGTAGAGGCCGCCGGCGGAATGTGCGAAGGTGCAGACGGATCATACCTCAACCAGGCAGAAGCGCTGTCTGACGGGCAGCAGCTGTATGTGCCCGCGGCAGGTGAGGACATACGCTCCGCAAGCGGTGCGAAAGCGGGTGCAGAAGTAAAAGACGACGGAAGAGTAGATATCAATACTGCTGCGAAAGAAGAACTTATGACTTTAAATGGCATTGGGGAAGCCAGAGCAGACAGTATCATAAAATACCGGGAAGAACATGGGGGTTTCCAATCCATAGAAGAACTGAAAGAAGTGGAAGGAATCAAAGATGGAATCTTTAATAAAGTTAAAGATCAGATTAAGGTCTAGCGAAATTAATAAGGGAGAGAAGTATGAGTAAGAGAGTATTAGTCGTAGATGACGAAAAACTGATTGTGAAAGGTATCCGGTTCAGCCTGGAGCAGGATGGCATGGAAGTGGACTGTGCCTATGACGGAGAAGAAGCGCTGAAGCTTTCAAGGGAAAATGCCTATGATATGGTACTGCTGGATGTAATGCTCCCCAAGTATGACGGATTCCAGGTGTGCCAGCAGATTCGGGAGTTTTCTGACGTACCGGTCGTCATGCTCACTGCAAAAGGAGATGACATGGATAAGATTCTGGGACTGGAGTACGGCGCGGACGATTATATCACCAAACCGTTCAACATACTGGAGGTCAAAGCGCGTATCAAGGCGATTATGCGGCGCACCGGCAAGCGGGACAGCAAGACGGTCAACGACAAAGTTATCCTGAAGAGAGACATGAAGATTGACTGTGAGAGCCGCAGAGTATTTATCGGCGACAAAGAGATTAACCTGACAGCCAAAGAATTTGACCTTCTTGAGCTTCTGGCGATGAATCCTAACAAGGTATACAGCAGGGAGAATCTTCTGAACATTGTCTGGGGGTATGAGTATCCCGGAGACGCCAGGACGGTAGATGTACATATAAGGCGGCTGCGTGAGAAGATTGAGAAGAACCCTAGCGATCCGAAATACGTGTACACGAAGTGGGGAGTTGGTTATTATTTCAGGGGTTAGGAAGTATTTTAAGAAAAATATATTTAAGAGTCTCCGCTTTCGGATTATTCTCCTGCTGCTGGCAGCGGGAATCATACCATGCCTGATCATGAAAGCGGTGATTCTGAACAGCTATGAAAAGCGTGCGGTAGAAGTACGGACCGCAGATATACAGAATCAATGTACAATTCTATGTAACCAGTTAAGCGGCATAGACTACTTGAATGGGATTACATCCGAGGTTATCAAGACAGAGCTGACTCAGCTGACAAACATCTACAACGGGCGTGTGATGGTTATTGACAGCGATTATGAGATAGAAGAAGACACGTACAACCTAGATAAAGGGAAGACAATTATATCAGAAGATGTCATCAAATGTTTCCAGGGAAAGAGTACAAGCCATTATGATGCGGCAAACAGATATATCGAGGTAACTGCTCCAATTACAGATACGGAGACAGATGCCGTCAAAGGCGTCATGCTCGTGAGCGTGTCGACAGATTCTATTGCGGACAGCATGACGATACTCGAAGGTAATGCGAATGTAGTGGCGGTCATAATTATCGTGACGATGGCAGTCCTTGCCTTTTTTGCAGGTGTCTTGATGGTGAAGCCGTTCAAGCGTATCACGGACTCTATCGGTGCGGTAACAGAAGGGTATGATGACAACTATCTTCATGAAAATGCATATACGGAGACGGTGCTCATCTCGGAGGCATTTAATAAGATGCTGGGAAGAATGAAAGTTTTGGATGACTCAAGACAGGAATTTGTTTCTAATGTATCTCATGAGTTGAAAACGCCGCTGACATCCATGAAAGTGCTGGCAGATTCCCTCCTCAGCCAGGAGGAAGTCCCGGCTGAGCTGTACCAGGAATTTATGGGAGATCTCTCTGAAGAGATAGAGAGGGAGAACAAGATTATCAACGACCTGCTGTCGCTTGTGAAGATGGACAAGACCGCCACGACGTTGAACATCAAGTCTGAAAATATCAATGAGCTTGTGGAGAGGATACTGAAGCGGCTGCGCCCGATTGCGGCAAACCGTAATGTGGAGGTCGTATTTGAAAGCTTCCGGCCGGTCAGTGCAGAGGTAGATGAGATGAAGCTGTCGCTCGCAATCTCAAATCTCGTTGAGAATGCTGTCAAGTATAACCACGATGGCGGCTGGGTGCATGTATCGCTCAATGCAGATCACAAGTATTTCTATGTAGAAGTGGCGGATTCCGGAATCGGAATACCTGAGGATTCGGTGGAGCATATATTTGAGCGTTTCTACCGTGTCGACAAGTCGCACTCCAGAGAAATCGGAGGCACCGGACTCGGACTGTCCATCGCCAGAAACGCAGTTGTCATGCACAGGGGGGCGGTCAAGGTGTTCAGCCAGGAAGGCGAAGGAACTACATTTACCATCAGGATTCCTTTGACATATGTGTCATAAGTATCGGGAGGATGCCAGTATGAGGAAAAAATGTATGAAGTGCCTGTGTATCCTGCTCATTGCCATGCTTCTGCCGGGCTGCGGGAGGGGAAGGAAGCCGGAGATATCAGGGACATGTATATATTATGTAAGTGCGGAGGGCACCAGGCTTGTCAAAGAGGCGTATGACATAAAAGGAGACGGTGCGGAGGCAGAGGTCGAAGCAGTGCTCGACGATATGCAGAAGGAACCGGAGGACGAGGATTGCAGGAGTGCATTCCCCGAGGGGATCCGGGCAGAAGACTGGAAGTTGGACAAAGGTAGGCTGGATCTGTACTTTAATGAAAGCTATAAAGATATAGATACATCGTCAGAGATTCTGCTCCGGGCGGCTGTGGTACAGTCGCTCGTGCAGATTGCAGGAGTCGACTACGTAAACTTCTACATCGGCGGTGCACCGCTCACCGACAATGAAGGAGATGAAGTCGGGTATATGCATGCGGAGGATTTTGTACAGAACACCGGTTCCAGCCTACACTCTTACCAGCTTGCCAATCTCCACCTGTACTATGCGGACAAAAAAGGAGACAAGCTGGGAGAGGAAGAAGTCAGCGTGCGCTACAACAGCAACATGTCCATCGAAAAGCTTGTGGTAGAACAGCTCATAAAGGGGCCCTCCATGCAGGAGCATCAGGCGGCGCTGCCGCCGGAGACAAAGCTTCTCGGGATATCGGTCAAGGATGGCATCTGCTATGTCAATTTTGACGACCAGTTCCAAAGTGCCGTATACGGTATCAATCCGGAACTTGCAATCTATTCCCTCGTTAATTCCATCGTAGAAGCGGGCAATGCCAGCCAGGTTCAGATATCGGTCAACGGAGAGACGGATGTAAAATACCAGGGGGTAATCGACCTTGGCAAACCTCTTTCGAGGAACCTCGATTTGGAGGAAGGTGAAGGAAAATAATACGAAACAGAATCTTATGTACTGTCTGTCTTCTGCTTGCCGCCCTGGTGGCGGCGGCAGTCTGGCTGGGCGGGAGCCGGTTCGTAAAAGAGCTGGAGGCTACTGCGCTCATGCAGCAGGCCGTCTCTGGCGATACGGTCTTGGTTACAGGACAGGTATACGCCAGAGAAATAAAATCTGACTATCAAGTCTTATATCTGAAAAATAATTCTATCAAGTTCCGGAAGCAGAAGCTGAAGGAGTTAAAATTCATCGTTTATGTTAAATCCAGTCAAGAAGTGAGAATAGGAAACCTGATTACGGCGGAGGGAACCGTCAGATTCTTCGAGGAACCGCGCAATCCGGGGAATTTCAACGAAAAGCAGTATTATGAAAAGCAGGGGATCCATGCCTGCATGTGGAGTGAAAGCGTCATGGTCACCTCAGGCCGTGTCTGGAAGGTAAAAGAAAGCCTCTTTTCTTTCCGGCAGAAATGGAAGGCTGTCTTATATGATTACATGGGAGAAGAGCAAGGTGCCCTGCTTTGTGGCATCATGCTCGGAGACAAGGCCGATGTGGATCCGGCGGTAAAAGAGCTGTATCAGATGAACGGCATCGGTCATATACTGGCCATTTCCGGCCTGCATCTTTCCATCATAGGAATCGGCATGTACCGGCTCTGCCGTCGTCTGTGCGGTTCCTACGCCGCAGGCGGCATATGCGGCATGCTGTTCCTCTTCGCCTATATCCTTATGATAGGGATATCTGTGTCGGTTGTGCGGGCGGCAGTCATGTTCCTGTTCCGGATAGGCGCCGATATGGCAGGAAGGCGTTACGATACGGGGACGGCTCTTGCAGCGGCTGCATTCATCGTGCTTCTCTTTAGGCCTCTCTACTTGTACGACGGCGGATTCTGGCTGTCCTTCGGGGCTGTCTTTGGCGTGGCGGCTGTCCTTCCGCTGTTCAGGAAGCTGCCGCTCCAGGGACTTTGGGCAAGCGTCAGCATCAATTTGTCCATTCTGCCGGTCCTTCTCTATTACTTCTATGAATATCCGCTTTACAGTATCCTGCTCAACCTGTTCGTAATACCCCTCATGCCGGTGCTGCTTCTGTTGGGACTGGCCGGCAGTGTGGCCGCACAGGTCCTGCCCTGGCCGGGGGAGGCAGCTCTGAGCCTGTGCAGAGCCCTGCTCACCTTTTATGAATGGCTCTGCCGGACAGCAGTAGAACTTCCTGCGGCCAGGATCATCACTGGCCGTCCGTCCGCTGCCTCCGTCGTATGCTATTATATCCTGCTGTCTGCCCTCCTTCTGATGTGGGGCCGTTACAAGAGCAGACGGAATGCAGGCACAAGAAAAAAATGTATAGCAAAGTATATGATTATAACTGGAATTACATATGCTGTCGCGCTGTTCTTACTTATACCGAGGACAGGCGGCAGGGAAGGTCAGCTGGAAGTGACGATGCTGGATGTCGGACAGGGGGATGGAATCTATATGAAGGCACCGTCAGGCAGGACGTATCTCTTCGACGGCGGGAGCAGCGACGTGCGTCAGGCGGGAAAGTACCGCATCGAACCTTTTCTGAAATATAAAGGCACCGGCCGGATTGACTATGCCTTCATCTCCCACGGCGACAGCGACCATATGAATGCCATCCGTGAGATGATAGAGAGAGGTCCGCTAGGCATTCCGATCGGACATCTCGTGCTGCCCCGGGAGGAGGTGTGGGATGACAGCTTGACGGAATTGGCGGCGCTTGCAAGAGATAGTGGGATAAAGGTGTTCGTCATGGAAGAAGGGCAGCGCATACAGGACGGCAGCCTGTCGCTGTACTGCCTGCATCCGGGCGGGGCATACCGCGGGGAGCCTGGCAATGCAGCATCTATGACCGTATGGGTCAGATATGGCCGTTTTGATATGCTGCTCACCGGAGACGTGGAAGGGGAGGGCGAAGCCGCGCTGACAGCCGCTGTGGACGAGGCAAAGGAGGCCTGGCAAAGGGCCGGCTTTGACGGAATCCTGGAAGTGCTGAAAGTAGCGCACCACGGATCGAAGAATTCGACATCCGCAAGATTCCTGGAAGTGATTAAACCGGTCTATGGCCTGGTTTCCGCTGGAAGAGACAATCGGTACGGACATCCCCATAGAGATACGGTAAAGAGGCTTGAGGACATTGGATGCAGGCTGTACATCACGCCGTCGGACGGCGCCGTCACCGTGTGGACGGACGGCAGCCGTATGAGCATATCGGCATTTGCAGGCGGGGCTGGTTCCTAAGGAAACGGTTGAATTAAAATCCAAAATTCAGTATACTGAGATACAGGATAAAAATATTAAAGCGAGGTAATCATCATGACGTATGAGGAAGTATTGGCAAATGCCAGAACATGTATGGGAGAACACTGTAAAGCCTGTCCGGTCTGTAACGGGAAGGCGTGCACGAATAAAGTGCCCGGACCAGGAGCCAAGGGAAGCGGTACGGTAGCCATTCGTAATTATGAGAAATGGCAGGAATTGTGTGTAAACATGGACACGATTTGTGATAATAAGCCAGTGGATATGTCTTTTGAAGTGTTTGGCAAGAGATTCAAGTATCCGGTATTCGCGGCGCCGATTGGCGCGATGAAGCTCCATTACGGAGATAAATATGACGATCTGGGCTACAATGATATCCTAGTATCGGCCTGCGCGGACGCAGGTATCGCGGCTTTTACCGGCGACGGCACGAACCCGGATGTCATGGCGGCGGCAACGAAAGCCATCGGCCAGAAGGACGGGAGAGGAATACCGACGATAAAACCGTGGGATATTAATACACTGAAAGAGAAATTTGCGCTTGTGAAAGAGGCAGGCCCATTTGCGGCGGCGATGGACATCGACGCGGCCGGACTTCCGTTCCTCAAGAATCTGACACCTCCGGCGGGCAGCAAGTCCGTAGAAGAGCTGAAAGAGATCGTGGCGGAAGCAGGCGTGCCGTTCATCATCAAGGGAGTGATGACCGTAAAAGGCGCCCTGAAAGCAAAAGAAGCCGGAGCGGCGGCTATCGTAGTGTCGAACCATGGCGGACGTGTTCTCGACCAGTGTCCTGCAACGGCAGAAGTGCTGGAGGAGATTGCGGCGGCAGCAGGAGGTGATATGAAAGTATTTGTGGACGGCGGATTACGTTCCGGAGTAGATGTGTTCAAGGCGCTTGCGCTCGGTGCGGACGCAGTACTTATCGGAAGGCCGTTTGTCACTGCTGTGTATGGCGGCGGCGCAGAAGGCGTGGCTGCGTATGCGGCCAGGCTCGCAGCAGAGCTTTCTGATACGATGGCGATGTGCGGTGCCCACAGCCTCGACGAGATAACAAGGGATATGGTGCGTTAAGCTATATGAAGAGTTTGAATGAAGATATCAGGACAGGACAATTGAAGCAGGTGTACCTGCTGTACGGAGAGGAAGCTTATCTGAAAAAGCAGTATAAGGATAAGCTGACCCGTGCCATGCTCCCGGATGGAGACACGGTGAATTACGCCTATTATGAAGGGAAAGGGATTCACATTTCCGAACTCATCGATCTGGCTGAGACGATGCCGTTTTTCGCAGAGCGGCGGCTGATAGTCGTGGAGAATTCCGGGTTCTTTAAGAACGCCGCGCCGGAACTGGCAGATTATATCAAAGCGATGCCGGATACCGCATGCTTTTTGTTTGTCGAGTCGGAGACGGACAAGAGGAGCCGGATGTTCAAGGCTGTAAAGGACAAAGGGCGTGCCGTGGAGATGGGGCGCCAGGATGAGAAGACGCTCATCCTGTGGGTCGGCGGCAGCGTGAAGAAAGAAGGAAAACAGATCAAAGAATCTACCGTCCGGTATCTCATATCAAAGACAGGCACGGATATGGAGAATCTGGACAGGGAGCTGGAAAAGCTGTTCTGCTATGCCATCGACAGAAGTGAGATAACAGCCGCGGATATCGATGCCGTATGCACGACGCAGATTACTAACAAAATATTTGACATGGTAGAAGCGGTGGCGGCGAAGCAGCAGAAAAAAGCGCTGGATTATTATTACGATCTGCTTGCGCTGAAGGAGCCTCCCATGCGGATACTCTATCTGCTGTCCCGTCAGTTCAAGCTGCTGTACGAGGTAAAGGACCTTCTAAGAAGAGGGTTTGACAAGGCTCAGGTTGCCAAGACGGCCGGACTTCACCCATTTGTGGCCGGCAAATATATTAACCAGTGCCGGACGTTTGCAGGACATGAACTCAAGAGCATCATGGAGGATGCCGCGGATACGGAAGAGATGGTGAAGACCGGCCGTCTGAACGATGTGATGAGCGTTGAACTTTTCATTGTAAAGTACAGTGCTGCGTGATATACTACCCTCAGCCGGCCAGTACGTACTTTGCCGGCAGGTGCGTCATGCACATGGATGAAAGAATATAGCGGAAGGAACGATATAAGTGGCAGAAGTAGAACAGAGTAAAATTCGCAATTTTTGTATCATAGCACATATAGATCACGGCAAATCGACGCTGGCAGACCGTATCATAGAAAAGACAGGGCTGCTCACGAGCCGTGAGATGCAGTCACAGGTGCTGGACAACATGGAACTGGAGAGAGAGCGCGGTATCACGATCAAGGCACAGGCCGTGCGTATCGTATATAAGGCAGGCGACGGCGAGGAGTATATATTCAACCTCATCGATACGCCCGGACATGTAGATTTCAACTATGAAGTGTCCAGAAGCCTGGCTGCCTGCGACGGTGCAATCCTCGTAGTAGATGCGGCACAAGGGGTGGAGGCACAGACGTTGGCCAATGTATATCTGGCACTGGACCATGACCTGGATGTCATGCCGGTAATCAACAAGGTGGACCTGCCAAGCGCAGATCCTGACAGGGTAATAGAAGAGATAGAAGACGTCATCGGGATAGAGGCGGAAGATGCCCCACAGATATCGGCCAAGACCGGTTATAATGTGGAGGAGGTGCTGGAACAGATAGTGGAGAAGATTCCCGCCCCCGGCGGAGATCCAGAGGCTCCGCTGCAGGCGCTTATCTTTGATTCTGTCTATGACTCTTATAAAGGGGTAATCGTCTTCTGCCGTATAAAGGAAGGCACGGTCAGGAAAGGGACTCCGATTAAGATGATGGCTACCGGCGCGTCAGCGGAAGTAGTCGAGATAGGATACTTCGGAGCGGGACAGTTCATTCCGTGTGACAAGCTCAGCGCCGGGATGGTCGGATATATCACGGCGAGCCTTAAGAACGTGAAGGATACCCGTGTCGGCGACACGATTACGAATGCCGAGCAGCCTTGCAGCGAACCGCTCCCGGGGTATAAGAAGGTCAACCCTATGGTATACTGCGGCATGTATCCTGCCGACGGGGCCAAATACCCAGACCTCAGAGACGCCCTTGAGAAGCTTCAGCTTAACGATGCCTCGCTCCAGTTTGAGCCGGAGACATCTGTCGCGCTCGGCTTCGGCTACCGGTGCGGATTCCTTGGGCTGCTGCATCTGGAGATTATCCAGGAGAGGCTGGAGCGGGAATATAACCTGGACCTTGTAACGACGGCACCAGGTGTTATCTATAAAGTGTATAAGACGAACGGAGACATAATCCAGCTTACGAATCCGTCCAATCTGCCGGATCCGTCTGAGATAGAATATATGGAAGAGCCGGTCGTGAAAGCAGAGATCATGGTGACATCCGAGTTTATCGGCGCGATTATGGATCTGTGCCAGGAGCGGCGCGGCGTGTATGACGGCATGGAATATATCGAAGAGACGAGGGCGGTGCTCCGTTACCATCTTCCGTTGAACGAGATTATCTATGATTTCTTTGACGCGCTGAAGTCAAGGTCAAGAGGATATGCATCCTTTGACTATGAGATGGCAGGATATGAGCGCTCAGAGCTCGTGAAGCTGGATATACTGATCAACAAAGAAGAGGTGGATGCCCTGTCCTTTATCGTACATGCGGATACTGCATACGAACGGGGCCGTAAGATGTGTGAGAAGCTCAAGGAAGAGATACCAAGACAGCTCTTTGAGATTCCGATCCAGGCAGCCATCGGAAGCAAGATAATAGCAAGAGAAACCGTCAAAGCAATGCGCAAAGACGTGCTTGCCAAGTGTTACGGCGGGGATATCAGCCGAAAGCGTAAGCTTCTGGAAAAGCAGAAGGAAGGCAAGAAGCGGATGCGGCAGGTGGGCAATGTAGAGATACCGCAGAAAGCCTTTATGAGCGTACTGAAACTGGATGATAAGTAGATGAGACCATTAGAATTATATATTCATATACCGTTTTGTATCCGAAAATGCAGATATTGTGATTTCCTGTCAGCTCCTGCTGCGATAGAGGAGCGGCAGGATTATGTGACAGGCCTTTGCCGGAAGATCCGTTCCTATGGAGAACTGGCAGAGGCTTATCATGTTGTGACTGTCTTTATAGGAGGCGGCACCCCTTCTGTGCTGGAAGGGGCACAGATACTGGATATTATGGACGCGGTACGAGGGACATTCCCGGTAGACGCAGGCGCGGAGATATCTATGGAGATGAATCCGGGGACAGCTACGAAAGAGAAGCTCAGAACGATACGGCATGCGGGAATCAACCGTCTCAGCATCGGTCTGCAGTCAACGGACGACAGCGAGCTTAAGATGCTTGGCAGGATCCACACGTATGAAGATTTCCTGCATACGTATGAGATGGCGCGGGAGACGGGATTTGCCAATATCAATGTAGACCTGATGTCTGCGATTCCATTCCAGAGCGTAGATAGCTGGGATGCCACATTGATAAGGGCGGCGGAACTTGGACCGGAGCATATCTCGGCGTACAGCCTCATCATCGAGGAAGGGACGCCGTTCTTTGACAGATATGGCGATGGAAAGCGGGCCAAGGAGCTCCCCACGGAAGAAGAGGAGAGGCAGATGTATATGCATACCCGGACTATACTGGAAGAATACGGTTATCACAGATATGAGATATCCAATTATGCCAGGCCGGGTTATGAGTGCAGACACAATCTCGGATACTGGGACCGTGCCGAGTATCTTGGAATCGGCACGGGAGCAGCGTCATTGCTGCAGGGATACCGTTTTACAGAGGGAGAGGAGCAGGTGAAGCTGTCCGAAAAGGAACAGATGGAGGAATTCATGTTCCTGGGACTTAGAAAGACGGAAGGGGTATCGAGAGAAGCCTTCCGGACATACTTTGACAAGAGCATGGAGAGCGTGTTCGGAGAAGTGATGGCAGATATGGGACAGAAGGGGCTTCTGGAGATAGAAGAGGATGCCGTCAGGCTTACAGACAAGGGCACGGATATAAGCAATTATGTCATGAGCGCATTCCTGCTCAGTGATGGGGAATGACAGCTCCGGCATGACATCCGGAGCCAGCGTGACCTTATAGAAGATGTTCCATGATAAATGCATATATCTGCGGATTCTTCTTCGTCCAGTTGTTCGCTATCGTCTCCGCCTCGGATTCGGTCGGCACGGTGAGGGTGAGGTCGATGAGCGGGGCTCCCTGCTCGAACACCTGGCATCGGACGGAGTATTCCATATTGGAATTCTGGTAGTAGTCTGATTTGACTGCGACCTCATTCTTCAATTCATACTGCTTCTCCTTCAGAAACGTATCGATATCGTGCTGTATCGCGGGGGATATGTCATTTTTAAAGTAGCAGATCGTCTCATCGCCTTCCGCCGTCAGATGATAGAATGTTCTGCTGTGCGTGGATTCTTCCCTGACAAAACCGGAGGTAATCAGTTCTGATATGGCCTGCTGGAGCTTAAAGTAAGTCGTATAGCCTTCGTCCAGCACGAATTCGGATATCTGGGAATTGGTAAGAGGAAAGTCTACTTTTTTCAGCATGTAGAGGATAATCAGTTTATATAGTGTAAATGGCTCTGCCATAGTTATAACTCCTTTCCCTGCCAGATGTCCTGCGCTTTCATATATGCGTGCATCTGGTTCAATACAAGTCGTTTGTCTGCGCTCCACCCGGGTGCTATGAGCAGATGCCTGGGCCCGTCTCCTGTGAGCCTGTGGATGACGGTATCAGGACTTAAGCTGCCGATACACCTGCCGAGCAGATAGAAATATTCTTCCATGGAAGGAATCCAGAACGGATGGTCGTCATAGATCTTGGCCAGCGCCGTTCCTTCCAGAACGTGAAGAAGCTGAAGTTTGACTCCTTGGATACAGGCGTCGTTCAGATAATGCATCGTCTTAAGCATCATGGAAAGGTCCTCCCCCGGAAGCGCCAGTATCGAATGGACGATGACATCGATTTGTGCGTCCTTCAGCATGGAGACGGCTGCGTCAAAGACCGGCAGAGAATAACCGCGCCTGATAAACGAGGCAGTCTTCTCATGTATCGTCTGAAGTCCCAGCTCTACCCATACAGGCTTGATGCGGTTGATGTCTGCAAGCAGCGCTACGGTATCCGGATCAAGACAGTCGGGCCTCGTGGCGACCGATATGACACGGATGTCCGGGTGCTGCGCCGCCTCTGTGAATATGTGCTTCAGATAGGGAAGTGGGGCATACGTATTCGTATAAGCCTGGAAATACGCGATATAAGAACCACCGGCGTATTTCCCCGCAGTCCGCCTTTTGCCGGATTCGATCTGCTGCGTAATCGTAAGTCTCCTGTCCGAGGCAAAATCCCCTGAGCCGCCTTCGCTGCAGAAGATGCAGCCACTGGTTCCAAGAGTGCCATCACGGTTCGGACACGTCATGCCTGCATCCAGGGCAATCTTATATAGTTTTTCCCCATACGTATTCTTTAGATAATAGTCAAGAGAATGATATCTCTTTTCGCCCCAGTATACAGCCATGTCAGATTCAGCCGCCTTTTTCTGAATATTTTACTTACTTAATATATCATTGATATGTCTGGTTGACAAGTATATACGCGTTCAGAAAAATTCATGTTTTTGTAAAAAGGACTTTCTATTTTCTGGAAGATGGTGTATAATATGTCCAATAAATATTAATTATTTCAGGCTGGTCGTTTCAGACCATGACTCCCACAGTGAATGTCAAAGATTTAATAACGGAAAGGACAGACAATTATGATGAAAGAAAAGTATGAATCCCTGCCGCTTGCGACGTTGAAAGACCTGGCAAAGGCAAGAGGATTAAAGGGAATCTCAACGATGAAGAAAGCAGAGCTGATAGAGCTTATGCTCGCAGAGGATGAGAAGGAGAAGAAAGCAGAGAGAGAAAGTGTAAAGGAGATGTCTGCCAACACTGGCGACAAGGAAGCGCATGACATTGACAAGCTGGACAGCGGGGTTACCGCTCACGGAATACTGGAAGTGCTTCCGGACGGTTATGGGTTTATAAGAAGTGATAACTACCTGCCGGGAGATAACGATGTATATGTCTCACCTTCACAGATACGAAAGTTCAATCTGAAGACAGGGGATATACTGGAAGGAAATACACGAATCAAGACGCAGCAGGAAAAGTTCAGTGCACTGCTCTATCTGAGCAGAATCAACGGTATGGAACCGATGCGCGTGCTGCGTCGGGCTAACTTTGAAGATATGACGCCAATCTTCCCGGATGAGAGGCTGCGTCTGGAATGCGGCAAGACAAGCACGGCGATGAGGATCGTAGATCTGCTGTCCCCGATAGGAAAAGGGCAGAGGGGCATGATCGTATCGCCGCCGAAGGCAGGTAAGACAACCCTGCTTAAGCAGGTGGCGCTGTCGGTAAGGAAGAACAACCCGGAAATTCACCTGCTTATACTTCTCATCGATGAGCGTCCGGAGGAAGTCACGGATATTAAAGAAGCAATCGAAGGGGAAAATGTAGAAGTCATCTATTCGACGTTCGATGAACTGCCCGACCACCATAAACGTGTGTCGGAGATGGTGATTGAACGGGCCAAGCGCCTTGTAGAGCACAAGAAGGACGTCATGATACTTCTGGACAGTATCACAAGGCTGGCCCGTGCTTACAATCTGACAGTACCGCCGTCAGGAAGGACGCTTTCCGGCGGTCTGGATCCGGCAGCTCTGCATATGCCGAAGCGTTTCTTCGGCGCGGCCAGAAATATGCGGGAAGGCGGCAGTCTTACGATTCTTGCTACCGCTCTCGTAGATACGGGAAGCAAGATGGACGATGTCGTATATGAGGAATTCAAAGGAACCGGCAATATGGAGCTTGTACTGGACAGAAAGCTTTCGGAACGCAGGGTATTCCCGGCCATCGATATTCCGAAGTCCGGTACGAGAAGAGAAGATCTGCTGCTGTCCAGGGAGGAACAGGAAGCTGTAGATTCCATGAGGCGTGCGCTGAACGGCATGCGTGCGGAAGAGGCGGTAGACAATATACTTAACATGTTCACAAGGACAAAGAGCAATAATGAACTGATACAAATGGTAAAAAAGACAAAAATAATCTAGACAAGTGCAATGTAATATGATACAATAACAAAGCTGTTTAGAAATATTGAACATTATTAGACGCGCGCTGCGCGTGAGTAAAATAAAGAAGAGGTGAAAATCATGAAAGAAGGAATCCATCCAACATATCATCAGGCAACGGTAACTTGCAACTGTGGCAATACATTCGTGACAGGTTCTACTAATGAAGATATCCACGTTGAAATCTGTTCCAAATGCCATCCGTTCTACACAGGACAGCAGAAAGCCGCACAGGCCCGTGGCCGTGTTGACAAGTTTAACAAAAAATACGGAATGGACAAATAGTCATACAAGTAGCGGGTTGAGGTTGTTTAATCTCAACCCTTTCTGTATATAGGCATCGAAAGGGGAACATATGAAGTCATCAAACATCGGAGGACAGGCCGTTCTGGAAGGTATCATGATGAAGAACAAAGATGATTACGCAGTGGCAGTCAGGAAACCGGACGGAGATATCATCGTGCAGAAGGATACTTACAGCAGCATTATCAAGTGGAAAGCGCTGACGAGGATCCCTTTTGTACGGGGGATTTTTAACTTTATAGATTCCATGGTGCTTGGGATAAAGACGCTGATGTACTCGGCAGACTTTTTTGAAGAAGAGGATGAGGAAAAGCCGCTGTCAGAGGCTGAGTCTGCAAAGAAAGAGAAGCAGGATAAGCTGCTGATGGGAGGGACTGTGGCCTTTTCTGTCGTAATCGCGATAGCTGTATTCATGGTGCTTCCATACTTCCTGTCAGGGCTGCTGAAGCCGATCGTTCCGTCTTACCATGTCAGAACGGTCATCGAGGGATTTGTGCGTATCGGCATATTTATCGCATATGTGCTCCTCATCTCAAGGATGGACGATATACAGCGCACATTCATGTACCATGGTGCAGAGCACAAATGCATCAACTGTATCGAACACGGGCTCCCGCTGAATGTGGAAAATGTCAGGAAGAGCTCCAGGCAGCATAAGAGATGCGGCACGAGCTTTCTCTTCTTCGTGCTTGCAATCAGCATCATACTGCTGCTCATCATCCAGGTAGAGTCACCTCTGATGCGGATTGTCATCAGGATTGCGCTCATCCCTGTTATCGCGGGTATCTCTTATGAGATACTGAAGCTGGCAGGCCGAAGCGAGAATCCGCTCATCAATCTGCTGAGCAGGCCCGGCCTGGCTATACAGAAGCTGACGACAAAAGAGCCGGACGACAGTATGATTGAAGTGGCGATACAAGCAGTTGAAGCTGTATTTGACTGGAGAGCATATGAAGCAGAGAATTTCCAACATTCAGAAGATATATAAGAAGGGCGTCCGGCTTCTTGCAGACGCCGGTATCGAAGAGGCGGACATCGATGCATGGTATCTGCTGGAGCATGTCCTAGGCATCACAAGAGCAGCTTATTATGCCAACCCGGACCTGGAGCTTAATGCAGGGCAGGAAGAAGCCTACTTCTCGCTTATCAGAAAGAGGGCACAGAGGATCCCGCTCCAGCATATTACAGGGGAACAGGAATTCATGGGATATCCATTCTACGTGAACGGGCATGTGCTCATCCCCCGGCAGGATACAGAGCAGCTTGTGGAAGAGGCGCTGAAGGTGCTTGCCCACGGTATGCGCATACTTGACATGTGCACCGGCTCAGGATGTATCCTCATCAGCCTTCTTAAAGCCGGACGGGAAAGGCAGCACATAGAGGGGCTTTATGGAACGGGGACGGATATATCCCAGGAGGCGCTTCATGTGGCAGAGCACAACGCCAGGCTCCTGCTCGGCGGCGGAGGGCCGGAAGAAGGGGCGGGAAGCGTCAGATTCTGCCGTGGAGACTTGTTTGAGAATGTAGAGGGGAGATATGATCTCATCGTATCGAATCCCCCCTATATACGGACGCAGGATATAGAGAAGCTCCAGCGGGAAGTGCGGTGCCATGACCCGTTTATCGCGTTGGACGGAAGAGAGGACGGCCTGCATTATTACAGGAGAATTACAGCAGAAAGCACTGCCCATATCACAGAAGGGGGATATCTTCTGTTCGAGACCGGGCATGACCAGGCGTCAGATGTATGCACCTTGCTGGAGCAGGCCGGCTACTGCGGCATCTTTGTGAAAAAGGACCTGGCAGGTCTTGACCGTGTCGTAGGCGGCAGTTACAATAGAACATACACAGGACAATAGTGGTGTATGGAATATCGAGGAGGAAGAATTATGTTTGACAAATTAGAGGATCTGCTCATTCGCTATGAGGAACTCATGAGCGAGCTGCAGGAACCGGATGTGGTGAACAACCAGGAGCGGTTCCGCAGGCTTATGAAAGAGCAGAATGACCTGACCCCGATTGTGGAAGCATATAAAGAATATAAGGCCTGCAGGCAGGCCATTGAAGACAGTCTGCTTATGCTGGAGGAAGAATCTGATGAAGAGATGCGCGATCTTGCCAAGGAAGAGCTGAATGAATCCAAGGCAAGGGTGGAGGAGCTGGAGCATGAGCTGAAGATTCTCCTGCTTCCGAAAGACCCGAACGATGATAAGAATGTCATGGTGGAAATCAGGGCAGGGGCCGGCGGAGACGAGGCAGCCCTTTTTGCGGCGGAGATATACCGGATGTATGTACATTATGCGGAAGGCCGCAGATGGAAGACGGAGATCATCTCCATCAGCGAGAATGGCATCGGAGGCTTCAAGGAAGTCGTGTTCATGATAACAGGACAGGGGGCATATTCCAGGCTCAAATACGAAAGCGGCGTCCATCGTGTCCAGCGTGTGCCGGAGACAGAGAGCGGAGGGCGGATCCATACGTCTACGGTAACGGTGGCCATCATGCCGGAAGCGGAAGAGGTCGATGTCGTCATCGATGAGAAGGATATTCGTATCGACGTAATGCGCGCTTCCGGTAACGGCGGCCAGTGCGTCAATACGACAGACTCAGCGGTACGGCTTACGCACTATCCGACAGGAATCGTCATCTACAGCCAGACAGAGAAGTCTCAGCTTCAGAATAAGGAAAAGGCATTCCGCCTGCTGCGCTCCAAGCTGTATGATCTGGAGATGGAGAAGAAGCAGGCGTCCGAGGCTGAGGCGAGGAGAAGCCAGATTGGTACAGGAGACCGGTCTGAGAAGATACGCACCTACAATTTCCCGCAGGGGCGCGTGACGGATCACAGGATTAAGCTGACGCTGCACAAACTGGACTCTGTGCTGAACGGAGACCTGGATGAAGTGATTGACAGCCTGATTGCTGCAGACCAGGCGGCAAAGCTGAGCAATCTTCAGGATGAATAGAGAAAGATGAAAGAGAAATTAAAGAAATTAATCGCATATTACAAACCATATAAGCTGCTGTTCTACAGTGATTTGTTTTTTGCCGTTCTCGGCGCCGGTGTGACGCTCGTAATACCCTTGATTGTGAGATATATAACCAATCAGGTCGTATATTATGAGCCCCCTGAGGCGAGACAGGCAATCCTTATGCTGGGAGCGGTCATGATTGCACTTGTACTCCTTGAGTTCGGGTGCAATTATTATATTGCCTATTTTGGGCATATGATGGGAGCCAGGATGGAGGCCGATATGCGCAGCGATATATTCGGCCATTATCAGAAGCTCACCTTTGCCTTTTACGATAACCAGAAGGTAGGGCATCTCCTGTCCAGAATTACGAGCGACCTGTTCGATATCAGCGAGCTTCTGCACCATGGTCCGGAGGACGTATTGATCTCCGTCATTAAAATAGCAGGCTCCTTCATCATACTTGTGAATGTGAATGCCAGGCTCACGATAGTTGCCTTTGCATTTGTGCCTGCTATGCTGCTGTTCGCTGTCTATTACAACAAGAAGATGAAGCGGGCGTTTTCGAGGAACCGGGCTAAGATTGCAGATATCAACAGCCAGATTGAAGACAGTCTGGCTGGCATCAGAGTCGTAAAATCTTTTGCGAATGAAAAAGAAGAGATGAAAAAGTTCAATCAGGGCAATAATAACTTTGTAGAAGCAAAGAAGACGAGTTACCTCTACATGGGCATGTATCATTCCGGACTGAACGCTCTGACGACGCTGGTAACCGTTGGTGTACTCGTGGCCGGGGGCAGCTATCTGACTGCCGGAAGCGTCAACGTGTCGGATTTGATTACATTTCTTCTATATATCAATAACTTTACAGAGCCGGTGAAGAAGCTGGTCAATTCCGCGGAACAGTTCCAGAACGGATATACAGGCTTTGAACGTTTTCTTGAAATACTGTCCATTGCCCCCGACATTGCAGACAAGGCAGACGCCGTGCATGTCGATAAGCTGAAAGGAGAGATTACGTTCCAGGATGTCTCTTTCCATTATGAAGACAATGAGGAAAAAGTGCTGAACCATATTAACCTTAAGGCGGAGGCCGGCGATTACATCGCGCTGGTCGGACCGTCAGGTGTCGGAAAGACGACACTGTGCAGCCTTATCCCCCGATTTTATGACGTCTCATCAGGCCGTATACTTGCAGACGGGACAGATATCCGTGACATCTGCCTGAGCGACCTGAGGAACAATATAGGTATCGTACAGCAGGACGTATACCTGTTTGCCGGAACGATTATGGATAATATCCGTTACGGTAGACCGGAGGCGACCGACGAGGACGTGGTGCGGGCGGCGAAGAATGCCAACGCCCATGCATTCATCATGAGCTTTCCGGAAGGTTATGACACGGATATCGGACAACGGGGGGTGAAACTCTCAGGCGGCCAGAAGCAAAGGCTGTCCATTGCGAGGGTATTTCTTAAGAATCCGCCGATACTTATCTTTGATGAGGCTACCTCGGCGCTGGACAATGAGAGTGAGAAAGTAGTACAGCAGTCTCTGGAAGGCCTTGCGAAGGACAGGACTACTTTTGTCATCGCCCACCGCCTGACCACGATTCAGAACGCACAGAGGATTCTCGTGCTGACAGAAGAAGGAATTGCAGAACAGGGGACCCACGAAGAACTTCTTGCGAAACAGGGAATATATGAAGCTTTGTATTACAGCGGACGGCACAGGCAGCGGCGTGCCGACGGCTAAGAGAAAGACAGGGAGGAAAGTTATGATGATAAGAAGGAGAATGCGCCAGACCATGCTGACGGTCATGATGCTCTGTATATTGTGCGTCAGCTCGGTGCTGGCAAAAGAGGACAAAAGCAGCGCAGATGAAGTGACAATATTGTTTACACACGATCTACACTCCCACCTGGATGAATTCAGGAATGCAGACGGCAAAGTGGGAGGATTTGCACGACTTAAGACGCTGATTGATGAAGAGCGGGGAAGCCATCCGGCCACCTTTGTATTTGACGGCGGCGACTTTTCTATGGGAACGCTCTACCAGACCGTCTACGAGACGGAAGCCGCAGAGCTGACTATGCTTGGGCGTCTCGGCTTTGATGCCACTACATTTGGAAACCACGAATTTGACTACCGGAGCCAAGGACTCTCTAATATGTTCCACAGCGCGCTCGAGAATGCGGGTGATGACCCGTCTATTGTGCTTCCTAAGTTTGTGACTGCCAATATTGACTGGGAGAAAAATGATACGGAAGACAACAGGCTTATCCGGAAGGCACTTCAGGATTATGGCAGCACTTCTTACACAATCGTGGAAAGAGAGGGCGTGCGTATCGGAGTGTTCGGGGTGCTCGGCGAAGACGCAGAGGCCTGTGCGCCGGAGAGCGGGCTGGAATTCGAACCTATCGTGGAGACCTCCAAGGAGGTCGTGAAAGAACTGGAAAAAGAAGAGGTGGACATGATCGTCTGCCTGTCCCACAGCGGCACGAATGAAGAGGAAGACAAGTCAGAAGACGAGATACTCGCAAAGGAAGTGCCTGAAATCGATGTCATCGTGAGCGCTCATACACACACGAAGCTTGACAGGCATATCAAGAGCGGCGACACATACATCGTATCGGCAGGCTCCTACGGGGAATACCTCGGGGATTTGAAGATGACGCCTGCTGAGGACGGCCGGTGGAACCTTGACGAGTATACGTTGCATCATCTGGACGAATCTGTCGCGCCTGATGAAAAGGTCAACGAGGAACTGGACACATATAAGAAACTTGTAAATGAAGAATACCTGAGCAGGTTCGACTATACATTCGACAAAGTGCTCGCGGACAACAGCGTCGCATTTACGCAGATGGACCGGTTCGCATTGGAGGTAGAGGAAGACCCGCTTGGAAGCATTATCGCAGATGCATACGTATATGCCGTAGAGCAGGCGGAGGGCGCAGATTACGACGAAGTGGACGTGGCGGTCGTTCCTTCCGGGACTATCAGGGATACGCTGCAGATAGGCGCCCTGACTGTCTCAGACGCCTTTAACGTCTGCTCCCTTGGAATCGGTGCCGACCGCATACCGGGCTATCCCCTCGTAAGCGTGTATCTGACCGGAGCGGAACTTAAGACGGCGGCGGAGATTGACGTGTCGGTGTCTCCGATCATGACGACGGCACAGCTCTATCCGAGCGGCCTCCACTGGACATATAACCCGAACCGCATGATGCTGAACCGGGTGACGGAGGCGGCCCTGTACGACGATCTGGCCCCGTCCAATGAAAAGAAAGCACAGGAGCTTGAGGACGACAGGCTGTACCGGGTGGTGGCGGGCCTGTATTCCGCCCAGATGCTGGGAGCCGTGGAGGATACGTCCAAAGGCCTTCTGAAGATTACGCCGAAAGACAAAGACGGTGTAGAGATTAAAGACTTCGAAAAGCACATCATCCATGATAAAAACGGTGCGGAGCTGAAAGAATGGTACGCGCTTGCCAGATATCTGGAATCCTTTGATAAGAGCGGGGAGGGCATCTCCCAGGTGCCGCAGAGCTACGGCCAGCCAGAAGGACGCAAGAAAGAGGTTGACAGCAAGAATATTATCGACCTTGTAAAGCAGCCGAACAAATTCGCTTTTATCGTATATGGAGCAGCTATATGCCTCATCCTAATCATAGTATTGGTTGTGCGATTCATAATTAAAAGAAGAAAAAAGAAGAAAAATATGATATACTAAAAAAATATGAAATGGCAGACAGAAGAAAAGAAGGGAAATTATGATAGAAATCAACTTTAAACGTCCGCAGCTTGAGGATAAGGAACTGATATCCCATTACTTCAACCATCACACGAGCCGCAGCTGCGAACGGACTTTTGTAAATGTATATCTGTGGGCGAAGCACTACGGAGTGGAATTTGCGGTCGTGGAGAATGCGCTTGTGTTTAAGAGCGAACGGGAAGGCGGCCTGTCGTTCGCCTATCCGGCCGGAGAGCCTGAGGATGTGAAGAAAGCGCTGGAAGTGCTCATGGAGTACAGCCGGGAACGTGGAGCTATGTTCTCGCTCTATAACGTGACGCCGGATAATTTTGCACAGCTAGCAGAATGGTATCCGGACCGCTTCCAGATAGAGTACAGCGAGGCAGATGCGGACTACGTCTATGAATCTGAGAAGCTTGCGACGCTCTCGGGCAAGAAGCTGCACGGAAAGCGCAACCATATCAACAAGTTTAAAAACATGTACGGGGACCGGTGGAGCTATGAGCCGATAACCCGGGATAACGTGGAAGAATGTTTCCAGATGGCGCTGAAGTGGAGGAACCAGAATGGATGTGAAGATGACCCGGACAAGAACTCTGAGATGTGTGTCACATTGAACTCCCTCCGTCTGTTCGAGGAGCTGGAGCTCACCGGAGGGCTGCTCAGGGTAGACGGGAACATCATCGCGTTCACCATCGGCGAACCGGTCTGTTCCGACACCTTTGTCGTGCATATCGAGAAGGCTTTTGCAGATATCCAGGGAGCCTATCCGATGATAAACCAGCAGTTCGTCGAGCATGCATGTAAGGATTATAAGTATGTGAACAGAGAAGAAGATACCGGTTCCGAGGGACTCAGGAAGGCGAAATTATCTTACCGTCCGGTATTTATGGTGGAAAAAGGATTCGTGACTGAAAAAGACAGGTAAAGGAGAAGGAGCATTATGATAGCAGAGAAGATGAAAAATATGGTGGCAAACAGTTCGGCAATCCGCGCGATGTTTGAAGAAGGCAACCGTTTGGCAGGTATCTACGGAGCGGAAAATGTCTATGATTTCAGCCTGGGCAATCCGAACGTGCCGGCACCGGAGGCGGTGAAGACGGCAATCAAGGAGCTGCTCGACGAAGATGACCCGGTCGCCCTGCACGGATATACGAACAGCAACAGCGGATATGCGGATGTACGTGCCGCAGTTGCCGCATCGCTGAATGAAAGGTTCAAGACTCATGTTACAGAGAAGAATATCGTGATGACGGTAGGTGCTGCGGGAGGATTGAATGTCATCCTGAAGACTCTGCTCAACCCGGGAGACGAAGTGATTGCATTTGCACCGTATTTTGGGGAATACCGTTCCTATACGAATAACTATGACGGGATTATGGTTGAAGTATCGCCCAATACGGAAGACTTCCAGCCGAAGCTGGATGAATTTGAACAGAAGATTACACGTAAGACGAAAGCGGTAATCGTAAATACGCCGAATAATCCTACCGGTGTCGTATACTCCGAGGACACGATTAAAAAGCTGGCGGCCATCATGGAGGCAAAGCAGATGGAATATGGCACAGATATCTATCTCATATCAGATGAGCCATACCGTGAGCTTGTATATGACGGAGCGGAAGTGCCATATCTTACGAAATATTATAACAATACGATTGTCGGCTACTCATACAGCAAGTCATTATCCCTGCCCGGGGAGAGAATCGGATACCTCGTCATACCGGATGAGGTGAGGGACAGTGAAGAAGTGCAGGCGGCGGCCAATGTGGCCACCCGCATACTCGGATTTGTCAACGCCCCCACACTGCAGCAGAAGGTAGTGGCAAAATGCCTCGGGGAGAAGACGGATATCTCTTTCTACGACAGGAACAGGGAGACGCTGTACAACGGGTTGAAGGAATGTGGATTTGAATGCATCAAGCCGGAAGGGGCATTCTATCTGTTCGTAAAGTCGCCGGTGGAGGATGAGAAGGCGTTCTGTGCAGCGGCGAAGAAGTATAATATACTCATCGTGCCGGGCAGTTCGTTTGCCTGCCCGGGATATGTGAGGCTGGCATACTGCGTGTCTCACGAGACGATAGTAAACTCGCTGCCTAAGTTCAGGGAGCTGGCGGCAGAATATTTTGCCTGATGATAAAGAGGATGAATACATATGAAAGCATTCGAACAGAATATCCGTAAAGTAGAACCCTATGTTCCTGGAGAGCAGCCGCGGCACAAGGTAATCAAGCTGAATACGAATGAGAATCCATACCCTCCGTCACCCAGCGTCACGAAAGCGCTGCGGGAGATGGACACGGACCGGCTGCGCCTTTATCCGGATCCGGCGGCAGACATGCTGGTTGGGGCACTGGCAGATTATTATGAAGTAGGGAAGGACCAGGTCTTCGTCGGGGTCGGATCCGATGATGTCCTGGCCATGTGCTTCCTGACGTTTTTCAATTCTGATAAGCCCGTCCTGTTTCCGGACATCACGTATTCCTTTTATAAGGTGTGGGCAGAACTGTACAGGATTCCATATGAGTGCCAGAAGCTGGATGGTGATTTCCGCATCGTAAAGGAAGACTATTATAAAGAGAACGGGGGCGTCATCTTCCCGAACCCAAATGCACCTACGGCCCTTTATGAGGAACTGGATGCTGTGGAGGATATCATCACGCACAATAAAGATGCAGTTGTCATCGTGGATGAGGCGTATATTGATTTTGCAGGCAGGTCTGCGCTGGAACTGATTGACAAGTATGACAATCTCCTCGTGGTGCAGACCTTCTCTAAGGCGCGGTCCATGGCCGGCATGCGTATCGGATATGCCATCGGCAGCCCGCTGCTCATCAAGTATCTCAACGATGCCAAATACTCCTTCAACTCCTACACCATGAACGAGACATCCCTCGTCTGCGGCGTGGAGGCTGTGAAGGACAGGGCATATTTTGAAGAAGGAATCCGCAGGATCGTGGAGACGAGAGAATGGGCGAAGCAGGAGCTTGCTAAGCTTGGCTTTTGTTTCCTGGATTCCAGTGCCAACTTCATCTTTGCCAGGCATCCGGAATATGATGCCAGGAAGCTGTTCGAGGAGCTGAAAGCCAATGGCATCTATGTTCGTTACTGGGGGAGCGCGCGGATAGAGCAGTATATGAGAATCAGCGTAGGCACAAGGGAAGAGATGGAAGCGCTGTTTGCATTTTTCAGACAATATATGAATAGATAAGGGAGAACGATATGACAGAAACATTAGTACAGAATATTATCGATGCGTTAGGCGGCAGCATGGGAAAAGAAGCAATTGTATTTATCATCTCCATGATACCGATCCTGGAGCTGAGAGGGGCCCTTCTTGTGGCAGGTCCTCTGCTCGGGGTTCCGGTTGCCACTGCAATACCGCTCTGTATTATCGGAAATATCATACCGGTGCCGTTCATCCTCTGGCTGATCACCCCGATATTCAACTGGATGAAGGGGACGAAGAAGTTCAAGCCGATGGTGGATAAGCTGGAGGCAAAAGCGATGAGCAAAAGCGATAAGATTGAGAAATATGAATTCTGGGGGCTCGTGCTGTTCGTCGGGATTCCGCTTCCGGGAACCGGGGCGTGGACGGGTGCCCTCATCGCTTCGCTGCTAGGCGTGAAGTTCAAAAAGGCATTTCCGGCAATCATATTGGGAATATGCGTAGCTACCGTCATTATGTGGTTTATCAGCTATGTGCTGCTCGGAGGTGTAAGTCTGCTAGGATAGGAGGAGATTATGGAGTATTCTCATGAAATCATCATGCCAAATGATGATATCCCGTTTAAGATGTTTGTATTTGAAGGAAGGAACGGCAACTACATGCGTGAGAAGCACTGGCACCGTTCCATAGAGATTTTCGCGCTTTTTGAGGGGGAGCTGGAATTCTATGTCAATGAGCTGAGGTATTCCCTGAAGCCGGGAGAATTTATGCTCGTAAATTCTAATGAGATACACTCCATACACTCGCCGAAGAAGAATATGACGATTGTGCTCCAGATTCCACTTGCCACCTTTGAGAAGTATTATACAGAGGAACGGTTCATCTATTTTTCCCACAGTTCAAGGCTGCAGGACGAGGAAGTCATGAAGCTCATCGGTGATATGTACGGGACATATGCGAAAAAGAAATGCGGCTATGAATTGAAAGTGCAGAGCCAGTTCTACATGCTCATCTACCTCATGGTAACGAAGTACAGAGAGACAGATGTGGACGGCGAGATGGTCAAGCACAACAGGAAGCTGAACAAGCTCTCCACAATAACCGCATATATGAAAGATAATTACGCCAGGGACCTGTCTCTTGACAGCCTGTCTCAGACGTTTGGCTATTCTCCGACATACCTCTCCAGAATGTTCCAGAAATATGCCCGTATGAACTACAAGACATATCTGGACAATCTGAGGCTGGAACATGCCTACAAAGACCTTGTCAATACGGAGCAGGCAATCGGGGAGATTGCCATACAGAACGGCTTTCCGAACAGCAAGGCGTTCTCAAAAGTCTTCCAGAAGAAGTACGGGATGCTCCCGAGCGAATTCCGAAAAGAATATAAGGTTTGATTTACCGCACTAAGTGGACCACCGATGCTGGCAGTAACATGCCAGCTCGTTTTGTTTTTACATAGGGAATGTGTGCTGCTCCCGCACGAAAAAGTGGATATAGGCGTGCATGCGGAAAAAGGCAAAAAAAGACCATAAACTAGCCAAATATTTGGTCGTAGCAACATGCAAAAGTTGTTATAATTCATTATATAACAATACCGTTTTCGGAGGGGCGCGATATGGAAATACAAAATGTGAACGATGAATCTTTTAAATCTTATGGGCGTGTGATGACGGAATATGACGTATGCAGGCTGCGAAAGGAGATGGAACATACGCCGCTTCCAGCGGACGGTGTAATCTATGTCCCGTCTGTGGAAGAGCTGGAGGCGCTACCGGCAGCAGAATGCTTCCGGGATATGGCATACGGAGGGCTTCCCATACAGGTAGGATACTGCAACGGCAGCAACCACGCGCTCAATGCGCTGGAATACCATCGGTCGTCAGAGATTAACATTGCGGTTACGGATATGATACTTCTGCTCGGCAGGCAGCAGGACCTGGAGGTTGACTACACGTATGACACTTCAAAGGCAGAAGCATTTTTTGTACCCGCGGGTACCGTGATAGAAGTATATGCGACTACGCTGCATTATGCACCGTGCACGGCGACCGGCAGCGGGTTCCGGTGTGTCGTGATACTGCCGAAAGGTACGAATACGGAGCTGGACTTCCTCGTATCCAAGGAGGGGGAAGGCAAGCTTCTGGCCGCGCGGAACAAATGGCTCATCGCCCACAGGGAAGCAGAGATAGAAGGTGCTTTCTGCGGTCTGAAAGGAATCAATATTACTGTATAGACAACAATTTACCAACAAGGAGGATTAAGAAAGATGAACAACATGCCAGAAGTAAAAATCGGGGTCGTGGCCGTAAGCCGCGACTGTTTTCCGGAAAGCCTGTCGGTGACGAGAAGGCAGAATCTGATGAAAGCCTATACGGATAAGTACGGAGAGGAAGGCATATACGAATGTCCGGTCTGTATCGTGGAGAGTGAGATTCATATGGTACAGGCGCTGGAAGATGTAAAACATGCAGGCTGCAATGCCCTGGTCGTATATCTCGGCAATTTTGGACCTGAGATATCGGAGACGCTGCTCGCCCGGCACTTTGAGGGACCGAAGATGTTTATCGCTGCTGCAGAAGAGACAGGAGATAATCTCGTGCAGGGAAGAGGGGATGCCTACTGCGGCATGCTGAATGCCAGCTATAACCTGAAGCTTAGAAATGTACAGGCATATATCCCGGAATATCCGGTGGGAGATGCATCCGACTGTGCGGATATGATTCACGAGTTCGTTCCGATAGCAAAGGCGCTTGTCGGATTGAGCAGTCTGAAGATCATCAGCTTCGGACCCCGTCCACTGAATTTTCTGGCCTGCAATGCGCCGATCAAACAGCTCTACAATATGGGTGTGGAGATTGAGGAGAATTCAGAGCTTGACCTGTTCGAGGCATTTCACAGACATGCCGGGGATGAGAGGATACCTGCCGTCGCAAAGGAGATGGAAGAGGAACTTGGCTCAGGCAATAAGAAGCCGGAGATTCTGAACAAGCTGGCGCAATATGAGCTCACGCTGAAAGACTGGGTGGAAGAGCACCGGGGATACCGGAAATACGTCGCCATCGCAGGAAAGTGCTGGCCCGCATTCCAGACACAGTTCGGTTTCGTCCCATGTTATGTCAACAGCCGCCTGACGGCCCAGGGCATCCCGGTATCTTGCGAAGTGGACATCTACGGCGCCCTGAGCGAGTTCATAGGTACGGTGGTGAGTGGCGATACAGTGACGCTTCTGGATATCAATAATACGGTGCCGAAGGATATGTACGAGCAGGAGATAAAAGGGAAGTATGACTACAGCCTCCAGGATACGTTCATGGGCTTCCACTGCGGCAATACGGCTGCCGGCAAGCTGTCCTTCTGTGAGATGAAGTACCAGATGATTATGGCAAGGACTCTTCCGGAAGAAGTGACGCAGGGGACGCTGGAAGGGGACATCATACCCGGAGAGATTACGTTCTACCGCCTGCAGAGCACGGCCGACAATATACTTCGGGCCTATATCGCGCACGGCGAGGTGCTGCCGGTGGCCACAAGGTCATTTGGCGGAGTTGGCGTCTTTGCCATCCCGGAAATGGGCCGATTCTACCGCCACGTACTGATCGAGGGAGGCTATCCGCATCACGGGGCCGTGGCATTCGGCCATTACGGGAAGGCACTCTTTGAAGTGTTCAAATATATCGGCGTGCCGGTTGAGGAGATTGGCTATAACCAGCCGGCCGGAGTGAGATATCCTACAGAAAATCCATGGAGGTAGCGTCATGTTATACATAGGAATTGATTTGGGAACATCGGCAGTAAAGCTTCTGCTGATGGATGAAGAAGGAAATATCAAGAATATCGTATCCAAAGAGTACCCACTGTTTTTTCCTCATCCGGGCTGGTCCGAGCAGCATCCGGAAGACTGGTTTGAAAAATCGGTAGAAGGGATAAAAGAGCTGACGGAAGGGTTTGACAGAGGAGAGGTGGCGGGCATCAGCTTCGGCGGGCAGATGCACGGCCTGGTGGCACTGGATGACAGCGATGCTGTCATCCGTCCCGCCATCCTCTGGAATGATGGCAGAACAGGGGAAGAGACAGACTACCTGAACGAGGTCATCGGTAAAGACAAGCTGTCGGAGTATACGGCTAACATCGCGTTTGCCGGCTTTACCGCTCCTAAGATTCTCTGGATGAAGAAGCATGAGCCGGAGAACTTTGAGAAGATTGCCAAGATCATGCTGCCGAAAGATTATCTGGCATACAAGCTTTCCGGCTCTTTCTGTACCGATGTGTCGGACGCGTCGGGCATGCTGCTCATGGACGTGAAGAACCGCCGCTGGTCGGATGAGATGCTTGCCGTGTGCGGGATAAGTGAAGAGCAGCTTCCAAAGCTCTATGAGAGCTATGAGGTTGTCGGCACCTTGCGGAAGGAAGTGGCGGAAGAGCTTGGACTGCCCGCTGAAGTCAAGGTGACAGCCGGGGCGGGAGACAACGCGGCTGCGGCAGTCGGGACTGGAACCGTTGGGGACGGCATGTGCAACATCTCTCTTGGCACTTCCGGGACGATATTCATATCAAGCAGGAAGTTCGGCGTGGATGAACATAACGCGCTGCATTCCTTCGCTCACGCGGATGGGAACTACCATCTCATGGGATGTATGCTGAGTGCGGCCTCCTGTAATAAGTGGTGGGCAGAAGATATACTGAAGACAAAAGATTACGCCGCGGAGCAGGAAGGAATTCGTGCGCTCGGCGAGAACAACGTCTTCTATCTGCCTTATCTGATGGGAGAGCGTTCCCCTCACAATGATCCGAAAGCAAGAGCGATGTTCATCGGCATGTCTATGGACACGACGAGAGAAGATATGACCCAGGCGGTGCTCGAAGGAGTGGCATTCGGGCTTCGCGATTCGCTTGAAGTGGCGAGAAGCCTCGGCGTCAACATAGAGCGTACGAAGATATGCGGCGGGGGTGCAAAGAGCCCTCTCTGGAAGAAGATCATAGCCAATGTCATGAATATGAAGGTGGATGTGATAGAGAGCGAGGAAGGGCCGGCCCTCGGCGGTGCCATGCTGGCGGCGGTCGGATGCGGGGAGTACCCGGATGTAGAGACGATCGCGCATAAGATTGTAAAAGTGGTAGACACGGTGGAACCTGAGCCGGATCTGGTTGCGAAGTACGAAGAGAAGTACAGCCGGTTCAGAAAGATATATCCGACAGTGAAAGGCCTATACCAATAAGAAGCTGTATGATAATGACGGCAGGAATGCCGACACGGAAGCGGGCGTGCTTTGTTTTGTGACGAAAACAGAGCATGCCCGCTTCTGCGCCGAGGCTGCCTCCGATAAGAGCGGTAAGCAGCAGCGTTTTCTCCGGAATGCGCCACTGCCGCCGGACTGCTCTTGACTTGTCCAATCCGAAGAGCACGAATGATACAATATTTACACATATAAGATAAAATGATACATAGGGCATAAACGTCTCCTCCAAGGCGCATTTTAACATATGGAAATAATTCCTGCAATGTGTGGGCGCAAATAGATCCAAGTTACCTGTGGAAAATCGGTTCCGGTTATGATAGAATTATCTGGTACACGATAGCCCGCAGGGCTGAAACAAAATATCGGAAATAAGGAGCAGTGTTTATGGATAAGATATATGATGTGACGGCACTTGGCGAGATGCTGATTGATTTTACGCTGAATGGACAGAGCAGCCAGGGGAATAATATGTTTGAGGCATGTCCGGGCGGAGCGCCGTGCAATGTACTGGCTATGCTGAACAAGACGGGTAAAAAGACTGCCTTTATCGGAAAAGTGGGACAGGACCAGTTTGGACGTCTCTTGAAGGATACGATTGAAGGACTTGGGATAGAGACCAAAGGGCTTATCCTGGATGAACAGATTCACACGACGCTGGCCTTCGTACATACATTTCCTGACGGGGACCGGGAGTTCTCCTTTTACAGGAAGCCAGGGGCGGATATGATGCTGACGGAAGAGGAAGTGGATTATGACCTGATCCGCCAATCAAAGGTATTTCATTTTGGGACGCTTTCCATGACAGACGAACCGGTGAGGAGCGCGACGAAGAAAGCGCTTGATGTAGCCAAAGAAGCAGGATGCCTCATATCGTTTGATCCGAATCTGCGCCCGCCGCTCTGGGATTCTCTTGATGATGCGAAGGAAGCTATGGAATTTGGGTTCCAGTATTGTGACATATTGAAGATATCAGACAATGAGATTCAGTTCGTATCAGGAAAAGAAGATTATGACGAAGGGATATTATATCTGAAGGAAAAATATAAGATTCCTATTATCTTCCTCACGATGGGAAAAGACGGAAGCAGGGCATACTATAAAGGCACCCGCGTGGAACGCAAGGGATTCAGCGTCAAGGCGATAGAGACGACGGGGGCCGGAGATACGTTCTGCGGCCTAAGTATCGGGGGAATACTGGATTATGGCCTGGATATGCTGACGGAGAGCCAGCTCGGCAATATTCTTACATATGCCAATGCAGGAGCCGCCCTTATCACGATGAAGAAGGGCGCTATCCGTTCCATGCCGGAGCCCGCAGATATCGAGGCATTGATACACAAGTAAAATTGCGAAGGAAATATTATGGGATTACGACGAATGATGGCCGTCTGGGCGGCAAAAATTACAGAAAAAGCAAGTGTTCATATCTTCCACAGGCAAGGTGTGACGTGGGCCGGGAAGATTGCGCTCAGAATATGCCCGTCTGTCCTGAAAGAGCTGTCAGGACAGGTGAGGAAAGGTGTCTTTATCGTGTGTGGCACGAACGGAAAGACGACGACGAACAATATGCTCTGCGCGGCACTGGAGGCAGAAGGGAATAAAGTGATATGCAACCATACAGGCTCTAATATGCTTAACGGCGTTGTAGCCGCATTTGCGCTTGGGGCAGGAAACGGCGGCCGCCTGGATGCAGATTATGCCTGCATCGAGGTGGACGAGGCATCTACAAGAAAAGTATTTCCACATTTCAAGCCTGATTATATGGTGCTGACCAATCTGTTCCGTGACCAGCTGGACCGTTACGGGGAGATTGATATCACAATGAACATATTAAAGGAAGTGATGGGCTCTGCTCCTGAGATGAAGGTGATTGTGAACGGGGATGACGCCCTGTCCGCATACCTTGCCATGGAGAGCGGCAGCCCGTACATCACATACGGAATCAGCGAACAGGTGGTGGAGGACAGCGGTTCACAGGAGATACGGGAAGGCCGCTTCTGCAAGAAGTGCGGCGCGCCCCTCGCGTACAGATTCTACCATTACAGCCAGCTCGGCGACTACGCATGTACCGGATGCGATTTCAAACGGCCCGGCATACGGTTTGACGCGTCCGAAATTGAAGTGGGGGACCGGCTCGCCTTTACGGTTGAGGGCAGGAGGATTGCGGCAGACTATAAAGGATTCTATAATGTATATAATATGCTGGCGGCTTATGCGGCGGGCAGGACGGCCGGGCTTGAACTGGAACATTTCAATGAGATGCTTGAGAAGTTCAATCCGGAGAACGGCAGGATGGAGAAGTTCCAGATAGGCGGTACCAACGCCATCCTGAACCTTGCCAAGAATCCGGCGGGATTCAACCAGAACATCTCCGCAGTTATGCAGGATGCATCCCGAAAAGATATTATTATCGTAATCAATGACAATGCCCAGGACGGTACAGACGTGTCCTGGCTCTGGGACGTAGACTTTGACCGGTTTAAGGAAGATGACGTCAATTCCGTAACCGTCAGCGGCATCCGCTGCCATGACATGGGGCTGCGCCTGAAATATACGGATATTCCTAATACGATACAGGCCGATGTAGAAAAGGCCATACGTGAGAGACTGGACAATGGATGCGGCAATCTGTACGTACTTGTTAATTATACTGCGCTTTTCAGTACAAGAAATGTGCTGAAGAGGCTTAAGGAGGAGAAGTGATGGATAAGAAAGACATGAAACTGACTATCGGGCATCTCTATCCGGACCTTCTGAATCTGTACGGCGACCGCGGCAATATCGCCTGTATGATGAAGCGGTGTGCATGGAGGGGAATCGAAGCACAGACGGTTGAATTTAATACGGGGGATGAGATTGACTTTCAGGATCTTGATATCGTCCTGCTCGGCGGCGGCTCCGACCGGGAACAGAGGATCGTGTGCAAAAATCTGCTGGCCATCCGGGAACGGTTCAAAGAATATGTAGAAGATAATGGGGTAGTGATAGCTGTATGCGGCGGCTACCAGCTGCTCGGCAAGTATTATAAGACAGACGAAGGGCCAATCGAAGGGCTCGGCCTTGTGGACATATATACGGAACAAGGAGAAGGAAGGCTGATTGACAATATCGTGCTGGAGAGCAGCGTATGTGAGATGCCTGTCGTCGGCTTTGAAAATCATGGCGGCAGGACATTTATCAATGACAACACGCCATTTGGCAAGGTACTGTACGGTGCGGGAAATGATGGAGAGAGCGGGTACGAAGGAGTCGTATATAAGAATGTGATTGGTACGTATCTCCACGGCCCCCTGCTGCCGAAGAATCCGCAAGTCTGCGACTGGCTCATACTAAAAGCGCTCGAGCGCCGGTACGGCGCCACAGAGCTGGCACCTCTGGATGACAGCAGGGAGAAGGAAGCGAACGGGTATATTTACCGCAGATTTGTAAAACAATAAAGGCAGGGATATCTCAGGAATCCGCCTGTTCTGAGTCACGCAGTTCCAGCAGATGGATACATTTTAATACGTCTCTTTTGGACTCCGGGGAAAGGCCGCGGTATCGTTCCAGGAAGTTCCGTTCTGTGACAGGTTCCGGTACGGACTGCGACGGTGTCAGGGTGATGGATTCTTCACCTTCCAGCAGATAATCGATGGACACGTGAAAGAGGCTGGCAAGCGCAGTCAGCTTTTCGTGTGAAGGCTGCCTGTTCTTTGTCTCGTATCCGGCGATGGTAGAGCGCGCCACGTTGAGCCGGCGGGCAACGTACTCCTGTGTCATCTCATTTTTCACACGCAGGGCTTTCAACCTTTTATCAAATGACATACCGCTACCTCCTCTGCATTATGAGCTTTATTTTAGCAAGTGTTCCCGGAAAGTAGAGGATATGTGCTGAATATCAACAAAATGTTGCGGTTAAGTTCCGATGCGGAACATAAATGGATTACGTTGACATGAGAAGTGAAACAACCTATAATTTAGATAAAGCATAAATTAATGAACCGAGAGGATTATGATAGATGATAATTGCAAAAAATGATGAGGCGAAAAGAAGTAAGATTTGGACGGTAGTGACACTGGTCAGTTCGGTGCTGATCGTATTGATAGCAATATTCCTTCTGACAAAGCTGTTCACGACAAATCCGCTGGAAGGCACATGGGAGGACGAGGACGGGAACTATGTCCTGTCCATCAAAGGAAATAATTCCCTGACCGTGAATGTCCCGGCCCTTGCCGAAGATTATGACGCAGACATCAAGATGGATTATGTTATTGATAAGGATGAAAAGACCGTCACGATTAAGATGAATGAGTCCGAGGTGGAGAAGGCAGTAGAACGTTCTGACGGGATGCTCACAGAGGAGACGCTTGACAATGCGCTCAGTTCGGTGACTACTACGTTTGGCTACAGCGTGGACGGAGATACCCTGACACTGACGGAACGGGAATATGGCGAACAGATGTTATTTACGAAAAAATAATAGAATCAGATATCCCTCTATTGACGCCGGGAAAGAAAGGTGAAGGATAGAGGGGTTTTATTTTGCGGGAGGTGTGCTATGAGGAGAGAAGAGACGAAAAAAATACAGATTGGACATGTGCTCATAGGAGGCGGCAGTCCGGTAGCCATACAGTCTATGACCAATACGAGAACAGAAGATGTCGGTGCCACGGTGGAGCAGATTCTGCAGCTTGAGAGCGCGGGCTGTGAGATTGTACGCTGTGCCGTGCCTACGATGGAGGCGGCTTGTGCGCTTGGGGATATCAAAAGGCACATACATATACCGCTCGTAGCTGATATTCATTTTGATTACCGTCTTGCGATAGGGGCGATTGAAAACGGAGCGGACAAAATACGTATCAATCCGGGCAATATAGGAGGGCAGGACCGGGTAAGGGCAGTGACGGACAAGGCGAAAGAGTACCATGTCCCCATCCGTGTCGGTGTCAACAGCGGATCCCTTGAGAAGCATCTGCTTGATAAGTATGGCGGGGTTACCCCGGAAGGACTTGTGGAAAGTGCCATGGACAAAGTGCATATGATTGAGCGGATGGGGTATGACGATATTGTGGTGAGCATCAAATCATCAGACGTCATGATGTGCGTTAAAGCGCATGAACTCATAGCAGATCAATGCCCATATCCGCTGCATGTCGGTATCACAGAATCAGGAACGCTGCTGTCCGGCAACATAAAGTCTTCCGTCGGTCTTGGAATCATCCTGAATCAGGGTATCGGGGATACGATACGGGTATCCCTGACAGGTTCTCCGATAGAAGAGATTAAATCAGCCAGGTTGATCTTGAAGACGCTCGGCCTGAGGAAAGGCGGCATAGAGGTCGTATCCTGTCCCACGTGCGGCAGGACAAAGATTGATCTGATCGGGCTGGCCAACAAGGTGGAACATATGGTGGCGGATATCCCGCTAGATATCAAGGTGGCCGTCATGGGATGCGTCGTAAACGGGCCCGGAGAAGCGAGGGAAGCGGATATCGGAATCGCCGGAGGAATCGGTGAAGGACTGCTTATCAAAAAGGGCGAGGTCGTGCGAAAAGTGAAGGAAGAAGAATTATTGGAGACGTTGAGACAGGAGTTGTTGCATTGGGATGAGTAAGTCATTTTTTGAAGTATTTCCTACATTGAAGACGGATGAAGACATGAAGATGCTGTTTTCCGGGGTGGATGTCCTCAAAGTGACGACCAACTCGGACCGGGAGTTTATCAAAGTGCATATACTGAGCCGCCATCTGCTCCAGAAAAGACGGATCTATGAGATGGAGAAGATGTTGAAGAACCAGCTGTTCGGACGCAGCAGAATCAGGACGGAGCTAATCGAGCGCTATGAACTGTCCGGGCAGTACACGCCAGAGAACCTGATGAACGAATATGTGGACAGCATGATTCTGGAACTGAATGAGAGAAGCGTCGTAGAGCGCAGCATGCTGCAGAGCGCCAGATATTCTTTTGAAGACGGTAATATACTCTGTCTGGAACTAACGGATACGATTGTCGCCAAAGGAAAGAAGGAATCGCTGATCTCATACCTGGAGTACGTGTTCGGAGAGCGGTTCGGACTTAAAGTGGAGGTGCGTGTCGTCTACGAAGAGGCGAAAGACAGCAAGCTGAAATACAATGAGGCGAAGATTCGCCAGGAAGTGGAAGCAATCCTTGAACATACGGCTGCCGTGCACCAGGAGAAAGCAGAACAGAAAAAGGAGGCCAATGAAAAGAAGGAGGCTGCTTCCAAGGCCGGCAGACAGGAGAAGAGGGACAAGTACTCCTTTGGAAGCTATAAGAAGCCGTCCGACGACCCGAGCCTTATCTGGGGAAGGAATTTCGATGATGAGACGATCGAGCTTGAACAGGTCGTAGGAGAGATGGGGGAGATTACCATCCGCGGCAAGGTCATCAGCTTTGATACGAGAGAGATTCGAAATGAAAAGACGATTGTCATGTACGCCGTCACAGACTTCTCGGATACGATTACCGTGAAGATGTTTGTGAGAAACGAACAGCTGCCGGATATACTGGCAGATATCAAGAAGGGTGCGTTTCTGAAGATAAAGGGAGTCACTACGATTGACAAGTTTGACGGGGAGCTGACGATAGGCTCTGTCACAGGTATCAAGAAGATTGCGGACTTTACAGAGTCAAGAAAGGACACCGCGCCGGAGAAGAGGGTGGAGCTTCACTGTCATTCCAAGATGAGCGATATGGATGGAGTGACGGAAGTGAAGGATCTCGTAAAAAGGGCGCATGACTGGGGCCATAAAGCGATTGCCATCACCGACCACGGGGTGGTGCAGGCATTCCCGGACGCAAACCATTATATTGAGACGCTGGACAAAGAGGACCCGTTTAAGGTCATATACGGAGTGGAAGGATATCTCGTGGACGACCTGACCGATGTCGCGGTGAATGAAAAGGGGCAGACGCTTGATGACACGTTCGTGGTATTTGACCTTGAGACGACCGGATTCAGTTCCATCAAAGATAAGATTATCGAAATTGGTGCAGTGAAGGTAGAGGGAGGCAGGATTACCGATAAGTTCAGCACTTTTGTCAATCCGAAGGTGCCGATTCCGTTCCGTATCACACAGCTTACGAGTATCACGGACCAGATGGTCATGGATGCTCCTACGATTGAGACGGCGCTGCCGGAGTTCCTGGAATTTGTCGGGGATGCGGCCCTCGTAGCGCACAACGCAGGATTTGATGTGGGATTTATAGATCAGAACTGCCGGTATATGGATAGGATACCGGACTTTACATCGGTAGACACGGTAGCTATGGCCAGGATATTGCTGCCCACGCTGTCCAAATTCAAGCTGAACGTCGTTGCCAAGGCGCTGAATATCTCGCTTGAGAACCATCACCGGGCCGTGGACGATGCAGGAGCCACGGCGGAGATATTCGTCCGGTTCGTTGATATGCTGAAAGAGAGGGATATCCATACGCTTGGGAAGCTGAACCAGTTCGGCTCTTCGAATGCCAACGCGATAAAAAAGCTTCCGTCGTTCCATGTCATCATACTGGCTAAGAATGAGATTGGCAGAGTGAATCTGTATACCCTCATATCCAAGTCCCACCTTGATTATTTCGGACGGCAGCCAAGGATACCCAAGAGCGAACTGTCCAGATACAGGGAGGGGCTTATCGTAGGCAGCGCCTGCGAGGCAGGAGAGCTCTACCAGGCGCTTCTGGACGATAAGAGCCAGGAGCGGATTGCCCGTATCGTGAACTTCTATGACTATCTGGAGATACAGCCGCTCGGCAATAATAAATTTATGATTGCCAGCGAGAGAATCTCGAAGATTCGGTCGGAGGAAGATATAAAGAATATGAACCGGACGATCGTCAAGCTGGGAGAGAAGTTCGGCAAGCCCGTGGTGGCGACGTGTGACGTTCATTTCATGGATCCGGAGGATGAGGTGTACCGGAGGATCATCATGGCGGGCAAAGGCTTTACGGATGCCGACGAGCAGGCTCCGCTGTATCTGCGCACGACGGACGAGATGCTGGCGGAATTCGAATACCTCGGCTCGGCAAAAGCCAGGGAGGTCGTGATTGACAATCCGAATAAGATTGCAGATTCTGTGGAGAAGATATCTCCTGTCCGCCCCGACAAGTGCCCCCCTGTCATTCCGGATTCCGACCAGATGCTGCGGGATATCTGTTACAACAAGGCACGTTCCATGTATGGGGATGAGCTTCCCGAGGTCGTTACGGAACGGCTGGAGCGGGAGCTGAACTCAATCATATCCAATGGCTTTGCCGTGATGTATATCATAGCCCAGAAGCTTGTATGGAAGTCCAATGAGGATGGCTATCTGGTAGGGTCACGTGGTTCGGTAGGATCTTCCTTTGTCGCGACGATGGCGGGCATAACGGAAGTCAATCCGCTCAGCCCTCACTACTACTGCAAGAGCTGCCATTACAGCGATTTTGATTCTGAAGAAGTAAGGGCATATGCAGGAGGGTGCGGCTGGGATATGCCGGATAAGATGTGTCCTGTATGCGGGGAGAAGCTCATAAAGGACGGCTTTGATATCCCATTTGAGACGTTCCTCGGTTTCAAGGGCAATAAGGAACCAGATATCGACTTGAACTTTTCCGGGGATTATCAGAGCAACGCGCACAAATATACAGAAGTCATATTCGGAGACGGGCAGACGTTCCGCGCGGGCACTATTGGTACGCTTGCAGATAAGACGGCCTTTGGCTACGTTAAGAATTATTTTGAAGAGCGGGAACAGAGAAAGCGTAACTGCGAGATTGACAGAATCGTACAGGGCTGCACCGGTATCCGAAGGAGTACCGGGCAGCATCCAGGAGGCATCATCGTACTTCCGCTCGGCGAGGATATCAATTCTTTTACACCGGTACAGCACCCTGCGAATGATATGACGACAGATATTGTCACCACACACTTTGATTACCATTCCATCGATCACAACCTGCTGAAGCTCGATATCCTGGGCCATGATGATCCGACCATGATCAAGACGCTGGAGGAGTTCATAAGCTCCCCGGCGATGGAGAATGAATACGACGAGACGGACAACCGTTTTGATGCGACGAAGATTCCGCTGGACGACAAAGGCGTCATGTCACTGTTCCACGATACGTCGGCGCTTGGAATCAAGCCTGACGACATCGGAGGATGTCCGGTGGGGTGCCTCGGCATCCCGGAATTCGGTACGGAATTTGTCGTACAGATGGTCGTGGACACGAAGCCGCAGACGCTGTCGGACCTGATCCGCATATCCGGCCTGTCCCACGGGACGGACGTGTGGCTCAACAACGCCCAGGAACTGATCAAGAGCGGCAAGGCGACCATCTCTACCGCCATCTGTACCCGTGACGACATCATGACGTATCTGATCAACAAAGGGATGGACAGTGAACTTTCTTTTACCATCATGGAAAAGGTCAGGAAAGGAAAAGGGCTTACGCCGGAATTTGAAAAAGCGATGAAAGAGGCGGACGTACCGGACTGGTATATCTGGTCGTGCAAACAGATCAAGTACATGTTTCCGAAAGCCCATGCTGCGGCGTATGTCATGATGGCATACCGCATCGCCTACTGCAAGATCAATTATCCGCTTGCATATTACGGCGCATATTTTGGAATCCGGGCAGATGCGTTCTCCTATGAACTGATGTGCCAGGGAAAGGAAAAGCTGAACTATTATATCAATGATTATAAACGCCGTTCTGATTCCCTCAGCAAGAAGGAACAGGATACGATGAAGGATATGAGGATTGTCCAGGAGATGTACGCGAGAGGCTATGAGTTCATGCCGCTTGACATCTACAGGGCGAAGGCATCCAAGTTCCAGATCATCGACGGAAAGCTTATGCCGCCTCTTTCCAGCATAGACGGCATGGGAGACAAGGCGGCGGAGGCAGTGGAAGAGGCCGCGAAGGACGGCCCGTACCTCTCCAGGGATGATTTCAGGCAGCGCACGAAGGCCAGCAAGACAGTCATCGATTATATGGCGGACATGGGGCTGTTCGGAGATATTCCGGAATCCAACCAGCTGTCCCTGTTCGACTTGAGCATGTAAAGGTGGTAATGTAACAGATGAGTGTAAATAACAGATATAAAGGGATCTTGTATATTGTACTATCGGCGTTCTGCTTTGCGCTCATGAACATGTTCGTGCGGCTCTCCGGAGACCTGCCTTCTGTTCAGAAGAGCTTCTTCCGCAACCTGGTGGCATTTTTCTTCGCCTTTATACTAATAAGGCGGGAGGCTATTCCGCTGAAATGCAAAGAGGGGAACTTAAAGCTGCTGCTGCTTCGCGCGCTGTTCGGTACGCTTGGCATACTCTGCAACTTTTACGCGGTAGACCATCTTGTCCTGGCCGATGCGTCGATGCTCAATAAGATGTCCCCGTTTTTTGTCGTCATCTTCAGCTTCTTCATCCTGAAGGAGAGGGTAACGGTACTACAGGCGCTTCTTGTGGCTGGAGCATTTGCGGGCAGCCTGTTCGTCATCAGGCCGACGTTTTCCAATATGGACCTTCTGCCGTCCCTGATTGGCCTGGCAGGAGGCCTTGGGGCAGGAGCGGCATATACGTTCGTGCGGAAGCTGAGCCTAAGGGGAGAGAAGGGGCCGCTCATCGTATGCTTCTTCTCGGCGTTTTCCTGCCTGGTGACGCTGCCGTTCCTCATATTCGACTTCCATCCGATGGGATGGCTGCAGGTACTGATGCTTCTGCTCGCAGGCCTTGCGGCCGCGGGCGGTCAGTTCGGTATTACCGCGGCGTACAGCCATGCACCGGCGCGGGAGATATCGGTGTACGACTATTCACAGATTATATTCTCCGCTCTGCTCGGGTTTTTCATCTTCGGACAGATACCGGACATCTTAAGCTGGCTTGGCTATCTGATTATCTGTGCCATGGCGGTTCTCATGTTCTTCTATAATTTAAAGAGAGAAAAGTAACAAAAGCAGGCCGCTTCTTATACCTTATATTAAAGGATTATAAGGAAGTGTAGAAAATGAAGTTAAGATGCTGCCATGGTAATAAACCGCCGGCCTGTCCACCGGGACCGGATCCGGCACCGGAAGAGAGGCCGGATTTTTTTGCGCAGTTCGGTGTGACCGGCAGTCCTGCATCTGGGAGCAGCCTGCCGCTTATCCAGCTTTTTAATGTGGGACAGGGGATTCGCCTTGAGGGGGACTCGGATATCATGCTCGAACCGGGCTGGCTCTATCTTGTGGACTATATATTTCTGGCAACACCGGAACCGCAGGGATATATGCAGATAGTTCCAAGGATCAACGGGAGCTTAAGAGGGCTGTATTCCTTCTTTGCTCCGACAGGGACAGAGCGGAATGCTTCCGCGTCCGGCAGCTTTACGACAAATGAAGCGGCTGTCTCGGAGGCACGGCTGTCCTTTCATCTGACGTATCCGGCAACGACAAGGAACATAGATATATCGGGCGCCGTATCGGTCACGCCACTGATCCGGATAAGAAACAGCGGAAGCTGACTTGACTTTTAAAGGCAAGTAAGCTATGCTGATTAAAGTCACGAAAGAATTATAAAAGAAAGGGAGGCGAACCTACATGGATGGTCATTCGGGACGAAGTTGCAACTTGATGATGACAATCGGATATGGCATGCACGTGGAGTCTGCCCTTTTTGAATCGTTCTTTTGAAGAAAGTACGTCTTTTGTTCGTATAGATTTATAATAGAGCAAGGCTTTATATTGTGCTGTCTGTCCGGTACCAGGGCGGGCAGCATTTTTCTGTCCGGGACAAGGAGGCGCAAGATGATAAGAAACACGTTGAAAGAACTGCTGTATGCAAAGAAGTATAAAGAGATTCACAACATGCTGGAAGCGTATAACCCGGTCGATCTGGCAGAACTTCTGATGGAGCTGGATGATTCCGAGCTGGCGGCCATATTCCGCATGATAGACAAGGAGAAGGCCGCTGAAGTATTCTCCTATATGGAGGATGATCAGAGGCAGACACTGCTGGAAGGCTTCACGAGCCAGGAGATATCCTATATTCTGGATACCATGTACACGGACGATGCGGTAGATTTCCTGGAAGATATGCCGGCCAACGTAGTGACGAAGCTTCTGGAACATGTAAGCGGGGAGACACGGGCCGATATCAACCGGCTGCTGAAGTATCCGGAGGACAGTGCAGGAAGCATCATGACGGTAGAGTATGTGGAGCTGTCTCCTGAGATGACAGTCGGCCAGGCGCTTGCCAAGATCCGCCGGGTCGGAATCGAGAGCGAGACAGTATACACATGCTATGTGGTAGAGCGCAAGAAGCTTGTCGGAATCGTGACGGCCAAAGCACTCATGACGAATGCAGAGACAGTCCAAATCGCGGATCTGATGCAGGATAACTTTATCTCCGTACGGACAACCGACGATCAGGAGGATGCCGCGAAGCTGTTCCGCAAGTATGGTCTCATAGCGATACCGGTTCTGGACCTTGAGGAACGGCTTGTCGGGATCGTGACGTTTGATGACGCCATCGGAGTCCTTACGGACGAGACGACAGAAGATATGCACAAGATGGCAGCCATGACGGCAAATGACGACTCTTATCTAAAGACAGGTGTGTTCCGGCATGCCAGGAACCGCATCGGCTGGCTGTTATTCCTGATGTTCTCAGCTACTATAACAGGCACCATCATCACCCGGTATGAAGCGGCAATCGCTGCCGTTCCGCTCCTCGTATCATTTATCCCGATGCTTACCGATACAGGCGGCAACTGCGGTTCACAGAGCTCCACGCTCGTCATCAGGGGCCTGGCTGTAGACGAGCTGCACTTTAAGGACCTGTTTACCGTCGTCTGGAAGGAATTCAGGGTATCTCTCGTAGTGGGGACAGTGCTGGCCGCCGCCAACGGCATCCGAATCTATGTCATGCACCGAGATCTGGGGCTGGCGGCAGTGATAGGCATCTCTCTTATCGGCACGATAATGGTGGCGAAGATGGTGGGCTGCATGCTGCCGATCTTCGCAAAACAGCTCAGGCTGGATCCGGCGATTATGGCAGCACCGCTCATCACGACGATAGTGGATACATGCTCCATCATCATCTTCTTCAAGATTGCGACAATGGTATTCCATCTGTAAGGCAGGAAACCGCCCGGGTGGAAGATAATAAAAGAAAGGCGGCTGCATATTATGAAAATAGACAGGCTGATAGGAATCTTATCCGTGCTGCTGCAGCAGGAAAAGGTGACGGCCCCATATCTGGCGGAAAAGTTCGAAGTGTCCAGAAGAACGATCAACAGGGACATCGAGGATCTGTGCAAGGCTGGAATACCGCTTGTCACCACGCAGGGAAGCGGAGGCGGCATATCCATCATGGAAGGTTACAAGCTGGAGAAGACGCTTCTGACCTCCTCAGAGATGCAGGCCATACTGACAGGGCTGAAGAGCCTGGACAGCGTGGCCGGGACAAGCAGATACAGACAGCTGATGGATAAGCTGGATGTAAGGAGCACTACACTTGCGTCCAACAGCCATATACTCATAGACCTGTCCTCTTACTACAAATCGACACTGGCACCGAAGATTGAGCAGATACAGGACGCGATAGAAAACCAGAGATATATCGCGTTCCGCTACTATGCGCCCAAGGGGGAGAGTGTCAGGAAGATCGAGCCTTGCCTGCTCGTGTTCCAATGGGCATCCTGGTATGTCCGTGGATATTGTCCGGACCGGAACGATTACCGTCTGTTCAAGCTGAACCGCATGCTGGAGCTGGAAGTGCTCCCGGAGCAGTTTGCCCGGCGGGAGGCAGAGCCCTATGAACTGCCTGCAGATTCGGCATATGACAGGCACATACCGGTGAAAGCTGTATTTGCTCCTGAAATGAGATGGAGGCTTATCGAAGAATATGGAGCGGACAGCTTTGAGGAACAGGAGGACAAAAGTCTGCTGTTCCAGTTTGACTTTGCCGATGAGGAGAATATATTCAGCTGGATTCTAAGCTTTGGTAATAAGGCGGAGCTGCTGGAACCAGTGGAGCTGCGCGACCGCCTCCACGATATTGCCAGGGGGATCTTATGGAAATATAACGGCAAACAGTAATAAATTGCCCGAAATGGTAGAAATTACCGGTAGTTCGGGATTTTGTAGTATAATATCTTGATACCAGGGTCAGAAGGCCATGCATTTCATCTTTTGACCCTACCATCATGTCATCGGAAGTAGCAACATACGAAAGAGAGGAATGAGGTATGGCATATGCTGCAAAGCTGATTATCTGCTGCGGACAGGAGGAGGTCGAGCAGATACCTGTCTCGGAGACCGTATTCATCGGGCGCAGGAAGAAAGGAAGTCCCGTTGAGGTACAGGTCGACTGCCCGTTTGCCGCAAAAATGCACGGAAAGCTTATCAAAGAGGAGTGCGGATATACGTACCGGGACTTAGGGTCCGAATATGGCACATATTACAATGGCGGGAAGATTGGCTCCAGATATACGGAAGGCAATCATCATGTGAAGCTTTCAGACGGGGATGTCCTGAAGATTGACAATCCCCAGTTTGGCACGGGGGACGACCGGGCGGTGGTAATCATTTTCAGAGGCAGGGTAGAGGATAAGTGCGAATGGAAGGCACTGGAACTGGAAGACAAAGATGCCAGCTTCTTTCTGAGCTGCAGGGAAGAGACCGGAGGAGAGGAGATTCAGGAAGAACAGTCTGCAGAGGGCGGAGAACTCCCAAAAAGGTTCGCCCTTCTGAAACACGACGGCCACCGATGGACGGTAACGGAACACAATACGAAGTATGGCATATATGTCAACGGACAGCTCATAAAGGAAAGGCAGGGCCTCAATCAGCTGGACGTGGTGCGGATTGGAAAGACGCTGTTCCTGTACAGAAGCGGCAGGCTGGAATATAACCATCATGAAGCATCAGGCAACAGGCTTACGATACATATTGAAGAGAGAAGCGTGTGGAAGATGTTCCGCAGGCAGCTTCTGCTTAAGGATATCGACCTCACTGTAGAACCGGGTGAGATGGTGCTTGTGCTTGGAGGGTCAGGCGCAGGCAAGACGACTTTCGTCAATGCGGTCATGGGGTATGAGAAAGCCCGGGGCACTATCATAAAAGACGGTGTGGATGTATACAAGAATTATAACAGGATGAAGTATGATATCGGATTTGTACCTCAGCAGGACTGGCTCCGGCTGGAAGATTCTGTAATAGAGACGCTGGAGAATGCTGCTGAAATCAAGCTCCCAGAGCGTGTCACATCCGCGGAGCGCAAAGGACGTGTGGAAGAAGTGTTGGCGCTGATGGGGCTGGAGCGGGAGAGAGATTCGCTTGTCGGGAAGCTGTCGGGCGGTCAGCGTAAGCGTCTGAGCATAGCAGTGGAATATATCGTGGATCCTAGCCTGTTCTTTCTCGATGAGCCGGACTCCGGACTGGATGGGATTATGGCGAGGCATCTGATGGTGTGTCTCAGGGAGATAGCGGATAATAATAAGATAATCCTTGTGATTACACATTCGCCGGACCGAATCATAGACCTCTTCGATAAAGTTATCGTGCTGGCGAAAGGAAAAGAGGACAATGTCGGTCATCTGGCCTTCTACGGATCGCCCCGGGAGGCAGAAGAGTTTTTTGAGACGGATTCCATGGAGGGAATCGTCAGAAAGATGAACCGCGAGGACGAAGGCGGAGAAGGGCTGTCGGACATCTATATTGGAAAATACAGGCAGATTGAGGAAAGATAAGGAATGGACAGAGAGAGAAGAGAAGGCCGCCTTGGGCAGACGAAAGTGTATGTAGGTAAGTTTTTCCGGATATTTAAGAATGAGAAGGACTGGAAAGGGATTGTATTCGCAGTGATAGTCACCCTTCTTCTGTCACTTGTACTTGGGGATACGATGTTTTTAAAAAAGGAAGGGACCCGTTCCGGATTTTTCGCCATCGTATCAGCCGGCATCTGGATTGGCATCTTTAATTCGATCCAGACGGTGTGCCGGGAGAGGCAGATTATCAAGAGAGAACACCGTACGGGCCTTCATATGTCTGCTTATATTGGTGCCCATGTAATCTGCCAGGGAGTCATCTGTGCCGTGCAGGCGCTGCTCATGACGTCCATCTATGGGCTTTTTATGGATTTTCCAGACAAAGGTCTCGTGACGGGGAGCTTTTATGCAGACTTTTATATCACGATGCTATTGATTCTCTTTTCATCTGACATGCTCGGGCTTGCCGTGTCGTCTCTCGTAAAGAGCACGACGGCTGCTATGACGGTCATGCCGTTCCTGCTTATCATACAGCTTATCTTTTCTGGTTCTATCTTCCCGATTACCGGTAACGCAAGGATAATCTCAGACCTGACTGTGAGCAAGTGGGGACAGAGAGTCCTGTGCATAGAGTCTGATATGAACGAGATACCGTCGGAACTGCTAGACTCGGAGATAGAAATGTTCGAGAGTATAGAAGGAGTGGAAGAGCTGATGGATTTACTTCCGGACAAGCTAACAGATGATATCCACACTGCGGTGGAAAGTTTCCTGCATGACTATACATACCGCAGGATATATGAATATAAAGCGGAGCTTGTATACCGCAGATGGGGCTATCTGCTGGTCTTTGCGGCAGCATATGCCCTGATTGCGGCCATCAGCCTGGAATTCATAGACCGGGACAAGAGGTGACAGGCAGGAAGAGGGCTGATGATAATACGGAATAACGTAACTCCCATGATTTCACATTGAAATATGGGAGCTTTCTTATTATAATTGAAATTATAACGTGCGGGCAGCCGCTTCAGCTAAAAAAATCAAGAAGGATGGATGATGACGATGAGAAGACCAAAACGGGAAATCAAGGATATGACGGAGATATGCAAGGTAATTGACGAGTGCAGCGTGTGCCGGATTGGGCTCTGTGACAAGGGAAGCGTGTACATAGTGCCGATGAATTTCGGCTATCTATGTGAGGACAGAAAGCTTACCTTTTACCTGCACAGCTCAAAGGTCGGAAGAAAGATGGAAGTGCTCAGAGAGAATCCGGACGTAGGCATAGAACTTGACTGCAGGCACGGGCTTATGTCGGCAGAGAAGCCATGCAGCCACAGCTTCTGCTTCGCAAGCCTTATCGGTACAGGCAGGGCTGTGATAGAGGAGGACGCCAAGGAAAAGCTGAAGGTGCTGAAGGTAATCATGAAGCATCAGACCGGAAAAGACTTTGATAACTTCGATGAGAAATGGATCAATGCCGTGGCGGTCATAAAAGTTGAGCTTGAGGAATATGCCTGCAAGCACCACGATGGCACCAACTGATGATAGAGAGGTGAGAATATGTGGATTTTAACGGCTATATTTGCGCTGTTATCCATAGTACTGCTGTCCGGAAGGGGCAGCTTTCTCATAGCGGGCTATAATACGGCAGATATAGAGGAGAAGGCAAAGTACGATGAGAAGAAGCTCTGCCGTGTCATGGGGGCAGGCATGTCCGTCATAACAGTCATACTTCTGCTATGCAATGTGTATGAATATGATCTGCCCCGCGGATTGAGATGGATTATGCCGGTCGGAATCTTCGGTGTCGTCATCTTCCTTGTCATAGCGACGAATACAATTTGCAGGAAGAAGGTGCCGGGAACGACGTCTGCGGCAAGAAAGAAAGATACGTTCATGACGAAGGTCACGGTGGCGGTGCTTGTGGCAATCGGTCTTCTCGTGGCAGCTGCGCTTTATACAGGTGATGTGAACGTACGGTTTGAAATGGACGGTATGAATATCCACACTTCTGTTATAGGGAATAAAAGGGTGGAATACGAAGATATCAGATCCGTGGCATATGAAGATGACATGGACGTGGGAAGGCGCACCGGGGGCATCGGCAGCTTCCGGATTCAGGCGGGCGGCTTTAAGAACAGCGAGTTTGGCGCATACCATCTATACTCGTATACAGACTGCCATGAATATGTCGTCATGGAGACGGTATATGGTACGGTCGTAATCAACGGAAAGACAACTTCAAAGACAAGGGAGCTGTATCAGGAAATTTCTGAAAGGGAAAGATTTTTCGCAAATTAATGCTTTAATCCGTGAAAGCAATGTGCTATACTAAAAAAAGCATGTATGGTATGAAGGAGGAAATAACATGATTTGGGCGAAAGAAGAGACCCTGCCGAGAGCCGAGATAGAGGATATCCAGCTTGATAAGCTTAAGGAGACGGTGTACTACATCTATGAAAGATCAGTGCCGTACCGTAAGAAGATGGATGAGGCAGGCGTAAAACCTGATGATATCAACAGCCTGACAGATTTGCAGAAGCTTCCATTTACATATAAGGCAGATTTCAGAGACAATTATCCCATGGGACTATTTGCGGTAGATAAAAAGGAACTGGTGCGTTTCCACGCCAGCTCCGGTACGACCGGAAAGCCCACGGTAGTAGGCTATACGAAGAAGGATCTGGACGTATGGCTCAACAACGTGGCAAGGATTGCCTGTATGGGCGGTGCCACACCGGACGATGTGGCGCAGATCGCATTCGGATACGGGACGTTTACAGGTGCGCTCGGACTCCACGGCGGCCTGGAGATGCTAGGAGCCTCCGTCATTCCGATGTCTTCGGGCAATACGAAGAAGCAGATCATGTTCATGCAGGATATGGGCACGACGCTCCTCGTAGCGACTCCGTCCTATGCGCTTCACCTCGGTGAAGAGATCAGGGCGAGGGGGATAGACCCTTCCAGAGACCTGATGGTGCATATCGGACTGTTCGGCGGCGAGGGCATGACAGAGCCGATGAGAGATGAGATGCACAAAGTGTGGGGGGAGCAGTTCCTGTGTACCCAGAACTACGGTATGAGCGAGCTGTGCGGCCCCGGCGTGGCGGGTGAATGCGAGAGCCTGTGCGGGATGCATGTGAACGAGGACTGGTTCATACCGGAGGTGATCGATCCTGAGACGGGCGAGGTGCTCCCACCGGGGGAACACGGAGAATTGGTCGTGACCTGTCTCGGCAAAGAAGCGCTTCCGCTAGTGAGATATCGTACCGGCGATCTGACCAGGCTGATGTACGAACCGTGTGCGTGCGGCCGGACGACCGTGCGGATGGAAAACCTGTCCGGGCGTGCGGACGATATGCTTGTCATCCGGGGCGTCAACGTATTCCCGACACAGATTGAGGAAGTCCTGCTTCAGGTTCCTGAGATAGGGCCCCATTACGAGATTGTCCTAGAGCGGAAGAACCGTCTGGATGTGATGACGATAACGGTAGAACTGATAGATGACCGGCTGTTAGACAGCTACAGCAAGCTGAGCGAGCTGGAACAGCGGATTAAGAAGGGACTGAAGGCGCAGCTTGGCCTTGCGACCCAGATTAAGCTTGTCGCCCCGTATTCTCTGCAGAGATTCGAGGGGAAGGCCAAGAGAGTAACCGATATGAGAAAGGATGGACTATAAGATATGTCAGAGGGAAAAAAAGTAGTAATGCTCGGCAATGAAGCCATTGCCAGAGGGGCATATGAAGCAGGGGTGAAGGTGTCTGCGGCTTATCCGGGCACGCCGAGTACGGAGATCAGCGAGTATCTCGTCCAGTATAAAGATGCCTTGTACTGTGAGTGGTCGCCGAATGAAAAAGTAGCGACAGAGGTGGCGATTGGAGCCTCTGTCTCAGGGGTGCGTTCCATGGCCTGTATGAAGCACGTCGGATTCAATGTGGCGGCCGACCCGGCTTATACGGTATCGTATATGGGTGTGAACGGAGGTATGGTCATCGTCGTGGCTGACGACCCGGGGCTGTACAGTTCCCAGAATGAGCAGGATACCCGTATGGTTGCCCGCGCGGCCCAGCTTCCTGTGCTGGAGCCTGCCGACAGCGCTGAGGCGAAGGAGTATATGAAGGCAGCGTTTGAACTGAGCGAGAAGTACGACCGTCCTTTCGTATTCCGCATCACGACAAGATTGGCGCATTCCCAGGGGCTTGTAGAACTGAAAGAACGCGAGGCTGTCGAAGACCGGCCTTATGTCAAGGATGTCAGAAAGACAGTCATGATGCCGGGGAATGCAAAGCTCCGGCACGTGGAGATCGAGAAGAGGAACTCAGAGCTGGCAGAAGCTGCGGAGACTCTGCCCATCAACACGGTGGAAATCAGGGATACCGGTATCGGAGTCATCACGAGCGGTATTCCTTACCAGTATGTGAAAGAGGCGATGCCGGAGGCGTCCGTGCTGAAGCTCGGCATGGTCAATCCTCTGCCGAGAAAGATGATAGAGGACTTCGCGTCCAAGGTAGATAAGCTTTATATCGTGGAAGAGCTTGACCCGGTGATTGAAGAGCAGGTGAAGTCATGGGGGATAGAGGCCATCGGCAAGGAGATATTTACCGTACAGGGCGAGTACAGCGCCAACATGATACGCACGGCGGTTCTCGGGCAGAAGCTTGAGATTGCGGCTCCGAAGCCGGCGCCGATGCGTCCGCCGATATTATGTCCCGGATGTCCACACCGGAGCGTGTTCTATGTGCTTCAGAAGCTTAAGATGCATGCTGCCGGTGATATCGGATGCTATACGCTCGGAGCGGTTGCCCCGCTAAGCGTAGTGGACACTACGATATGTATGGGGGCGAGCATCTCCAGCCTCCACGGGATGGAAAAAGCGAAGGGAAAAGAGTATATCAAGAACTGGGTTGCGGTGATTGGTGATTCGACCTTCTTACATACAGGTATCAATTCCCTCATGAACATGATGTACAACAATGCGACAGGAACGGTCATGATACTTGATAATTCCACGACAGGGATGACCGGGCATCAGGACCACGCGGCAACGGGAAAGACGCTGCAGGGAGACCCGACATATGCGATGGACATACCGGGACTGTGCCGGGCCATGGGTGTCAAAAATGTGGTGGAAGTCAATGCATTTGATATAGAGACGCTCGAAAAAGTCATCAAAGAAGAGACTGCCAGGGATGAAGTGTCGGTCATTATCACGAAATCACCGTGCGTGCTGCTGAGCAAGGCCAGAAAGCCGGTCTACGTTGCCCATGAGGACAAGTGCAGGAAATGCGGGATGTGCATGAAGCCGGGATGTCCGGCCATGACGAGAAACGGGGACGGAACGATACATATCGACGATACGATGTGTACCGGCTGCGGCTTGTGCGAGGACTTATGTAAGTTCGATGCGATAGAATTAGTAAAGGCAGGTGACAGATAATGACGGCAAAAAATATTATGATAGTTGGTGTGGGCGGCCAGGGAACGCTGCTCACAAGCAGGATACTCGGTGGACTTGCGATAGGCATGGGCTATGATGTCAAACTTTCAGAAGTGCACGGAATGGCACAGCGGGGCGGAAGTGTCGTCACCTTCGTCCGCTATGGTGATAAGGTTGCAGAGCCGATTGTAGAAGAAGGCCTGGCAGATATCGTCATCGCCTTTGAGCGGCTTGAGGCTTACCGGTACGCGCACTATCTCAAAAAGGATGGGGCCCTGATTGTAAATGACTGGAGAATCGATCCTATGCCGGTCGTCATCGGCGCTGCAGAATATCCGGACAATATATTGGAAGAACTTGGAAAAGAGTACAGGCTATACAGCGTCAATGCTACAGAAGAATCCAGGAAGCTCGGCAACTCCAGAGTATTTAACATGATTGTGCTCGGCGTCGCGGCGAGGCACATGGACTTTACCAAAGAGCAGTGGTACGACGTGATAGAAAAGACAGTGCCGCCGAAAACGGTTGATATAAACAAGCAGGCCTTTGATGTGGGATATCATCTGGAAGCCAGATAGAAGTCCCCGGCGTACCTGATTAAAATTAAGGAGGTGTGGTATGATCAGGCAATTATCAGTATTCGTGGAGAACAAGCCGGGAAGCCTTATGGATGTTACGTCCCGTCTCACAGAGGCGCACATCAATATCCGGGCTGTCGCGTCTTTCGACACGCCGGAGTTTGGTATCCTTCGTCTCGTAGTCGATAAGCCAGCAGAGGCGAAGGGGAGTTTGACTGAAAAGGGATTTGTCGTCAGGCTTCATGACGTCATAGGCGTGGAACTGGAAGATAAGAAAGGCAATCTCAATCAGATGTTGGCAATACTTGCAGAAGGCAGAATAAATGTAAACTACATCTATTCATTTGTAATCCGCGAAGGAAAAGCGCCAGTTCTGGTATTCAGTACGGATGACTATGAGGGAGCAGCTCAGATTCTTAAGGATGCAGGTGTGAAGATGGTAGAGGAATCAGATTTATAAAATTAAGAATAGGAGTAGATTGACATGGCAGGAGTAGCATTAAAAGACTGGAAGGAAAAGATCAGAGACCCGAAGATAGAGTGTATGAGCAGGGATGAGATGAGCGCGCTTCAAAGCGTACGTCTCGTACAACAGGTAAAGAACGTATATGAGAATGTGGAGTTCTACCGGAAGAAGATGGATGAGATCGGGGTGGAGCCTGGTGATATCAAAGGTATCGAAGATATCGGCAAGCTCCCGTTCACGACAAAGGAGGACCTGAGGGACAACTATCCGTTCGGGCTTCTGGCAGTCCCTCAGGAGAAGATTGCGAGAGTGCAGGGGACATCCGGGACGACAGGGAAGCTTACCCTGGCTTCTTATACGCAGAACGATGTGGACGTATGGGGCGAATGTGTCGCCAGAGGGCTTACGATGGCAGGACTTACAGAGGCTGACCGCATCCACGTATGTTACGGATATGGCCTGTTCACCGGAGGCATGGGCCTGGATCTCGGGGCGAAGGCACTCGGGGCGATGGCGATACCTATGTCATCCGGCAACACGAAGCGCCAGCTCATGTGCATGGAGGACTTCGGCGCGACGGCATTCGCCTGCACGCCGTCCTATGCGCTCTATCTGGCAGAGGCGGCGCAGGAAGCCGGAATTGTGGACCGTCTGCAGATTAAGGCGAGCATCAATGGCGCAGAGCCGTGGACAGATGAGATGCGCAAGAAGATCGAAGGCATCCTGCATATCAACAGCTTCGATATCTACGGGCTGTGCGAGATTACAGGACCAGGGGTTGCCATGGACTGTATCCACCACAAAGGGCTCCACGTGTATGAAGACTATTTCTATCCTGAGATTCTGAATCCGGGAGATGATACCCCATGCGCGGACAACGAGACGGGAGAGCTCGTATTCACCACGCTTGCCAAAGAGGGTATGCCGCTGATTCGTTACAGGACGAAGGATCTGACCAGCATTGAATACAACACGTGCGAATGTGGAAGGACACTGCCGAGAATCCAGAAGTTCACCGGACGTACGGATGATATGAAAGTTATACGCGGCGTCAATGTATTCCCGACACAGGTAGAGACAGCGCTGCTCTCCATGGGTGGCGGCGTGGCACCACATTATCTGATGATCGTGGAGCGGGAGAACAATCTCGATGTCCTGACTGTTATGGTGGAAGTAGATGAACGATACTTCTCGGACGAGATCCGTAAGCTGGATGAACTGAAGAATAAGGTCGGGGCGGCTCTGAAACAGGCGCTCGGCGTATCCGCGAGGGTGAAGCTCGTTGAGCCTAAGACGATAGAACGAAGCGAAGGCAAGGCAAAGCGTGTCATCGACAAGAGAGACTTGTAAGAAGGAAGGGAAAAGAGATGGGTATGAGTAATACAGTACAGCAGTTATCAGTATTTTTGGAAAACAGGGAGGGCCGACTTGACGAAGTGCTTGCCATACTTGCGGAAGGCGGAGTGAATATAGTAGCTCTCAGCCTGGCAGACACATCCGACTACGGAATGCTCCGGATGATCGTGTCCGATCCCCACAAAGGAAGGGCGGTTCTGAAGGAAGCGGATATTACGGCTATGCTGACAGATGTAGTGGCGCTGCGCGTGCCCCACGCTACCGGTTCCCTGAGCAAAGCGATGCACCAGATCGTAGAAGGTGAAGTCAATATAGAATATATGTACGCGTTTGCCAACGGAAGCGATGCGGCTGCGGTGCTCAAAAGCGACGATCCGGCGAGGGTCATCGATATCCTGAAGGGCAGCGGATTTGACGTGTATAGCGCGGATGAGGCGTATAGGGCGAATATGTAATGACAAAAAAGAGGGATGTCAAAATTGACATCCCTCTTCTCTTAATCTCATTTCGTGTATTACTTTTTAATATCTAAATCAATCTTTCAAGTCTTGTTTTATATATAAAAAAGGTACATCCAAATTCTGATTAATGCAATTGACTAAACTCTTGTTACGTTGACAGCCTGAGGACCTTTAGAGCCTTCAGTTACTTCGAACTCTACTTCCTGTCCTTCTTCCAGAGACTTGAATCCGTCCATGTTCAGTCCTGAGTAGTGTACGAATACATCGTTGCCAGTCTCATCTGAGATGAAACCATAACCCTTTTGGTTGTTGAACCATTTTACTGTACCTCTGTTCATTGTGTTACCTCCATAAAAAATAAAAATAAATAATTAGATACCGTATTAACTATAAGTTACATCTATAGATAATACCTCGTCAGATTAGCATATTTTTATAAAAAAGTCAATGCATTCGACAATATTTTTTACAATATTACTAAAATATCGGATATGCAGAATTGTATTGACAAAATAAATGGCGAGTGATAATATTTAATCAAATCAAAAAAGAAATGGCTATTGACCGGTCAATTTTTTTTAGCCTTTCTGATATTATCAGAGATATTATTACAGCGATTATCAATGATAGTAGCAAGTTTACACGATAACAGTTATTGCAGAAATATAAGGAGGAAGGGATATGTCATACAGATTAGCAGCCGATGTCGGAGGGACATTCACGGATGTCGTACTGATTGACGATGAGACAGGCAGCCTGACGACCACGAAGGTGCTGACGACCCCGCAGGCGCTGGAGGAAGGGATGCTTAAGGGGTTCGATGAGCTTACGTCAGGGAATTACGAAAAGGTTGCCAGTATCGTACATGGCACGACATCCGGATTGAATTCTGTGATAGAGCGCAGAGGCGCGCACTGTGCACTGGTTACTACGAAAGGGTTCCGGGATGTATATGAGATTGCAAGGGCCAACCGTCCGGAAATCTACAACAGCCATTACAGGAAACCGGAGCCGCTCATACCGCGCAAAGATATCTATGAGATTGATGAGCGTACTACATATGAGGGAGAGGTGGAGAAGGAAGTCACATATGAAGCAGTTCAGGAGCTGATTCCCATGCTGAAGGGACAGTATGAATCGATTGCAGTATGTCTCATAAACAGCTATATCAATACAGAGAATGAGCAGAAATTATGCCGGATCTTGAAAGAACATATGGATGGAGAAGTTATTGTCACCGCATCTCATGAAATCGCCCGGGAATCCAGGGAGTATGAAAGGGTAAGTACGGCGGTGATGAACGCTTATGTTGCTCCGAGCACGAGGCATCACGTGTATGCTTTGTCTGGAGAGCTGAAGAAGAGAGGGTTTAATGGCACGCTGTATATGATGCAGTCAAGCGGAGGAGTCATACGCGCAGAGATGGCTGCTGTCAAAGCAGTGCAGACGCTGATGTCCGGTCCGGTAGGCGGAGCCATCGGTGCCAGTGCCATCGAGAGGGAGAACATCATCGGTTTTGACATAGGAGGAACGAGCTTTGATGTCAGCCTTGTGGTAAATGGCAAGATTGAGACGGCAGTGGAGGCAGAGATGGAAGGATTTCCAATCCTTGCTCCTACAGTGAATGTATTCAGCATCGGGGCAGGCGGCGGCAGCATCGCATGGGAAGAAGCGGGTGGTATGCGGGTCGGCCCTCAGAGCGCAGGCGCAATGCCAGGTCCAGTCTGTTACGATAAAGGAGGAACGGCTCCCACGATAACGGATGCCAATCTCATACTGGGACATCTCTCCCCCAGGCACTTTCTCGGAGGGAGGATGAAGATTAATGAGGATAAGACGAAAGAGGCCTTTGACAGCTATGGAAAGAGATTTGGACTCGATATGATTATGGCCGGAGAAGGGGTGTGCTCGATTGCGAACCATAAGATGGCAGATGCCATAAGGGAACTGACGGTCCGCCGGGGCATCGATCCAAGGAATTTCTCCATCCTGGCTTTCGGAGGGGCAGGACCGATGCATGCAGCGCTTATTGCAGAGGAACTGGACATAGAGGAAGTCATCGTTCCCGCCAATCCTGGCGTATTCTCTGCCTGGGGGATGCTGCAGGCAGATATCCGGCACGATGCCGCAGTCACAAGCCTGTGCCTGCTGGATTCTCTGGAGGAGGAAGAGTACGACGGCAACTTTGAACTCCTGAAAGAAGATCTGCAGGAAGTTCTGGAAAAAGAGGGAATCGCACGGCAGCCCAAACAATATATCTGCTCTCTGGATATGAGATACTTCGGACAGGAATACACCATATCTGTGGACATCCCTGAAGGCATGGGGTATTGCAGAGACTACATAGAGGAGCAGTTCAACGGCATATATGAACGGCTGTACGGACATCATTCCCCGGACGATATCATCGAAGTGGTGAATTACCGGGTTACGGTCGTCGTACCGGTCAGGAAGTCACAGACGGCTGGAAGGGAAGGCGTGGACAGGACACATGTCATTGATCGGATTCCTGGTTATTTTGACGGTGTACCGTATGACATGAATGTATATGCAAGGGAAGATCTTGTAACCGGAAGCATGATCGAAGGGCCGGCGATTATAGTAGAGCTGACGTCCACGACCGTCGTTCCGCCTAAGTGGAAGCTGGTGGCAGATGAAGCCGGAAGCATGATTATAACAAAAATGTAAGGAGGAGATGAGATGGGAGCAAAAGTAAGTCCGATTGTCGTTGAAATCATCCGGAATGCAGTGAATTCTGCCGCGCGGGAGATGAATAGCTGTCTGATAAAAAGTTCCTTCGGTCCGGGCATCTATGAGATGAAGGACTGCAGCGTAGGAATATTCAACCGGGATGCCAGGCTTCTCGGCCAGTCGTCCGGGCTTCCGATATTCCTGGGTAATCTGGAGATATGTATCAATATTGTAACAGAGCGGATTGGAATATGCGGCTATCGTGAAGGAGACGTATTCGTTATGAATGAACCTTACCTGCAGGGAACCCATGTGGCAGATGTCACGGTACTTGCGCCAATCTTCTACGGGGGAGAGCTTCACGGCTTCACGGCAGTACGGGCAGCCATGCAGGATATGGGAGGCAAGGATCCGATCGGCAATGCGGATTCTACGGACGTATACCAGGAGGGCCTGCGGATTCCACCAGTCCGGCTCTGCTCGGAAGGGGAACTATGTACAGACGTGATGGAAATTATCGCAATCAACAGCCGGTATCATACGATGATGAAGGGAGACCTGAATGCCTGCATTGCAGCGTGCTATACTGGCGGAACCCGGATGAACGAGCTTTTTGACCGTTACGGCACCGACGTGATGCAGGAGGCGGCAGAGGAAATCTTCCGGCAGTCGGAAGAACTGGACAGGATGGCAGTAGCAGCTATACCCGATGGCGTGTATGAAGCGGAAGGTTGTCTTGATAATGACGGAATGACAGACGAGCCGCGCAGGCTCAAGGTGAAGATATCCATACAAGGGGACGAGATGAAGATTGACTTAAGCGGAAGCTCCAGGATGGGAAACGGCCCGATCAACTGCGGGATGGCACAGACCATTGCTGCTTGCAGAGTAGGATATAAGCAGATGATCAATCCGAAAAGCCAGGTATCGGGAGGCACGTTCCAGAATCTGGAGGTTATTGTGGAAAAGGGGACATTTCTGGCGGCGGAAGAACCGGCACCGTGCGGATGGTATTTCACAGGACTGGGTCTTTTGATTGATCTGATAGGAAAAGCCCTGTCGCCTGTTATGGAGAAAGAGGCGGCGGCAGCCCATTATGGAGATTCCAGTCTCATAATCTTCCGCGGGTACGACTCAGTCCGGGGCAAACCGTTCGGCATCTGCGAAGCTACCTCCGGAGGATGGGGAGCATTTGCAGGTGGAGACGGCCAGAACTGTATGATCAACGTGGTCAACGGGGACTTAAAAAACTGGAGCGTCGAGTTTATAGAAGATAAGTATCCGCTTCGTCTGCTCTCCTACGAGATACGCAGTGATTCGCAGGGGCCTGGGAAATGGCGCGGAGGTGCAGGCGTCATCCGCACATACCGTGTGGAGACGGAGGGAGACTGTCATCTGATGCTGTGGATCGAACGGACGAAGACGACAGCCTGGGGGCTGTTTGGCGGCGGGAACGGGACAGCGCCCGTTGCGGTAGTGAATCCGGGAACACCGGATGAGAGGAGGTATCTGAAGACGAACACGCTTTCCCTCAAGAAAGGCGATATCGTACAGATACGGACCGGAGGAGGAGGTGGATATGGCAGCCCTCTTGAAAGAGATAAAGAAGCGGTGAAGGAAGACATAGAGAACGGTTACATAAGCGCGGAACATGCAAAAGAGTATTATGGCTATGGGGAATAGCCGTTACTACGGACAAAGGAGGAAAAAGGATGAAGAGAAATGTTATGAGAAGAGTTCTGGTATTGGGTATGGCAGCGGCGCTGGCCTGTTCACTGTGTGCCTGTGGCGGCGACAAGAAGGCATCCGGCAAAGCGGGCAAGGCAGATACGAAAGATGACAAGACGTTTGTTGCAGCCCTTGCCTTCATGCCGGACAGTATAGACCCGACCAACCTTATGAATGCGGCAGATATGCATGCGACGAGGAACTGCTATGAACCTCTTGTGGAAGAAGTCCGGGGAACTACAGACCTGGAGCCATGGCTGGCCGAGGAGTGGGAGATACCAGATGCCAGGACATATATCTTCCATATCCGCGACGGTGTAACATTCTATGACGGCACAGATCTGGATGCCGATGCTGTCGTATATTCGTTTGAGCGGGCCAGGGCATTTGTCAATTCTGTATCTTCCTGCGTTGAGGAGATCGATACGATAGAGGCGACGGATGACATGACGGTGAAGATGACGCTGAAGGCAGAAAATTCAGGATTCTTATATAACGTTGCCAAGATAGGTATCATCTCTCCTACGTTTTGCAAAGAGCATGAGGAGGACGGAGACTGGGCACAGAAGTATCTGAAGAAGAACTCCTGCGGAACCGGGGCATATCAGGTGACGGATTATGTGGACGACCAGTATGTTACACTATCCAGATTCGATGACTACTGGCAGGGATGGAAGGACAATCAGATAGACGTGGTCCAGACGCTGATTGTCAAGGACAACGCGACACAGATCCAGATGCTCAATTCCGGGGAAGTGGATAAGCTCCAGATTCCTCTGACAGAGAATCTCGATATGCTGGAGAAGAATCCGGATATCGATATCTTAAAGGGAGGCTCCCTTCAGACGAATATCTTTACGTTCAACATGAAGAAGGCGCCGTTTGACAATCCAAAGGTAAGGCAGGCGGTATCACTGGCCTTTGACTATGAAGGTGTCAAGAATACTGTATACAATGGACAGGCCACCGTACCGAGCGGCTTCATGCCGGCTGATTTTGCAGAGCATAACACGGATATACCGGAGCAGAAGCAGGATATGGAGAAGGCGAAACAGCTCATGGAAGAGTCGGGAGCCGGACCGTGTGAGATCAGGGTACACCTCTGCGAAGGCAGTGACGACCAAGTGCAGATGGCACAGATTCTTCAGGCGAATCTCGCAGAGATCGGCATTACGGTCAAAATCGAGATTATGCCGTGGACTTCCCTCGTAGAGGAAAATACATCACCGGATACGGCGCCGGAAATGTCTGCGCTTAATATGGGCGCATTTACCGGAGATGCAGCATTCTTCCTGAAGCAGAACTTCCACAGCATCAACAGCGGGGGTTCTTATAACTGGAGCTTTTATGAAAAGCCGGAGTTCGACAAACTGCTGGATGACGCTGCTGCTACTGTGGATGCAAAAGAGAAGACGGAACTACTGAAGCAGGCGCAGCAGATGCTTGTAGACGACTGTGCGGCCGTATATGCGGCATCTCCGAACACGGTGGAGGCAATCAGCCATACGTACAAAGGGTATGTGCTGCATCCGCTCGATTACTTCTATTCCATCCGGTTCTACCAGCTGACTGTAGGGGATTAGTAGATAAAAACGGAGGAAACCGTTATGGGAAAATTTTTATTGAGAAGATGTGCATCGCTTGTGCTTGTCATCATCGGCGTTACGATGCTCGTATTCCTGGCAACCTATTATCTGCCGTCCGACCCGGCCAGGGCGGCAGCAGGGCCGTCCGCGACGAATGAGCAGGTGGAGGCAAAACGGGTGGAACTGGGACTTGATAAGCCGATTTATGTCCAGTATCTCAACTATATGAAGGGGCTGCTGAAGCTTGATATGGGAACTTCTTTCAAGACGAAACAGCCGGTAGCGCAGGAGATATCTTCCAGGCTTTCCGCCACGCTTGAGCTGACAGCTGTTTCACTTGTGGTTTTCTTTGTCCTTGCCCTCATTCTGGGGAGCGTAGCGGCACTGAAGCGCAGCGGTGTGCTGGACGGCATCATCCGGTTCTTTTCAGTGGCAGGCATGGCAGTTCCGCCTTACTGGCTGGCGCTCATATTCCAGTACGTATTCTACTACAGGCTTCAGTGGCTGCCGGCCGGCTACCGGCTGCCGGTAGGGACGATACCTCCTGACACTGTTACGGGCTTTTATCTGCTGGACAGCGCTTTTGCCGGAGACTTTACATTGTTCTTACAGGCTGCCAGGCATCTGCTCCTTCCGGTATTGAGCCTTGTGCTCGGCTATTGCGGCATTACGACGAGGATGATGCGGACACAGCTTCTGCAGGAACTTCGCCAGGACTACATAAGGACGGCCAGATCCAAAGGGCTTCCGGAACATACGGTAATCAGGCGCCATGCCATGAAGAATGCAATCTCGCCTATCCTGACACTGCTGGGGATGCAGGCGGGGGGCATGATCGGCGGCACGGTGCTCATAGAGAAGATATTCAGCTGGCCGGGGCTTGGATCTTATGCCCTCGATGCAATCGCATCGCTGGACTTGATGGTCGTAGCCGGGATTACGCTTACAATGGCAGTCATATTCATATTGATTAACCTGTTAGTTGACATATCTTATGTGCTGATTGATCCAAGAGTGAGGTTAAGCTGATGAAGAAGATGAAAAAATATTTTTTCAGAGACGTGCCGTCCACGGCGGGTACTCTCATATCAGTTATGATTGTGCTGTTCATGGTTACGGGACCATTTATAGCGAGATATAAGCCGCTTGTCGTAGATATGAATGCAAAACTGGTGGCGCCGGGCAGTGCCCACTGGTTCGGAACAGATGAGATGGGAAGAGACCTGTTCAGCAGGATGGCGTACGGCTCATGGTATTCCATGGGTACCGCTCTGGCGGTCGTTCTGTGTGCGGCTGCCGCCGGTATCGTGATAGGAGGGATTGCCGGCTATATCGGCGGCTGGTTCGACAATCTGGTGATGCGCATATGTGATGTATTCATGTCATTTCCACAGATATTTCTGGCAATGATCATCGCGGCGGCTATCGGAGCGGGAATCGGACCCACCATCTTCGCGCTGGCGGTGTCATGGTGGCCGAATTACGCCAGGATGGTACGTGGAATGGTAATTGTGATTAAAGAAAAGCTATACGTAGAGTCTGCGAAGGCAATCGGCATGCATCCGGCCAAGATCGTCTTTACCATAATCATCCCCCAGACGATGTCCATGGTGATTCCTCAGATTACGATGGGAATCGGCAATGCGCTGATTGCCGCGTCGGGATTCTCTTTTATCGGGCTGGGCGCACAGATGCCTACGCCGGAGTGGGGGGCGATGATATCGGCCGGAAGCCTGTTTATATTCAACGCGCCCTGGTACTCCATGATACCCGGCGTGTTCATCTTCCTGTCGGTTCTCGGATTCAGCCTGTTGGGAGATTCGCTGCAGGAAGCGACGAATCCGGAATTAAGGAACTTATAGGCAGGATGGTTAAGGAGGATGCAGGATGGACATTAAGAAGAGGATAGATGACGTACAGAGGGCTATGGGGGAAAAGCAGATTGACTGCCTGATTCTGGCCCCTTCCACAGACTTGTATTATATGACCGGATTTCGCGGGATTGCAATGGAGCGCCCCATATTCCTTATCGTGTTGCGGGAGGAAGCATATTTTATCCTGCCCCGGTTTGAGGCAGATAATCTCCAGAAGGATATAAAGGAGCAGATTCCATGTATCTTGTGGCGGGAAACGGATGATCCATATGAGAAGGCTGCTGCGTGCATCGGCGATAAGAAGCTTTGCATCGCGGCGGGAGATACGATGCCGCATGTGATGGCTTACCGTCTGGCACGTAAGATGGAGCATGCATCGTGGTGCCTCGGCAAAGAAGTGATGGAGGTGCTCAGAGCGAGAAAAGATGCAGAGGAATTAGAAGCGTTGATGGCAGCACAGATAAGATCAGAAACCGCGCTGTCAAGGACGCTCAGGCAGGGGCTGTCAGGGTATACCGAACGGGAAGTGGCGCTGCGGCTGAAAGGCCATCTGGAGGAAGAAGGGCTTATATGCCAGGGGCTGCCTCTTGTGGCATCCGGGCAGTATGGCGCCATGCCCCACCACCAGGCAGAGGATATCAAGATCAGACGCCAGGATGCGGTCATCATCGACTTTGGAGGAAGTTATGAAGGCTACTACTCCGATATTACAAGAACGGTAGCTGTAGGGAAAGCGCCGGAAGAGTTTGAGGAAGTATTTGGTATCGTCCGGACAGCCAATGAGGCTGCGTTTAAGAAGGCAAAGCCGGGTATTACATGCGGGTGCCTCGATGAAGCGGCAAGGGAGGTAATTCGGGAAGCCGGCTACGGCAAGTTCTTTACCCATCGGCTCGGACATGGCATTGGACTTGATATCCACGAGCCCCCGTATATCGTTGCGGGAAACCGGAGCGTGATACAGGAGGGGAATGTATGTTCCGATGAGCCAGGCATCTATCTGCCGGGGCGCTTTGGAGTCCGGCTGGAAGACGACTTGTATATCGGCCCTAAGGGAGCAAGATGCCTGACAGGGCTTGGGCATGAGATTCTCATCGTAGATTAGAAGGGAGGGACATATTGTGAGCAAAACATTGTTACACGTGGATAATCTCGTCACGGAATTCTATGGTGAAGCCGGAACGGTCAAGGCAATCGACCATGTGTCCTTCCATGTGGACAGAGGTGAGATTCTCGGTGTCATCGGAGAATCCGGATGCGGAAAGAGCGTGACGTCCATGTCTGTCATGCGGCTCATTCCGGATAATCTTGGGAGAGTCGCGGAAGGTACGATTACCTTTGAAGGCAGAAATACGCTGGAAATGAGCAGGAAAGAGTTTTCTGCTGTTACGGGGAAAGAGATCTCCATGATATTCCAGGAGCCGCTATCTTCGCTGAACCCTCTGCTTACCTGCGGGTATCAGATAGTGGAGACGATACGGCATCATGAGACGGTCAGCAAGAAAGAGGCGTGGAAGAAGGCAGTGGAACTGCTTGACATGGTCGGGATTCCGATGCCTGAAAAAAGGGCTAGGGAATATCCGCATCAGATGTCCGGGGGAATGCGCCAGAGGGTCATGATAGCGATGGCCATCGCCTGCTGCCCGAAGCTGCTTATTGCCGATGAACCGACGACAGCGCTGGATGTGACCATCCAGGCACAGATACTGGATATCATCAAGAGGCTCCGCAGAGAGCTCGGGATGGCCGTCATGTTCATCACCCACGATATGGGCGTGATAGCGGAGGTGTCGGACAGGGTTATGGTCATGTATGCAGGCAGCATAGTGGAGGAAGCACCTGTAAAGAAGTTTTTTGCCTGCCCGCTGCATCCGTATACGAGAGGGCTTTTAAAGGCGATTCCAAGGCCGGACCAGAAGAAGGAGCGTCTGTTCATGATAGAGGGCACGGTTCCAAAACCGTCGGAGAAGATCAGAGGCTGCAAGTTCGCAAGCCGGTGCGACTGTGCCGCGGATATCTGCAGGGAACAAAAGCCCCCGCTCGTGGAGACCGGAGAGGGACAGAAAGTATTGTGCTGGCAGTATGCCATGGAAGACAGGTGATGCATATGACAAATCAAAAGAATGTACAGGATGTCCGGCCTTTGCTGAAAGTAAACCATGTATCCAAGCATTATTCCGCTAAGTCAGGGGCTTTTTCGAGGGATAAAAGGGTGGTCAGGGCGGTCGAAGATATCAGTTTTGAAGTGTATACGAAAGAGACGGTGGGAATCGTAGGAGAATCCGGCTGCGGCAAGACAACACTTGGAAAACTGGTGCTCCACCTGTTCGAGCCGACAAAAGGGGAAGTGCTGTTCGGGGGACAGGATGTGCTGAAATTGAAAGGACAGCAGTTACGTGATTTCAGAAGACATGCCCAGATAGTGTACCAGGATCCGTACACTTCCCTGAATCCGAGAAACACGATTGGTAAGATGATCGGTGAGCCTCTGCTCGTCCAGAAGATTGCGGACAAGAAAGAGGTGCAGGAAAAGGTATTGCATATGCTGGAAGTGGTAGGGCTGTCATCCGATTACTACGGCAGGTATCCGTTTGAGTGCTCAGGCGGCCAGCGGCAGCGGGTCGGCATTGCCCGCGCGCTTATACTGAACCCGAAGCTTATCGTCTGCGATGAAGCGGTATCGGCACTGGACGTATCTACTCAGTCCCAAATCATCAATCTGCTGGACGACATTCAGGAGGAGTTCAACCTTACCTATCTGTTCATCTCCCATGGACTGTCCGTCGTAAGGCATATGTGCAGCCGCGTGATGGTCATGTATCTCGGGAGAATGGTGGAAATCGCGGAATGTGAGGAGCTGTACCATCATCCGCTGCACCCCTACACGCAGGCATTGTTCTCCGCCATCTTGCTGCCGGATCCGGAGAAGGAACAGAACAGGATCATACTGGAAGGCGATGTGCCAAGCCCCGTCAATGTGCCGGCAGGCTGTGCATTCCATACCAGATGCAGATATGCAGACGATCGATGCAGGAAAGAGACGCCTTTGTTGCGGGAAATCGCGAATGGGCACAGTGTGGCGTGCCATCAGGCAGCAAAGCGGGGGAAAGAGTAGATGGATACGATTAAGAAAAACGGCTGCCGGATGGATATAGAACGGATAAGGGCGGACACGCCCTGCGGCAATATCTATATGAACCACGCATCCACGTCCGTTCCTCCGCTGCCGGTCATCCAGGCCGCGGGCCGGTATTATGATATCATCATGCGTTACGGCGCCACAAGCGCAAGGGCAGAAGAACTGACGCAGAAAGCATATGATTTGGCTCTAAAACGAACGGCAGGCCTCATTCATGCTAAGCCGTCAGAGATTGCGCTTATGCCGAACGGCAGTATGGGAATCGGCCTGATTGCTCTTGGGATTCCGTGGGAACGGGGACAAAATATCATATTGGATGAGATGAGCTTCATCAGCAATGCGGCTCCGTGGTTCCAGATCCGCGACCTGTACGGAGTAGAAATCCGATACGCGCCGGCAAAGCTTCCGGGACGAATAGACTGCCAGGCGCTGGAAAGCCTGATTGACCTCAATACCGCGCTTATAGCAGTGACCCATTCGGCAAACAGCCTGGGGGTGCTGCAGGACGTGGAGGCAGCCGGCCAGATAGCGAAGGAAAAAGGTGTCCGTTATCTTGTAGATGCCTCCGGTACGATAGGGGCCGTAGAGATAGACGTGACAAAGTTAAGTTGTGATTATCTGGCAGCAGCCGGGCGCAAATATCTGCGGGGACCTTCCGGATCGGGAATCTTATATGTCAGGGAGAGCAGCCAGCCAGAGCTGAGGGGAAGTATACCGGCCTGGAACAGCGGCGTCTGGGACTACCGTCAGGGAACCTTCTCCTATCACAGGGATATGCAGAAGTGGAATTACGGTGAAAAAGACTATCCGGCCATCTTCGGCCTGTCAGAAGCGGTAAAGTATCTCGAAGATATCGGCGGTGCGGTATGTGTAAAAGACAGGATTAACCTGCTGGCCGGGCGGCTGATCCGCCAGCTTCAGACAATTCCCGGACTGCAGATCATAGGGCCGGAAGAAGCAGAGAAAAGAGCAGGCGTGGTAGGCGTATGTATGGAAGGCAAGAGTATCCGGGAAATCGCGCTGTATCTGAACAGCCACAACGTAGGGATGATGGGACATCACTTCTTCTGTCCCGGAATCCAGAAGCTGTTCCAGATAGAAGGAGTCGCAAGGCTTTCTCTGCACTATTGGAATACGGAAGAAGAAATTGATTATGTGGCAGACCTGTTAATGAGACTGCAAAAGGGTGTATGAAATGAAAAGAGAAGATTACAAATACCAGAGATATCTTCAGATACTGGAAGAAGAGCTGGTGCCCGCCATGGGGTGCACCGAGCCGATAGCTATAGCGTACGGGGCCGCAAAGGCAAGAGAGATACTGGGGGCCATACCCGAGCGCATAGAAGTCTCTGTCAGCGGCAATATCATCAAGAATGTCAAGAGCGTGGTCATCCCGAACACCGGAGGACTGAAGGGCATCGAGGCTGCTGCTGTGGCGGGGGTGATAGCAGGGGATGCAGGCAAGCGTCTGGAAGTCATAGCGGAGGTCTCCGCATATAAGCGTGAGAGCATCCGGGAGTATCTGCGTACACATGGGGTCAAGGTGATGCCGGCGGAAGGAGACTCCCTGTTCGAGATCGGTATCAGGCTGATCCACAAGGAAAGTTATGTCCTGCTGAGGATTGCCCGATACCACACGAATATAGTACGGATTGAAAAAGACGGGAATATCATATTTGAGCAGCTGGAAAAAGCAGAAGCCGATGGCGTGGAAGAAGAAAACCTGCTGAACGTCAAAGACATAGTCGCATTTGCGGATGCCCTTCGTATAGAGGATATCTATCCCGTGATAGAACCGCAGATCAGGTATAACTATGCGATTGCCGAAGAAGGGATAGAAGGCGGATATGGAGCCGGCGTAGGCAGCGTCATACTGGCACATGACGGGGACGGCATAAGGAACAGGGCGAAGGCGATGGCTGCAGCAGGAGCCGATGCCCGGATGGGCGGGTGCGAATCCCCGGTCATAATCGTATCGGGAAGTGGAAACCAGGGAATCGCTGCTTCCGTTCCCGTCATCACTTATGCGAAATATCTGGATAGCGACCAGGAGACACTCGTAAAAGCATTGGCCGTGTCCAACCTTATGACGATATACCAGAGATTGCAGATAGGCAAACTGTCTGCATTCTGCGGGGCGGTAAACGCCGGATGTGCCAGCGGGACAGGCATCGCTTATCTTATGGGCGGACGTTATGAGGAAATCGCGCATACGATCGTTAATTCGCTGGCTATCGTTTCGGGCATCATATGCGACGGTGCAAAGCCGTCATGTGCGGGAAAGATTGCAGCCTCTGTAGACGCAGGGATACTCGGTTATCAGATGTACGAGGACGGCAGACAGTTCAGAGGCGGGGATGGTATCGTCACAAATGACGTGGACGGTACGATCCGTAATGTAGGGAAACTCGGCAGGGACGGAATGAGAGAGACGGATAAGGAGATTATCAGCATCATGATGAATTGCGTGGGCTGATAAGAAATAAAACAATCAAGGAGGATATGAATCATGGCAGAAGAAAGAATGGGAAATGAAAGAGAGACACAGATCAACCGCAATGCAATCGGCCACAGGGCGGCATGGATGGGCCTTATCTACGACGAGGCAGTCAAGGCAGGCGTGGACATCGAGGATGTTATGAGAAAAGCTATTGCAAGGAGAGGAGAGAAAGACGGAGAAAAATTCCGGTCCAGATGTGAGGACGCTTCAGACTTGAGCAGCTTCCGTAAGGTATTCCTCGATGACCTCGGCATGAGTACCTTTGATATGGAAGTAGATGAATGCTCGACGGAAGATTTGAAAATCCAGTTCCATTACTGTCCGCTGCTTGCTGCATGGAAAGACCTTGGCATGGACGACGACCAATGTGCCAGGCTGTGCGATATCGCCATGGACGGTGACCGTAATATCGCAAAAGCGATGGGGCTTAAGTTCGATCTGAATGGTGCGATTGCAGAAGGATGCGCCACATGCAGGCTGCATTTCCACAAGTAGTATACGCAGGGCGTGCATCACATGAAGGGGTATCCAACAGAAGAAAATTCTGGTAGAATAATACATAGGCAAAATACAATGTAAGGTGGAAATCATGCGAAATCAGGAGGACAGAAATGTCAGGTAATATAAAGCTAAAGGATCAGATCTATGAGAATATCTTGAACGAGATTATTGATGGAAATTACAGGCAGAATGACATCATAACGGAGCGTGAGCTGATTGAGAAGCATGGAGTCAGCAAGTCTCCGGTGCGGGAGGCGCTCGTGGAACTGTGCAATGAGAAGATTCTTGAAAGCCGTCCGAGGATGGGATACCAGATATGTCCGATTTCGATTAAGGAGATTTCCGATATTGTGGAGATGCGTGTCGTCCTGGAGACAGCAGCGCTTGAGAAGACCTTTGTCCAACTGAAGGACAGTCAGATAGAACTGTTGAAGAAGGATGTTCTGGAAGCGACGAAGATTCACAGTGAAAAGAAGATAGCAAGATACTGGAAAAGCAATATCAGCTTCCACCTGCTTCTGTGCAGCTTCTGCGGCAATGATAAGATCTGCGAAGCGGTAGAGCGGGCGCTGAAATTCTCTTCCAGAAGTGCGGTACAATATTACTTCTCTTCCAGCGTCCACAGGAACGAGACGACGGCCCAACGGCACATCCTGCTGATAGAAGCTCTGGAAAGGCGGAATCTGGAAGAGGCAAAAGAAGTGCTTAAGGATGATATAATGGACCTGAAACGTGAGATAGTGGAGGGAATCATAGCGTAAGGCAGGGCTGATGAGAAATAACCTGTTGGGAGGAACTGCATATGAAGATATCGACAAAAGGAATCTATGCGTTAGAGATAGCTGCTGACCTTGCGATGCATTCGGACCTCAAGCGTCTGGAAAGTCTTAAGAATATAGCAGAGCGGAGGAAACTCTCAGAAAAATATCTGGAACGCATCGTCAAATCTTTGAAAACCGCAGGAATCGTGTCCAGTGTACGCGGCGCGCAGGGCGGATATTGCCTGGCAAAAGACCCAGGGCAGCTTACCGTGCGAGAGGTGCTGGAAGCAGTGGAAGGGGAACTTGTGCCTGTAGAATGCCTTACAAAAGAAAGCAGCTGCGGTATCGACTGCAGCCTCTGTCCGACACAGGATACGTGGGGGAGGCTCCGGGATGTGATTGTAAGCGTTGCAGACGCGGTGACTGTGGGTGAGATAGCCAAAGTGGCCGCAGAGAAAAGATAGGACTAAGGGCAGGCGCCCGGCGCAGGGATGTATCAACGTACATTCTTGTGCCGGGCGTTCTTCATGTGCGGAGATTTGGAATATTTTTTCAGAAAGTATATTGACATGGTAGGAAAAAAGGTGTATAACATAAAACATATAAATCATATCGATTTAGTAGGAATTAGAATGGAGGCGCCAGAGATGAAGATATCAACCAAGGGCAGATATGGGCTGAGAGCACTTGTGGATATGGCGGCAAATACAAATGGGGAAACAGTGTCCCTCATGCAGACGGCCAGTCGGCAGAACCTGTCGCTGAACTATCTTGAGCAGGTGTTCGGCACTTTGCGCAAAGCAGGTATCGTGGCAAGCGTCAAGGGCGCCGGAGGAGGATACAGGCTTGCAAAAGATGCATCAGAGATAACGGTGAAAGAGATTCTGGAGGCTCTGGAAGGAGAATTCTCGATTGTCAACAGGACACCGGATGAAGGTGAAGATGAAGTGGAAGCGGCTATCCGGGAACTCGTCTGGGATGAAATCGACAGGATGGTGAATGAATTGTTTCAGGAGCGTACCCTTGCCAGGCTCGTGGATGAATATCGGGAAAAGCAGGAACAATTCGTTCCTATGTATTACCTGTAACGGCAGCATGCACAGGACATCACAGACGGAACAATAAAAAGGCGGTATAAGGAAAGCGAGGACAACAGTTATGAGCAGAGATTGGAAATTTGAGACATTGCAGCTACATGTAGGACAGGAGCAGCCAGACCCGGCAAGCGACGCCAGGGCGGTACCTATATACCAGACGACTTCTTATGTATTCCGTGACTGCCAGCATGCGGCAGACCGGTTCTCCCTTGCGGATGCAGGGAACATATACGGCCGGCTCACCAATTCCACGCAGGACATATTTGAGAAGCGCATGGCAGCGCTGGAAGGCGGCGTGGCAGCGCTCGGCGTAGCTTCGGGGGCAGCGGCGATAACGTATACGTTCCAGAATCTTGCCCACGCCGGTGGCCATATCGTGGCAAGCAAATACATATATGGCGGAAGCTATAACCTTCTGGAACATACGCTGCCCGCACAGGGGATAACGACGACGTTTATCGATCCCGATGAAGAAGGGGCGTGGGAAGAGGCAATACAGGACAACACAAAGGCACTGTTCCTCGAATCCATCGGCAATCCAAACGCCAATCTTGCAGATATAGAAAAAGTGGCGGAGACGGCCCACAGGCATGGGATCGTGCTCGTGATGGACAGTACGTTCGCGACACCGTATCTGCTGCGGCCATTTGAACATGGTGCAGATATCGTCGTACATTCGGCCACAAAATTTATCGGGGGGCATGGAACGGCGATTGGCGGCGTAATTATAGACGGTGGCAGATTTGACTGGAAGGCATCAGGCAGATACCCGCAGCTTACCGAACCGGATGCCAGCTATCACGGCGTCAAATTTACCGAGGCGGCCGGGGCGGCGGCATTTGTGACGAGAATCCGGGCAGTCATATTGAGGGACACAGGAGCCACGATGGCGCCGCTGCACGCATTTCTGTTTCTGCAGGGGCTTGAGACGCTGTCTCTGCGGGTGGAACGCCATGTACAGAATACGCTGCAGGTAGTCGATTACCTGAGCAGGCACCCGAAAGTAGAACGGGTGAACCATCCGATGCTGGCAGACAGCCCATACCATAATCTGTACGGCAGATACTTTCCAGAAGGGGGCTGTTCTATCTTTACCTTTGAAGTGAAAGGCGGCGAAGAGGAAGCGAGGCGCTTCATTGATAAGCTGGAAATATTTTCTCTGCTGGCTAATGTGGCAGACGTTAAATCACTTGTCATCCATCCGGCCAGCACGACACATTCCCAGATGACGGAGGAAGAGCTAGGCAATTCGGGCATACGCCCGAACAGCGTACGCCTGTCTGTCGGGACAGAACACATCGACGATATTATCCAAGATCTGGATCAGGCATTGGCGGCAATATAGCCATATATCAGTAAAGCCGGGCAATCCGGCAGCGGAAAAGGAGGAGTTTCATAATGGGACAGATATACAAGAACGTAGAAGAAATGATAGGAAGGACGCCGCTTCTGGAAGTGGCCAGAATTGAGGAGGAAAAGGGGCTGCAGGCAAAAGTGCTTGTAAAGCTGGAGCTTTTCAACCCTGCGGGCAGCGTAAAAGACAGAGCAGCCTTATCCATGCTGCTCGACGCGGAAGAGAGAGGGCTTATCGCCCCTGGTTCGACGATTATCGAACCGACAAGCGGCAATACAGGGATCGGGCTGGCTTCCGTTGCCGCGTCGAGGGGATACCGGACCGTATTTACCATGCCGGAGACGATGAGCATAGAGCGCAGGAAGCTGTTGAAAGGATATGGGGCCGAGATTGTCCTCACGGAAGGTGCCAAAGGAATGCCGGGAGCTATCGCGAAAGCAGAAGAGCTGGCGGCCAAGTCGGAAGATGCTATCGTGCTCGGCCAGTTTGTGAATGAGGCGAACCCGAGAGCGCATAGGGAAACGACAGGGCCTGAGATATGGCAAGACACAGACGGAACGGTCGACATATTCGTGGCAGGCGTAGGTACCGGTGGAACGGTCACAGGTACGGGCGCGTACCTGAAGGAAAAGAACCCGGATATAAAAGTGGTTGCCGTCGAGCCGGCCGCCTCCCCTGTCCTCTCGGGAGGAAAGCCGGGACCGCATGGCCTGCAGGGTATCGGTGCGGGATTTGTTCCGGACATACTGGACACGGACATCTATGATGAGATAATGACAGTAGAAAATGAAGAGGCTTACAATGCGTCCAGGCTTCTGGCTGCAAAGCAGGGTGTTCTCACCGGCATCTCCTCAGGAGCTGCGCTTCATGCGGCAATAACGCTGGCTATGAGAGTGGAAAATAAAGGAAAAACAATCGTAGCACTGCTTCCGGACACGGGAGAGAGATATCTGTCAACTCCGCTGTTTGAGTAAAATATTAGTTCTTGACGGAAGCTGCTATAACGTGTAAAGTTATGTTATTGAACATGAAGAGGCAGTAGAGGATAGAGGTACTATGATTACATTGACAGGGAAGAAAGTTTCGGAAGGCGTCGCAATCGGACGGCTGTCGTTTTACAGGAGAGATACAAAAGAGATCAAGAAGTTTGATGTCAAAGATGTGGAAAAGGAGATCATGAGGTTCCAGAAAGGGCGGGAGAAGGCCCTTCTGGAACTGAAAGACTTGTATACCGATTCCATTAAAGATGTCGGGGAGGCGAATGCCGCCATTTTTGAGATGCAGCAGATGATCCTGGAGGATCAGGATTATATTGACGCGATTACCGGTGTGATACTGGAACAGAAGCTGAACGCGGAGTATGCGGTACAGTCTGCTTCGGAGCGGTTTATTGAGACGTGCGTGCAGGAGGGGAAGAATTATGTCCAGGGGCATGACACGGATATCCGAGACGTGTCAAGCAGGCTCGTGCGTATTCTGTCCAGAAGCTGGAAAGACAAGCTGCTTACGGATGAACCAATCGTGCTGGCGTCTAATGAAATATATCCGAGCGAAGCGGTGCAGCTTGATAAGACGAAGATTCTCGGGTTTGTCACGAGATACGGCGCAATCAACTCACACACCGCAGTGCTGGCAAGAACGATGGGGATTCCTTCTGTCATCGGACTTGGAGAGGCGCTGAAGAAGGATTATGACGGCAAGACCATCATCATCGACGGTTTTGAGGGAAAGATATACATAGAGCCGGATTACACGACGCTAACGAGGATGAAGCAGAAGAAAGAAAGCAATGTGTCACAGGTGAAGAATCTGGAGCGTCTCAAGGGAAAGGATAACGTCACCCAGAGCGGGCAGAGGATTGACATCTGTGCCAATATCGGCAAACGGGAAGACATAGAAAATGTACTGCGCAGCGACGCCGGCGGTATCGGCCTGTTCCGGAGCGAGTTCCTCTATATGGAGAACAGGCATAAGCTGCCCACCGAAGAGCAGCAGTTCCAGACATATAAGCTGGCAGCCGAGGCCATGGGAGCGAAGCGTGTGGTCATAAGGACGGCTGACCTGGGCGGCGACAAGCAGGCAGAATGTCTTGATTTCGGAGAGGAGAGCAACCCGGCGATGGGATACCGCGGAATCCGCATCTCCCTCGATAAGGACGAGATGTTCAAGACCCAGCTGCGGGCTATACTGCGCGCCTCGGTATTTGGCAATGTTTCGATCATGTTCCCGATGATCACATCGCTCGATGAGGTGCAGAGCGCGAAGGTGATGCTGGAAGCGGCCAAGCGCGAGCTCAAAGATGAAAAGACAGCTTTTGATGAAGATATACAGGTTGGCGTAATGATAGAGACTCCGGCCGCTGTAATGATTAGCGGGGAACTCGCCAGAGAGGTGGACTTCTTCAGCATAGGGACGAACGACCTGTCACAGTATACGATGGCGGCGGACCGGCAGAACGGCAGAATCAGCAGATATTATGACCCGCATCATCCCGCACTGCTCAAGATGATCCGTATCGTGACGAACAATGTACACCTGGAGGGGAAAAGAATCAGTATCTGCGGAGATCTGGCGGCAGACCTGACGCTGACAGAGTTCTTTATCCAGATAGGCATAGACGAATTATCCGTGACACCACCTCAGGTACTTGGACTCAGGAAGAAGATCCGGGATATCCAGTAATTGGGGGGGGTAGTAAAGTGGCTGCGGTCAGGGAGCCGGGTGGCATCTGCTCCGATGCGACCGAGGCTTCGACTAGTCCACGGAATCCTAACTTTGCGGCAGAGTCGCTGATAGCAGCTCCTCTTCCGCAAACCAAGGATTCCGGGACGGATTCTCCGCCTCTTACGCTTGCACCTGCGCATCTTCCACCCGGCTCCCCGCCCGCTATCTACTTCACTAACAAGGGCGAGGGCGGTCGTGAGGCGTTGCTGGCCAGCGGATGGCCGCTGACTGCGCGAGATGAATGATAAAATATGACAAGTTTAATATGTGCAGCAAAGAACAAATTGGTCGATGTTGAGCATTAACATACGTCTCCAGCGGCGTCTATATTACTTGAACCCCCAGTTCTTTCATAAGCCCACGAATCGTCTCTTCGGACTCTTCCAAAGCCTCGGCGATTTCCTCGACAGACTTCCCTTTTTCAAGCTTCTTCTTTAGTAAATCTGTAAGCGCTTCTTTACGCCCTTCTTTCACCCCTTCGTGTCTTGCCTCTTCTTTCTCATAATATTTCTCTTCCCATGCCTGCATATATTTCACCCCGACTTCTTCACTATTGCGTACCTTCCGGACCCGGTCGTGGATGCGGC
>NZ_JABFCH010000147.1:0-225 GCF_017566055.1 Extibacter sp. GGCC_0201 | reverse complement strand
ACCTGTCCAATGTTCCAGGCGTTCGATGCGGGCCAGTAAACGGTTGAACTCTTTGCGTGAGAGCATTATCGTATCACCCTCTTCGTCTACTACACCTAATGTTCCGATGGCGGCAAAGTCCGCCGCTGTCATGTTCTGTACATCCGGTATCAGTTCTTCCAGACCGATATGTCCGGCAGAAAACCGGGCGGCATCGCGGGCGGCGAAGAACATCTCTTCGTCACG
>NZ_JABFCH010000146.1:0-226 GCF_017566055.1 Extibacter sp. GGCC_0201 | reverse complement strand
GAAAATAAACATACTGCAAAAAGCCAAGCACGGCATAACAATTCGGCAGGCACAGCCATTGACTGCTGAAAATCTGCATTTCAGCAGCGATGATACTTGCGTTAACAATCACCGTTTCCTGCGTATTGTTTTCACAAAACCCGACTGTCGCCAAACGCTTTTCTGAAAGAAATTTATCCCAATAGGCCAGTTCATTATAACATTCATAATTTTTCATGCTAGATCA
>NZ_JABFCH010000145.1:0-226 GCF_017566055.1 Extibacter sp. GGCC_0201 | reverse complement strand
ATTCAAACGAACCGTCCTCTTTTGATTCTCCAAACCGGTCAGACGCATTGGTTGGATGAAATGCCGTATAGATCTGTACATTTGGCGCTATCAACGCATTGTTTCCAATTCGTATCTCATTGTCATCCAAAAATGTGCAATTCATATTTACTTCACAATTATTACCAAAATAAATATTATTGCCATAGTCTACATAAAATGGAGCTGTAATCCAGAGATTAGTTCC
>NZ_JABFCH010000144.1:0-226 GCF_017566055.1 Extibacter sp. GGCC_0201 | reverse complement strand
CCTGCGACCGGACTGTCAATTCCGCCGGAAAGAAGCAGCATAGCTGTTCCGTTCGTACCAATCGGCATTCCTCCCGGTCCCGGAATAATGTGGGAATAGATGTATACCTCTTCCCGTACTTCGACATTCAAAAGGACATCCGGATGATGTACGTCTACCCGCATCTCCGGAAATGCGTCAAGGATTGCTTCTCCCAGATCACAGTTCATCTCCATGGAGTTGACAG
>NZ_JABFCH010000143.1:0-226 GCF_017566055.1 Extibacter sp. GGCC_0201 | reverse complement strand
CAGCAGTCCAAACTTGTGCTGCCGTTTCTGCAGAATACTTTCCATCCTGCCCTGCAGCTGCCGCATCGCCATATCCGTACGCTGCTGCAATGGCTCCAGCCAGCGTTCAGGCTTGGCTAAAGCCCATGATCCCTGCAGACGCTGCAGCTTATGCTGCGCCTGTTCCAGTTGATGCACAAGCACCCGCTCGCCGCGTGCTGTCAGTTCCTCAACATAGCGCAGATAC
>NZ_JABFCH010000142.1:0-226 GCF_017566055.1 Extibacter sp. GGCC_0201 | reverse complement strand
ATATCCGGTGTTCCGTCTTCCTGGCCCGGCTACATCCTGGATATTGGCGCCAGCGGAGACAAGGTCAGACAAATACAGGAACAGATCAACGTCATAGCCGGAGCATACCCTGCAATCCCCAAGATAGCCGCGGACGGAATATACGGCCCGGCTACGGCAGCCTCCGTAGAAAAATTCCAGTCCGTATTCGGTCTGCCGCAGACTGGGACCGTGGACTATAAAACAT
>NZ_JABFCH010000141.1:0-226 GCF_017566055.1 Extibacter sp. GGCC_0201 | reverse complement strand
CGGGAATGCTCCATGATGCCGTGGAAGATACGGATATGACGCTGGAGGATGTGGCCAGAGAGTTCTGCGAGGAGGTTGCGCTTCTGGTTGATGGGGTCACAAAGCTGGGGCAGCTGTCCTATTCCCAGGATAAGCTGGAGGTACAGGCAGAGAATCTGCGTAAGATCTTTCTTGCCATGGCGAAGGATATCCGGGTCATCATCATCAAGCTGGCGGACCGGCTGCA
>NZ_JABFCH010000140.1:0-226 GCF_017566055.1 Extibacter sp. GGCC_0201 | reverse complement strand
AGGGGCACCATTATAGGCGAATCCGGATAGGATAGCTGCATCAGTCTGGCTGTTATACCATGACATAACGAATGTGCGGATTTCCTCATCAGTAGGCTTGTGTCCGAACTCCTCTTCCATGTAGGAGGCAGAGCCGTTCTCTTTTTCCTGCACATCCCAGCGGATGCGCCATTTGTCTTTAACCGGGTTCGTGCATTCCATCAGCGATACACCGGCACTTCCTTCA
>NZ_JABFCH010000139.1:0-226 GCF_017566055.1 Extibacter sp. GGCC_0201 | reverse complement strand
GAGACTCCCGAAAAGACCCTTTTGCAAGGTATCATGCAAATGCTGAATGGGAATTATACCGAAGCAGAAAACCTGCTGCGTAAAGCGAAAGAAGCAGGACTGCCCCAAGCAGATGAAAACCTGAAGATATTACATGAGATTTACTAATCACATTTTTTTACTAAAACATTTTTACATTATGAACAAAAAATTATTATTATCCTTCGCTCTTGCAGCTGCAATGGCA
>NZ_JABFCH010000138.1:0-226 GCF_017566055.1 Extibacter sp. GGCC_0201 | reverse complement strand
TTTCGGAGGCGACCGCCCCAGTCAAACTCCCCACCTGACATTGTCCCCAGGCCGGATCACGGCCTCTGGTTAGAAATCCAATACTGCAAGGGTGGTATCCCAACAGCGGCTCCGCGACGACTGGCGTCATCGCTTCCCTGCCTCCCACCTATCCTGTACATGCAATACCGAATCCCAGTATCAAGCTGGAGTAAAGCTCCATGGGGTCTTTCCGTCCTGGCGCAGG
>NZ_JABFCH010000013.1:0-103673 GCF_017566055.1 Extibacter sp. GGCC_0201 | reverse complement strand
AGATTCAGCTGCCAAAATAAAATATAAAATTTACACACTTAACTTGACAAAGTCGTGCCAGTAAAGCAGCCGCTCTATCTGCTCTAGGGTACAGCCGCACGCACCGAGGGGATTGGGCCTTTTGGCGTACTGTCCATGGAAATCGCTTCCGCCGGTTTCAAGCAGCCGATACTTCCCCGCCATCTCCCTGAGCCGCGCTCTGGCTGCTGCGGAATTTCTCGGATGCCATACTTCTACCCCTTGTATGAGGCCTCTGCGGGCAAAATCTTCTGCCAAATCAAATGAATCGAACTGTTCTGGATGTGCGATCACCGCGATACCGCCCACATCTTTGATGACCTCCGCCACCTTATCCACAGATGGATAGCTGCTTCGCACGTAGCAGCTGCCGCGGGAGGAGATAAGCTCCTCCATCAGCGTCCCGATAGCGGTGTTTGTATAGCCGAGGTTGCAAAGCACCTGCATGAGATGGCATTCATAGACTGCCCCGCTCTCACCAGACAGCTCCTCCACGTCTTCCACGGAAAATCCAGGATACAGCCTGCTGATTTTTCCTGCCATTTCAAGCTTTTGCCGCCGCCGTCTTGCAAGCGTCTCATCCAGAAAGCTCTGCAGGCCGGCTCCATCTTTCGGATAGTAGCAGAGTATGTGGACATTCCGGCCGGTTCTTTCGTCCCGCGCAGATATCTCCACTCCAGGTATGACCTTGACGCCTCCCGGCCTGACCAGCTTAAGCGCCTTGTCTGAACCTGCAAGCGTATCGTGGTCAGTAACCGAAATGTACGCAAGGCCGATGTGCTCTGCATAACCCAGTATATATTCTACAGATGCGGAGCCGTCGGAGCATACCGTATGCACATGCAGATCACCGGCAATCCTTCCCTCATCGGTCTCTATCCTCATGCTATTCATTTTCAATTGCCATTATCATATCGATACGGTCCTGGTGCCTGCCTCCCATAAATTCCGCATCCAGCCATTCTTCTATAATCATCTTCGCAAGCTCGCTGCCAACGACACGTGCACCGAATGCAAGTACATTCGTATTGTTATGCTGTCTGGAAAGCTTCGCCGAATATGGTTCCGAGCATACGACCGCCCGTATTCCCTTTACCTTGTTGGCGGCCAGGGAGATTCCGACGCCCGTCCCGCAGATAAGGATTCCAAGGTCCACTTCCTTGGCAGCGACGGCCTCGGCGACCTTACGTCCATACTCCGGATAGTGGCAGCTTTCTTTCGTATCTGTTCCAAAATTAACTACCTCATACCCCTTCTCTTCCAGAAACTCTACAACTTCTTTCTTCATATCAACCGCTGCGTGGTCATTACCAATTCCAATTTTCATTATTGTTCACGTGCTCCTCTCTTCCATTCATTTTCTTTTTATATTATAATGGGTAGGTATTTAATTAGCAATACCCAGAAAAGGAGACAAACTATGATACAATTGATTGCCAGCGACCTCGATGGTACCATTCTGCAGGATGACGCCCAGACTGTCAGCCCGAGAATGATGGAGCTTATCATGGAATTAAAGCAGAAAGGGATCCGTTTCGCGGCAGCCAGCGGCAGGCAGTACAGCAATCTGCGCCGCCTTTTTGAACCAATTAAAGATGAGATATCCTATATCGCCGAAAACGGTTCTTTATGCATACACAAAGGCCAGGTTCTCTCACGTGGAATCATCGAGAGGGAACTCGGCCTTGAAATACTGGATTCCGTAAAGGAATACGGTAAATGTGACTGCTTCCTGTCCTGCGAATCCGGCGGTTATATGGATTCCGGCAATCCGGAGTTTATCCGGCACATGACAGAAGTTGTAAAATTTGATATACGTCAGGTAGATAGCCTGAAAGATATCCATGAACCGTTTCTGAAGATAGCAGTGTGCAGCTTTTCCGGTACGCGGGATATGGCCCCCTTTTTCAAAGAACGTTTCCGCGGCAGAATCAATGTAGTGACTTCAGGCAATCTCTGGGTCGACTTTATCGCCCCGGGCGCCAACAAAGGAGCTGCCTTGTCCAATCTGCTGGCACATCTGGATATACAGGCAAAAGACTGTATCGCGTTCGGAGACCAGTATAACGATGTTGAAATGCTGCAGCTTGCAGGCGCAAGCTACGCCATGTCTAACGCTGCGCCCGGTATCGCCTACTACTCTACCTATGTCACGGATTCCGTGGAGGAGGTGCTGGAAGACCTGGCGGCGTCTGTCGGCAAGGAGATACGCGGTTAAGGGCTTCCGGTATATCATTCCGCCGCATCACTGTAAACCGCATACCGGCCTTTTCCTTCTGCCTTCGCCTCATAGAGCGCTTCATCGGCCCGTTTCATGACTGCGTCATAGTTTTTCTCTCCCGGCTCTACCATTGCTATGCCAATGCTCAGGCCCGTTCCAGCCTCATCATAAGCTGCTTTCAGAATCCGCTTGGCTGCATCTTCGGCTGCTTTAACGCTGTCTACCTTGTACATCCATATGACGAATTCATCTCCGCCGAACCGGATGACGATATCCCGGTCGCGCGTATTCTGCATGAGTATCCGCCCTACATTGATGAGTATGCGGTCTCCTTCATCATGTCCGTATGTATCGTTGACCCCTTTGAAATTATCCACATCTATAAAGAGGCAGGCACCGAACGACTTGTTCTGCTCCATGTGCATCCCTCTCTCGACAATACGCTTTCCTGTCACCCGGTTGAAGCAGCCTGTCAGATAATCCCTCTGCATCTTTTTCACATTCTTCTGCAGATGACGTATACCGCTTACACTTGTAAGCAGTATCAGGACCACGGCGATGATTACTCCTGCCAGCATCCAGAGCGAAGTAGTCCTAAGCCCTTTCAGCACCTTTTCCTCGGCGTCCGTTACGACGAGCGAACAGATGGTCCAGTCATTGTACTCTGACGGCTGATAGTAGAACAGCCGTACTTTGTTATTATTGTAATAAGTCATATAGCCGGATTCGCCGGCAGCCGCATCCTTCTTAAGCTTCTCGACACCGTTTCCGTCCTTGTACTGCATCGTCTCCAGCATATCATATATCGTCGTGAAGTTTTCCATCCCTTTATAGGAGGCAACTACTTTTCCTGTCTTGTCGAATACAAGCGTTGCTCCAGCTTTTTCCGTAGCCGACGTATTCAGTGCCTGTCCAAGATTCAAGGTCGTGTATTCCGCACAGACTGCCCCGCTCACCTTTCCGTCTGTCCAGATAGGCACGGCCATGACGACTGTCTCCTGTCCGTCCCAGCTTCCGACCAGCACATCGGAGATGACTTCCTCTCCCTGCATCACTTTATTGTAGTAGCCCCGGTCGCTGATGTCCGCCGTCTCGTTATCTCCAAAATATATCGTCCCTTGCGTATCCGCGATTCCAAAGCGCATATCATCCGAACTGTACTCCTTAAGAATCATATGCCAGTTTTCATCACCTGACCCGTCCGGCTCATCACAGAAAGCGGCAACCGTCCTGTACCAGTTCAGCCTGCTGTTTACGAACTGCCAGAAATACTGTTCCTTATACTCGTTCTCTGTCTTTAAGTTCCTGCGGGCTTCTGACAAAAGCTTCTCATTCATGTCCATATAATAGCAGACGACAGCCGCAATCATAGCCGCCAGTAATATTACAATAGCGACTATATATTTCAGATAAGACAGATTACCCTCTTTCTCTCTTCCAGATCTTCTCATCGTACGTACCCAACCTTTTTATTCGTTGCCTCTATTGTACTATGAACCGGAAGATTATGGAACTATGTTTTCCTTTTCTTTTGGCAGACATTCTACAGAATCTCTTTTATACCGTCAGCCATAGCGCACAGGATAATACAGCAGGATACTGCCCCCGCGTCCGGCACGCCTCTGGAACGTTCCCCGAGCCTGCTGGAACGGCCATACTTTGCAGCCATATCCTTTGTGGAATCCCGCCCTGCCTTTGCCGCGGCCTTCATCCTGTCCAGAGCCTGCGCAAAGCATCCTTCCGTGCCGGCTTCTGCTTTCAGCGTATATACGGCCGGTGACAAGGTGTCTATGAGCGTCTTGTCACCAACTTTGGCCTCTATGATATCCTGCAGCCCCGTTAGCCCTGCTTCCAGCATAAGACTCAGCTCATCCAGTCCAACTACATCAAAGGAGGCGCCTGCCCGGGCCATTTCCGTAAAGACGGTGCCGTAAATAGGGCCCATGGAGCCACCAATCTCTCCAAGAAGAACCATTCCCAGCTGTTCCAGCCCGTCTGTAAAGCTGATGTCCCCGCTGCCATATCTGTCTGCAAAGAGCGTAAACCCTTTGTTCATGTTCATCCCGTGGTCACCGTCACCAATCAACCCGTCTATCTCACCGAGATAAGCCTTATTGTCCTGTACCGCCTTTACGATGGCAAGCAGCACGGGCTTTCCCTGCACATTATTAAATCCCTCCATCTCTGCCTCCTATAGCTGTGTCATGCCAACGCACTGTACCGGAAAGTCAAGCAGGTCTTTCAGCTCGCCATCCAGCTTCATGACAGTCAACGTAACGCCCATCATATCCAGCGAAGTAAAGTAATCTCCTACATATGCCTTGTATATACGGATACCTTTCTTCCTGAAAATCTGTTCCATCTCATTGTAAAGCACGTATAGTTCCATCCGCGGCGTGGCGCCCAGACCGGATATGAGTACCGCGGCCTCCTCATTCTTCCCAAATGGATTGTCTCCAAGCACGATATCCACCATACGCCTTGCCATGCCGGCGGCACTCTCAAGCTTGCAGACTTCTATCCCCGGCTCGCCGTGATGGCCGATTCCCACTTCCATCGTCCCTTCTCTGATTTCAAAGTTAGGGTGTCCGACCGCGGGCAGCGTACACGGCGTCAGCCCGATGCCCACGCTGCGCGTATTGTCTATGGCTTTCCTGGCCGCGGCAATCACTTCGTTAAGCTTGGCACCCTGGGCCGCTTTTGCTCCCGCTGCCTTCCACATGAACACCTCACCTGCCACGCCCCGGCGCTTTTCCCTCATTTCCTTCGGAGCCGAGGCCACATCATCATTGGCTGCCACCGTCTCTACATGGATTCCTTCCTTCTCCGCCATCTTGACCGCCATACGCACGTTCATATTATCACCGGAATAATTGCCGTACAGGCAGGCCACGCCTTTTCCCTGGTCTGCCGCCCGGAATGCGTCCAGGAAGGCCGCAGCCGTCGGCGAAGAACATATCTCTCCAACCGCGGCCGCGTCACACATGTTCTTCCCTACATATCCGACAAAAGCCGGTTTGTGCCCGGAACCGCCTCCGGTAACGACACCTGTCTTTCCCGGGGGGATGTCCCTGGCCCGCACTACACGGGAATTTCCGGTCCTTTCTACGAGATTTGCATGCACGTTCAAAAAACCTTCCAGCATCTCATCCACGATATCATCTGGATTATTCAGTATTCTCTGCATATCGAAGCGCCTCCTGTCTCACATAATCTGATTGGCTGCCCAATCCCTCTTCTTCATTCTCCGAGAACCTCAGCCTCTATGTCCAGCATCTTGCAGACCATCTTGAGTTCCCCCGTCTTATCGCCATATACGGCATGGCAGTGGTTGGCATCAAACTCATCCAGAAATATCTGATGATCGAAGGGCAGCCGTGCATATACATGAGGCCATTCTTCTGTGGTCTCCTTCATCTTCTCGTCCGGGAGCGTGACAAATTCAGCTGGTATGATTGTGAGCCGGTACCTCCCTTCCTTACGGTTGAGCCGTGCAATGGTTGCCCGGCCGGGTGCAGTCATCAGATTCACATGGCATCCTCCTCCTGCATAGATATCCAGTGCCGGATACAGCTTCGTCCTGCGAAGGTTCTCTTTGTAATCGTCGTGTCCCGTCGCATAATAGGTAGACTGGGAGCCACAGTTACAGAATACCATCACGCCGTGCTCATCGTCATAATGCCTCACATCCATAAAAATGACCGGCTCATCCGTGAGCAGCCTCAGAATCTGCATGGTAAGCGCGGCATCGGAATCCGCTTCACAGGCGCAGACGACCGGCTCCTTTGCACCGTCCCAGTCATAAGGGTCATTGCAGAACGCCGCACTGATACACTCGGTACAATAGTGGCGGCTCATCTCGTAATGGCACTTGACCCCAACAAAATCATATCCATTGTCTTTGATAATCTTCTTCAGCGCCTCGTAATGCCGGATTTGGGTTCTTAACTTATCCCTTGTAAAGCTGCCGCCATTATACCGTACCTCTCCCACATATTCTTCCAGCCAGGATAATGCCTTGTCGACTTTTTCTTCCGGCACTTCCCCGGCAAGCCTCACAAGCTCGCTCTGATCCATATGATCCACATCTACGCCGAACTTCTTCTGCCAGTCCTGCATGCTCACTGTGGCGCTGTACATTCCCAGGCTGCGCCCGCCTATGAGGCCATACTTCTGGCCGTTCAGACGGGTGACGGTCCGGGCGCATCTGGCAAACCGCATATACCTCTCAAGGACCTCCGGCTGCGCGATATCCCCGCTCGCCCTGAAATGCCGGATCCCAAGGTGGTTCAGCGCTCCTCCCGCGGCAAGCATCGCTACCATGCCCGGCCAGTCCGGATTCAGATTTGCAGCCAGCAGGAACGGCCCCTTGCCATTACGCGCAACGATTGCGGAAAAGTTCGGGAACGCAAATACGCCATAAGCCAATACCGTACCGTCCACATCCATCTTTCTCAAGTATTCGGCCTGTTCTTTTGCGGTCCTGACACTGCACACAAGTTCTTCTGCTTCTATAACTTCTATCTCGCCGGATTCTCTAAGCGCTCTGGCAATGGCATCAACCTGCTCCTGCACAATGCCCTTGAGCTGTGCGTGCACTTCAGGTTCACCGTCCGACAGACCTACGATTCCTATTACCGGTCTCTTTTTCATCTTGCCACCTCCTGTCTAATCATTGAATTTTACATAGCCCGGATGCCTGGCACCGGGATTGTTCTTGTGGAACGCAGCGAGAAGCTTGTCTATCTCTTCCCGCGAAAGCTCATTTGATCTGCCGAGAAGTCTTGCCATATATGTTATCTTCGCGTTGTATTCCAGCGTCTCTGTCTTATAGAAGGCCTTGATGAGATCCGTCCCTACCGTGACCGTACCGTGATTCTCCAGCAAGAATGCGTCATAATCCTGAAGATACGGGATGAGGCCGTCCGCCAGCTCCTGCGTGGACGGCTGCGCATATGGTATGACAGGTACGGCTCCAAGCGCATACACTGCCTCTGGCAGGAGATAGAAATCAAGGGGAATGTGTGCGACTGCAAAGGTGGTGGCATAAGGAGGGTGTGCGTGTACGACAGCCCCGACGTCCTCTCTCTGCTCGTATATCTTCAGATGCACTTTCACTTCTGAAGAAGGTGTATATTCTCCCTCCAGCATCTCTCCTTTCCTGTCTACCTTCACAATCATCTCCGGCCGCAGATAGCCTTTACTGATGCCGGTAGGGGTAGTCAGATACTCCTTTTCATTCAGCTTTACGGTGATATTGCCGTCGTTGGCAGCCACAAAGCCGTTCGTGTAGATCCGTTTTCCGATATCACATATAAGTTCTTTCAATTCTCTTTCTTTCATCCGTACCCCTCCCATTAATTTTCCAGGTCCAGGATTACCTTGACTGCCTCTTTCTCCGCCACAAGCCTCACGGCCTCCTGGATATCTTCCACGTTCAGTACATGGCTGTAGAAATCTTTCGGATGAATGACGCCTTTTTTTATCAGCCTGATATTTTCTGCCGTTATGTCATACTGTCCATATGGAAAGTTCAGCATCTGCAGGCGCGTGTTATTCTTCAGCTTTGTCACATCCACCATCGCGTCCGTATTCCGAAGCACGCCCATGGAACCGATGATTCCATAGGGTTTCAGCAGATGGGAGCCTTCCAGCAGAATCGAGGTCTGGCCGACGATATCAATGACACGGTCAAAGATTCTTCCCTTCAGCACCTCTTTCTTGTCCACTTTCGTATAATTGATCGTCTCATCTGCACCGGACAGAGACCTGGCCAGGGCAAGCCTTTCCTCCACCCCGTCTATGGCCACGATCTTCCTGGCTCCGAGATGTCTCATATATTTCATCGTGGCAAGACCCATAGGGCCTGCCCCGTACACAAGGACGTCCTTGTCCTCCACATCAAAGTTCCTGGCCGCGCTGAAGCACTCATTCAGCGTGATGAGGCATCCTCCGTCGATGACATCGAAATCTGCCGGAATCTGTACGCATTCCAGCTGCCTTGGGTTCAGCAGCGAGAGATCTTCCCCGTCATCAACCATCGCCTTCTGATCCTGGACGATACCATAGTCGCACATTGCGCCCCATGTACAGCCGTACCGTGTACCCGGCATCATCTTAATGATTGGATTCATAAAACGGTCGCCGATCTTATAGTTTCTTACTTTGCTTCCAAGTTCTACGATATCCCCGATTCCTTCATGTCCAAGCAGCGTGGGAAAGCCGTCCACATCCACAGACATCTCCCCCCGTATGATGTGGAAGTCGGTCCCGTTACAAAACCCGCACGACTTCATCCTTACGAGCGCTTCATACGGCCCTATCTCCGGGACCGGAACATCACGCACCAGTTCTACGCCGCCGCCCCCGACAGCCGCCACTCCCCGCATATATTTTCCCATCATAACGTTCTCCTCCTTGTTAAGCTCTTACACTGGTCTTTTCCATCCCCGTATATCGCACGGTTGTCTGTATCTGCTTTAAATCTCTCGTATTCTCCGCGGCGTTTCTTCCACTGTCCGGCATCCCGGGGCTGATATTCCTCTGTCCGGCACATTGCCTGAGACACGGACCTTATCTCCTGCTGAGAAGCGACCATCCCTGTTCCATATGCCTGGAGCAGCGCATTCCCCACGGCTGATGCTTCTGACGGCCCGGTCTTTACCGCAAGTCCCGTGGCATCCGCCAGAAACTGGTTCAGCAGTTCAATTCTGCTCGCACCTCCAATGACATACAGCACTTCTATCTTCCGGTCTGCTGCATCCTCCAGCATATCCAAAGCCTCTGCCGACCGGAGGGCGATGCTTTCGTATATGATTCTCACGATCTGCCCTGCGTCTTCTTCACCTGGCGCTTCCTGTCCCGTGTCTTTCAGATACGAGCAGATCTCCTGTACCATATCCTCCGGGTTGCGGAACCCTTCATATTCCGTATCAATCATTCCCCGGAACGGTTCTGCCCTGCACGCCATCTCCTTCAGCTCCCCGTACTCAAAGTTGAGGCCCCTCTCTTTCCATCGCTTTCTGCATTCCTGCACGAGCCACATAGCCGTTATATTCTTCTTCAGCAGTACCTTCCCGAACGCCATTCCAGTATTCGAAAGCTGATATTCATAAGACTTCCCTGCATCTGCCGGCGCATCCAGTTCCATACTCATAAGGAACCACGAGCCGGTGGCAAGGAAGGCCCATGCCTTCCCCGCCTCCGCGGGAACCGCCATTCCTGCGGAGGCGGTGTCGTGCACTGCAGGCATGACTGCGGATACTCTGCCTATGCCAAGATATCGGGCCAGGTCTTCTCTTATAGTGCCCACCCTTGTCCCGGGCGGCACCACAGGCGGCATAATCTCTTCCGGTATGCCATAACGCGCCAGCATATGGAAGTCCCATTCCCCCTTCTGCATGTTGTACAGCTGCGAGTACGAAGCAACGGACAGCTCGGAACAGACCACGCCGGTAAACAGGTACATGAGCATATCTCCCAGAAAGAGCAGCTTTTTTCTGCCCCAGAGACCTTGCGGGTACTCTTCCATATAGGCCAGAAGCTGGCACAGCGTGGAATCCTTAAGCTTCCTCTGTCCCGTCCGCCGGTATATCTCCTCATAACCCATTACGGCCTCCACTTTCTCCAGCGCCCCATCAGTCCGGCTGTCCCGGTAAAAGACCGGCATCGATATGGAACCGCTGTCCAGATCCAGGATTCCAAAGTCTGAGCACCAGGAATCTATCCCGATAGAATCAATAGAAATACCCTGTTTTGCAAGCGACATGACCACCCGGCATATTCTGCCATAGATGGCGAATATGTCTGTGGACAGATGTCCAAGATAAAACGAGCGCTCTGTCGCAAAGCGGTCTGCCTCTTTCATATACAGCACTTTATCTGCCTGCATCTCTGCCAGATATACCTTCACATTACTGGAACCAATGTCCACAACAAGACTACGCATACTCTTTTCCTCTCTATGGACGGTAATGGCCTGCCATATCCGTACAGCCGAGCAGGTCCATCTTCTGCCCCATTATCTTCTTCATCACTGCCATGGCCTCCTTATATATCTCATTTGGCTCCCTGAGCGTCTCATCCTGAAGCGTCTTTCTGACCTGCCGGTAGAATGGGTCTTTGATGTCCGAAGAGATATTGACCTTATTGATGCCGAGCTTTACTGCCGCTGCCACCTCTTCATCCGGATTGCCGGAACCCCCGTGGAGGACAAGCGGAATATGCACCGCGGCCTTAATCTCTTCCAATATATCCAGCCGGAGCTTTGGCACATACCCTTTCGGATACAGTCCGTGGGCAGTACCGATACCGACTGCCAGTGCGTCCACCCCTGTAAGCCTTACGAACTTTTCCGCCTCGGCGGGAACCGTATATGTAATCTCCTTCGTCCCTTCCTCCGCACTGTTTCCCATGATTCCGATCGTACCAAGCTCCGCCTCGACGGACACGCCGAGCGGATGCGCAAACTCAACGACACGTCCCGTTATCAAAACATTCTCCTCAAAGGACCTGCGGGAGACATCTATCATGACGGATGTATAGCCGTCACGAACTGCCCGTTCAATCTGGCTGTACATGGAACCGTGATCCAGATGAATGACCACGGGCATCCTCGTGTCATTGGCGGCCTTGACGCAGTATGTGATAAAGGCATCGCCCAGGAACTCTAGTTCATCCGGATGTACTTCGATGATTACCGGAGCATGCTTCTCTTCCGCCGTCTCGATTGCCGCTTTTACTATCTGGCTGCAGCCCGCATTGAAAGCAGGTACTGCAAAGTGGTGCCGGTCTGCCACCTCCAAAAGCTCTTTCATATTCATCAGCATCTCTTTTTCCTCCTGTCTTTCTTTTATCTGGCTAAGTTGAGATATCTTCCATATCTCTCTTCCCATTTCTCTTTCTGGCCCGGTATGTATGTCACTTCCGGAACATCCTTTGCCGCTATGCGGGGGAATGCGTCCATAGACGGAACCGCCCCCAACGCATGCAGCTGGATAAGTATATTCCCGGCGGCCGCTGCCTCCGGGTGCCCGCAGACGACCGGACACTGCGTGGCATCTGCGGCACATTGGTTCAATAGCCGGTTATGTCTTCCCCCGCCCACGATATACATATAAGTCACCGGACAGCCCGTCACGTCTTCCAGCTGCTCATTGTGCCGCCTATACTCCAGCGCAAGTCCGTTGACGACGGTACGCATGACTGCCTCCGGTGTCTCCGGCACTTTCTGCCGGCTCCTTAAGCAGTACCTCCGAATCTTCTCCGGCATATCGCCGGGCTTTTTGAAGTCCGGGGCATCGGTGTATATCATAGACGGGAAATCTCCCCCTTCTTCCGCCCTTGCAGCAAGCTCCGGTATACGCAGATTCTTTCCTTCTGCTCTCCATGCCCTCACGCACTCTTCTAATATCCAGAGCCCTGTTATATTGCGGATAAGACGGAACTTTCCGCCTGGCTGCCCCTCATTGCTCATCTTGTACCCGCAGGCTGTATCTGTCGTATATGGGCTGCCACACACGATTCCTTTGACAGACCACGATCCGCTGCTGATGAACGAACTGCCCCGGGTGTACGGGACAACAGATACCGCCGAAGCCGTATCATGGCATGCAGATGCAGTCACCACCGTACCACGCAGATTGGGGATTCCCCCTGAGATTTCCTTTCTCAGCACTCCAATGGCGGTGCCGGGAGCAGACAATGGATGGAATATATGCGCCGGCAGTCCGAGACGTTCAATCAATGCCATATTCCACTGTCCACGCTTGATATCCAGCAGCCGGGACGTGGTCGCTATCGTATATTCATTCACCATGTCCCCGGTAAAGAGATAGGCAAGCAGATCCGGCAGGAAGAGGAGGCGCACGGCACGTTTCAGGGAAGCAAACTTCTGCTCTGCCATTCCCTTCAGTATATGGGCTGTGCCTGTAGTGGCGTAGGTTACGCCGGTTCTTGCATAGATCGCTTTCTCATCGTTAAAGTATGCTTCGTATATGCCGTCACTGACCTTATCCCGGTAAGCAAGCGGACTGTCAAGAAGTGCGCCGCTACTGTCCAGCAAGCCGAAATCCGAGCCAAATGTATCAAAACCAATGGAGTGGATCCTCTCTCCCCGCTTAGCCGCGTCTCTCACCACCTGAACCAGATTATCCTTCATCTCCTCAATATCCCAGTAATAATGTCCGCCCCTGCTGACAGGCGCATGCCTGAACCGGGCCAGCTCTTTCATGGCAAGGCCCCCGTCCGTATATAAGCCTTCCATCACCCTGTAGCTGCCTGCGCCTATGTCCGCCGCCAATACCCTGCACATCGCCTTACCTCCTGTTACCGTGTTATCTTTCTCTGCTTCGTATTGTTCATAAATCTCTCTATCTGACGGCTGCTTCTGACTGCCATGTGGGCCCCTATGTCCAGTGAATTGACCGCACCCGCGGCACAGGCGAATCTTGCACACTCGTACAGGCTCCTTCCCCCAATTACCGAATGGATGAAACCCGCCGTAAAGTTATCGCCGCAGCCTGTCGTATCCTTGGCCGCCACCTCAAACGGGTCAACATAGAATTCTTCCTCCCGGCTCCTTACGTAGCATCCTTTCTCACCGAGCTTGATGACTGCAGTGCCCACCCCTCTTGAGAGCAGCTCCGCCGCCGCATCTCTTTCGTTCTTCTTCCCGGTTATATATCTGGCCTCGTCTATGCTGGGCAGCAGATAGTCGACATATGGGTATACGCTGTCCATGGCACGGGGGCCTAGCTGTTCCACATCATGATCCATATCTGCAAATGTCAGCACGCCTGCTTTTCTTGCCTCCTGCATCAGTACAGCCGCATCGCCCCGGTCAAGCCTGTAAGACGTATAGAGGCTTCCGATACAGACCGCCTTCGTCTTCTGAAGCATATCCAGATCTATCTCCTTCAGGGAGATGCCTTCTTCATATCCTTTGTGCAGGAAGAACTTGTGCCCGCCGTCTTTTTCCAGTATGACAAAAGCCGTTGTAGAACGGCTTGTTCCATCCCTGCACAGATATGACAAATCTATCTTTTCCTCCGTGAGATTCCTGTACAGCGCTTCACCTACAGGGCCATCGTCAATTCTTGCAACAAGCCCCGCCCGGTCCCCAAGCCTTCCGAGCACTATTGCTTCATTTGCCGCGTCACCGCCTGTCGTAAACAGGACGCTATTAAGCACCGTGACCGGTTCCGTAAAAGATTCCGGTTCCATACCTTCTATCAGAATATCCTGCACACAGGAGCCTACACAGAGAATGTCATATTCTTTATATCCTATCGTACTCATCTGATGTCACCTGCTTTACATTTTAATCATACCCTTCACCACATCCTGTGCATCCCGCACTACCGTCTCGAACGCCCTGCCTGCTTCCTCCAGTTCAAACTCGTGCGTTACGATCTGTCTGACATTGATGCTGCCGCTTGCAATAGCTGCAATGGCTCTGGGATACAGGTTGCGGTACCTGAATACGCATTTTACGACTGCTTCCTTCTCCATAAGCTGAAAAAAGTTGTAGTTCACTTCACTCTGGGATGCCATTCCGACGAGAACCACCGTTCCGCCCCGCTTTGCGATATACGCGGTCTGGGCTATCGTCACCGGCGACCCGGCTGTCTCAAACACGACATCCGGTCCTCCGCCCAAGATTTCTTCTATCCTTGCCGCCACATCTGTGCCGTCTGCCCTGATTGTGTGCGTCGCTCCCATCGTCCGGGCATATTCGAGCCGTTTCTCATGCAGGTCAACGACGACGATATCGGCCGCTCCACGGGCTCTTGCGGCAAGCATCGTCACAAGCCCGATACAGCCTGCCCCGAGTATAACAACAGACTGGCCTAACGTAACCTCTCCAAGTGATGTAGCGTGAAGCCCCACCGCAAGCGGCTCTACGAGAGCCCCTTCCATCGTGGATACGTGGTCCGGAAGCCGGAAACACATATCTGCCGGATGTACGACGTATTCCTGCAGCGCGCCTCTCACAGGCGGTGCGGCAAAAAACTGAACGTCCGGGCAGAGATTATAGCGCCCTGTCTTGCAGAACTCGCACCTCCCACACCCGTATCCCGGTTCCAGCGCTACCCGGTCTCCCGGCTTCAGTCCGGTTACATCGTCCGCCGCTTCCGTCACCGTCCCCGCCACTTCATGTCCCAGGACAAAAGGTTCCCGCAAGACACAGTCCCCCACTCTTCCATCCTTATAAAAGTGCACGTCCGAACCGCAGATTCCATTATATTCAATTTTAACAAGCACACATCCCTTTCTGAGCTTCGGGATATCCTCTTCTTCTATTGCCATCTTCCCCGGCTCTGTCAAATATACCACTTTCATCATTTGGCCCCTTTCCTTCCGTCACAAGATAGATTGTCCTGTATCCTTGTCAAACAGGTATGATTTCTCCATATCGAACGCGAGCCGGACCGTATCGCCTTCCCGTGCCTTTGTCCTTGCATGTACGCTGGCAGTCACTTTATAGCCTGCATATTCAAAATACAGCAGCGCCTCTGCTCCAAGCAGCTCATATACTTGTATCCTCGCCGTGATACATGACCGCTCCAGCGTGTTGATGATGATTTCAGAATCTCTGATATCCTCGGGACGTATGCCGAGCGTTATCTCTCTGCCTGCATATCCTTTCTCTTTCAATGGACCCTGTCTCGACTCCGGCAGTTCCAGAAGACCACTTCCGACTCTGAGGGCGAGACGCCCGTTCTCTTCCACCACGTCAGCATCTAGAAAGTTCATCTGCGGCGTACCTATGAATCCCGCCACAAACAGGTTCGCAGGCCGGTTGTACAGATTCTGGGGAGTATCCACCTGTTGGATTACACCGTCCTTCATAACGACGATTCTCGTCCCCAGTGTCATCGCCTCCGTCTGGTCATGGGTCACATATATCATCGTAGCCTGGAGCCTTTCATGCAGCTGCGAGATTTCCAGGCGCATCTGCACTCTGAGCTTCGCGTCCAGATTGGACAGCGGCTCATCCATAAGAAATACCTTCGGATTTCGGACGATTGCCGCACCCATGGCAACCCTCTGCTTCTGCCCTCCCGAGAGCTGGCTTGGCTTTTTCTTAAGCTGGCTCTCCAAGTCCAGGATTCTTGCGGCTTCCCGCACTTTTTGGTCCGTCTCTTCCCTTGTCAGCTTCCTTCTTCTGAGACCAAAGGCAATGTTATCATAGACGCTCATATGCGGATACAGCGCATAGCTCTGGAACACCATAGCAATATCCCTGTTTTTCGCAGGCACTTCATTGACTGCCACGCCGTCTATCTTTAATGTCCCGGAAGTGATATCCTCAAGACCTGCAATCATTCTGAGCGTCGTCGATTTTCCGCACCCGGAAGGGCCTACAAAGATGATAAATTCTCTGTCCTGGACCTCCAGGCTGAAATCTTCCACGGCACTCACCCCATTTGGATACGTCTTGCAGATATGCTCCATGCTGATATTTGCCATTTTGATATCCTCCTTCTATTATTTATAAAACGGCCCGTATGTCCCACAAGCACGGTAATCCTGCCCCTCCTTATCCATTCCGAACGCATTCCAGCAGGCCGGGCGGAATATATGCTCTTCCTCCACGTTATGCATGCAGACAGGAATCCTCAATATAGAGGCAAGTGTTATCAGATCCGCGCCTATATGTCCATAGCTCACAGCCCCATGGTTGGCTCCCCAGCTGTTCATCACACTGTAAGCTGACTGGAAGGCGCCCTTCCCCGTCACCCGGGGTACAAACCACGTGCACGGCCATGTATAGTCTGTCCGCTTCCAGAGCGTATCCGTTACCTCATCCGGAAGGTCAAGCGTATATCCCTCTGCAATCTGTATCACAGGGCCAAGCCCTTTGATGAGATTAATCCTCGTCATCGTCACCGGCATCTCTGCCTTCGTCACAAACCTGGAGGAGTATCCCCCTCCTCTGAAGTAGCCCTGGTCGGCCGGACACCACTTCACAGCCTCAAGGCAGTCTTTTATATCAGCATCCGTCATATCATAAAATGGCTTTACGACCGCTCTTCCCCCTGCATCTCGCACTTCACCGCACATATCAAGGCAAGAAGCGCCTGAATTGATCAGGTGGATGAACCCTCCCGCCACCTTGGCCATACCGGATAGCTCATAGCCCGCAGCCCGCCATACCGCCTCTTTGGACCAGTATGTGCGGACATCCGAGAACATCTGGGCACGTCCTGTCAGAAGCTTTCCGAACAGCATGGAGACTGCATTGAGCGTATCGTTCTCTGTGGCAAATATATAAGGCTCGCGGGCGCCATTCCAGTCAAAGGAAGAGGCGAGCACTGCTTCCGTAAAATCTGTATTCGGATAGTGGTCGGTCCACTGCCGCTGTCCCTGGAACCCTCCTGCTATCGCATTGTGTCCGATTGCTTCTTCCGGGAACCTTTCCTTCAGCCTTTCATTTCCATTCAGCAGGTCCTTGATGATACACGCTGACTTTACTGCAAATTCCCAGTCATTTTTCTTTTGCTGCGAAGACTTTCTGACCTGTTCCGGATTCTTGTCCAATCCTTCACGGCAGTTTTCTTTTCTCCAGGCGAGGGCCCGCTCATATTCCTCCCGATCATATATGCCTTCCTCCATCCTTCGGAGCACTTCCACCTCATCTACAGACTCCACCCGCATTCCCAGGTACTCTTCAAAAAAGTCCGTATCAATGGATGAGCCTGCAATACCCATACATACAGAACCTATCTGAAGGTATGATTTCCCTTTCATGAAAGCCGCCGCGACCGCCGCCTTGACGAACCGGAGCATCTTGCACCGCACGTCCTGAGGCATTCTCATGTCGTCTTTGTCCTGTACATCGCGTCCATAGATTCCAAATGCGGGAAGCCCTTTCTGGGCATGAGCCGCGAGCACCGATGCCAGATATACCGCACCCGGGCGCTCTGTCGCATTGAACCCCCATACGGCCTTGATCGTTCCCCGCTCCATATCCATCGTCTCAGATCCGTAACACCAGCACGGGGTAACGGTCAGTGTCACCGCGACTCCTGCTTTGTGGAACTGCTCTGCACAGGCCGCAGCTTCTGCGGCCCTCCCTATGCTCTGTGCGGCAATCACCACGCGCACCGGCTGCCCGTCAGGATACGTTAGTTCCTCCTCTATAATTTCAGCCGCTGCACAGGCCATCCCCATTGTCTGCTCTTCGAGAGACCCTCTTACATCCAGCATGCCTTTCCTTGCGTCAATCACCGGTCGTATGCCGACCACAGGATACGCTCCGATATAACGGTTTCCTGCCATCCTACCACTCCTTTCGCTTTGAACGTTCCGTATAGAGCTGCCGCCCCTGTCATACGCAGGTATAGGCGCCGTCCACGACAAAATCAGCACCCGTCGTAAATGTGCCGGCATCGCTTGCAAGATAAAGCGCCACTCCCTGGAGTTCTTCCGGGCGTCCCATCCTCTCCAGCGGAGAGAGGCCGGTCCATACAGGAATCAGTTCATGGCCTTTGATCAGGTCGGTCATAATATATCCGGGGCTTATGCTGTTGACCCGCACATTTTTCCCTGCCCACTCTACCGCCAGCGATTTCGTGAGCATGATGACCCCGGCCTTTGACGCATTATAGGCTGCCTGTGGCTGAGGAATATTCACAATATGGCCTGACATGGAGGCGGTATTGATGATGGATCCTCCTCCCTGGCGTATCATGTATCTGCCTGCCGCCGTCGCAGTGAGGAACACTCCTGTCAGGTTGATGTCTATCACTTTCCTCCACTGGTCGAAGGTCATCTCTTCCGCCGGGGTATTGATGGATATCCCGGCATTGCAGAATGCCACGTCTATCCGGCCCATCTTTTCCGCCATGAAAGAACACATCTCCTCCACCTGCTCCGGGCTGGTAACGTCCACTTCGATGCCAACCGCTTCGATTCCGTATGCACGGCTGAGTTTCGCGGCCTCTTCTTTGGCCTTGGTTTTGTTCCTGTCTGCAAGCGCCACATCCGCTCCTGCTCCGGCCGCCGCCATGGCATAATTCAGCCCGATTCCCTGGGCCCCTCCCGTCACGAGTACCTTCTTGCCCTTCAAAGAGAACTTATCAAGTATATTCATCCTTTCCACTCCTCTATCTGCTGTATTTACTGTCATATATGTGATAGAAATAATCGCATTCCTCAGCGCTTAAATCTAACGGGCTGCCAAGTACATCGGCATAATACAGTGCCTTTGTAATGGCTTCTGCCGCCTCTACTTTATTCATGGCGTCCTCCACCGTCTTCCCGACTGCCAGTACGCCATGATTCCCAAGTATCACTACGTCACTGTGTGCGAAGACCGGAATCGCACCTTTCAGGATATCTCCGGTGCCGGGCCGCCCGTAGGGCGCCACCTCGAACACCTTGAAGTTTGCCATCATCTCAGGGTATCCTTTTGTAACCACCGGCCTGTTGCATATGGCATGCGCGGTCAGGAACGTGGGATGGCAGTGTACGACGCCCCCGATATCTTTTCTAATCTCATATGCCTGGAGATGCATGGGAAGTTCTGAAGTGGGCTTACAGCTCCCGCCTGTCTGGTTCCCCTTATCATCAACCACGGCAATCATATCTTCCGTCAGAAACGCCTTGTTCTTTCCGGTGGGCGTTATATAGACGGTGTCCCCGCTCTTTGTCGATATATTTCCTTCGTAGGCATTGACCAGATTCTTTTCATCCAGACGCTTTGCAACCGTAAGTACCTGTCGTATCAATTCTCTGTCCATATTCAAGTAATCTCCTCTTTTTTTTGTATTTCTGCTATCCCTTGACCGCTCCTGCCGTCAGTCCCTTGATCAGAGACTTCTGTGATATCCAGCCAAATATCATGGGCGGAATGCACGAGATGGAGGCGGATGCCGACAGCTGTGCGATAAACTGCCCCTGCTGCTGCCCGAACCTCGCCATATAGACCGGAAGCGTGGCTGTTGCATTCGTCGTCAGATTATAGCCAAGGAAGAATTCATTCCAGATAAATACCGCCACAAGCAGTCCCGCAGTCATGATACCAGTCTTCGTAAGCGGAATGATGATCCGCATGATCAGCTGCCTGTTTGTACAGCCATCTATCCTGGCCGCTTCCACCACTTCCTCCGGCACGTCTTTAAAAAACGAATACAGGAGCCAGATGCACAGAGGCAGATGGAAGCCTACGTACAGAAACAGCAGCCCGCCCCTCGTATGATTCAGGTTCAGTTCCTTGAACGTGATATAAAGAGGTATGAGGACAGCCACCGGAGGAAGGAGAATCGTCGTGACAAACCAGTTGTACAGGCTCTCCCCACGCCCTTCCTTCTTAAACTTCGCGAATACGAGCGCATATGTGGCAGGGATGCCGATTACGAGGCAGATTCCCGTTCCAAGCAGTACATGGAATATTGTATTCTTCAGGTAGTTGATCATAGAGACGTCCGCGAGCACCTTCTGCCACGTCACGAGCGTCGGATGGAACAGGATGGCAGGCACGGCCGCATCGGCCTCTGTCTTAAAGCCGCTTAGGATCATATATAGGATTGGGAAAAAATAAAATAATGCAAAAGCCAGTATGATAATGCCTGCTATCCACCGTCTGGCTTCTTTTTTTGCCGCAGCTCTTCTGCTTCGTGCATCTCGTTTTACCACTGCTTTTTTCATGTCATCCCCTCCCTTACTCGTATGCCGTACGGCGCTTCTTGATTGCCCTGAATATCAGATTGATAACTGTCAGCGTCACAACGACCGTTATGACGGACAGGGCCGCTGCCCGCCCCACGTTAGACCCGCTGAACAGCGTCTTATATATGTAATAGGTCAGCGTATATGACTTCTGTCCAGGCCCCCCTCCCGTGGTCGTCAGTATAAGGCCGAACTCTTTTACAAGAAATATCAGCCCGAGCATGAGCGCTACCTGCATATGGTTGAATATCATCGGCAGCTTGATCTTAAATATCATCTCGAACCAGCTGCATCCGTCCAGGCTGGCCCTCTCCAGCACTTCCCCGGGGATCCCCTGGAGACCGCCCAGAAGGACGAGCACAAAAAAAGGCATCCACTGCCACACAAACAGAAATACGACAAGCGGCCTGGCATAGTAGCTCACAAAATCGACTGCCCTGATACCCATCCAGTCCGCTATTGTTCCGACCCATCCAAAATTAGTATTCAGGATGACCGTCTTCCAGAGAACGCCGGTAGTCGTCGTCATGATAAAAAACGGACTTAAAATCAGTGTCCTGGATATCGTCTTGCCCGGTATGTCACAGTCCAGCATGAGTGCGATAAGATAGCCGAAGATGAGGCACAAAAGCAGCGCCGCACCAATCATCACTATCGTCTGGAGACAGATCGTATAGAATTCCGGGTTCCCCAGATAATAGCTGAAATTCTTAAGCCCGGAAAACGTAATCCCCTGATCTGGACGAACGATGTTCCACTGCAGCATCGAGAAAATAATCGTCAGGATAAACGGTACCTGCGTAGCTACAGCCACGATTACACATGCAGGAACTACAAAGCTTCGTTCCACCGGATATTTTTTCTTTATGTTTCTTGCTATTTTACTCATAGGCTCCATTCCATTCTTCATTTGGCTGCTGTAAGTATTGAGATGCAGTACACTGCCCGACAGAGACGGGCGCTCCTGTCAGGGAGCATAAAGGGCTGCTGCTTCGCCGGCCGCCGCCGGCATAAGGCAGCGGCCCTTTATGATACTGCCTCTACTTCTTGTATCCGCCTTCTTCCGCAGCTTGTTCAAAGGCTTTCTGCGTTGCGGCCAGCGCTTCATCCAGGGTGATTTCGTCCGTCACATAGGCAGCCAGAGATTCCGTCATCTTATCACCGGCCTCCTGGAATTCAGGAATCGCAATGTACTGCAGCCCCACATAAGGAACCTCGTCTTTACACGGATTGTTAAAATCAAGGTCGGAAAGCGCATCCAGTGTCGGCTTTGCATACGGCAGATCCTTGTACGCATCCAGCTCATAGGTAGATGCTCTCACGCCGGACGGGGTGGATGCACCGCTCGGGTCCTTTTCAAGGGACAGATTCACGTAATCTTTGGAACATGCCCATACCATGAAGTCGAACGCAGCCTGCTTCTTTTCATCGGCAGAATTCGGGTTGATATTCATCCCCCAGTTCCAGAGCCATCCTGAAGGAGACTGTGCATATCCTACTTTCCCTTTGATAAGGGAATCGTCTGCTTCCAGATTAGGCCCATTGGATGTCGCGTCATACCAGATGCCGCACTTGCCGGAATTCATGAGGCTGATGCATTCGTTATAAGTGTACGTAATGATGTCGTCCTGCCCTGCATCACGGAGAATATTCTTATACATCTCCCATGCGGCCCTCTGCTCGTCTGTCTCTACCGTGGCATTCCAGTCCATATCATAGAACTTTCCGCCCATGGCATTGACGATGGTGACAAAAGGAGCTCCGCTCATGCCCCATCCTGGCGCGCCGCGCATCGTCATGCCTGTGATTCCTGCCTCCTCATCGTCGACGGCCACCGCGATATCGTAGATGTCTTCCCATGTTGGATTCTCCGGCATAGACACTCCGGCATTATCTAGCAGCTCTTTATTGTACATGAAGAAGCTTGCCTCTCCAAAGAACGGGAGCGCGTAGACGTCCCCCGTCTCCGGATCTGACAGGGAATCCAGCATACTTGGGAAGATATCATCCAGATCCAGTGATTCCTTCTGTTCATCCGACATCTTGTCGATATACGGCTGCAGATTCTCCGCCCATCCATATGTAATCCAGAAGTTCGCTTCATAAGGGCCTGTAAAATAGATGTCGTAAGTCGTACCGCCCGTAGATGCCTCCAGCGTCGCTTTCTCACGCAGGTCATTTTCCGGGAGCACCGCAAAATCCAGCTTGACCCCCTTCTCGTCATAGTATTCCTGAGCCAGCTTGACAAGGTTGGATACAATCGGATTGTTCAGTGTAGCGATGGATACCACGATCTCTTCACCAGACGATTCTTTGCTCTTTTTTTCGTCCTTCTTTCCTGCACAGGCTGCAAGCCCCGTACACATGCACAATACAATCAGAAGTGCCAATATTCTTTTTTTCATAAACTTTTTACCTCCTTGATAATTTATAATAATCTGCCGACCGCACCCGGCTGTGCAGGAGGGCCCTCAGCCCGCACCCGGAATGTCCGCCTTCAGAATTATTCAAATGTAAACACGACTTTGACAGAACCGTTCCCCTTTCCGCTCTGTTCAAAAGCTGTCTCATAATCTTCCAGGGCAAACTTATGGGACACGACACCGTCCGATTTAAGCGCCCCTGTGTACAGACCTTCTATCGCCTCCGGGAAACATCTGTGGCTCAGGCTCACCCCATACATGTCAAGCTCTTTGCCATCCCCGATGACACTCCAGTCACATGTGACCGGCTCGAGGAACAGGCTGAACTCGATGAACCTTCCCCCCTTGCATATTACATCCAGTCCCTGCTTCACGCTGGACGGATGACCGGTCGCCTCTATGTATACGTCACATCCGTATCCGTCCGTCATATCCATTATCTTCTCCTTCAGATTCTCCCGGAGAGGATTGATCGTCACATCGCATCCGAATTCTCTCGCCTTTTCAAGCCGTTCCTCGTTCAGATCCAGTGCGATGAGGCGCTTCGGGTTCCTCTTCCTCGCCGCAGTAATCATGCCGAGTCCCAGACACCCGGCTCCCGAGATGACGACAATATCATCCTGGCCCGGTGCGGCCCGGCCGACGGCATGCATAGAACAGGCATAGGGCTCAATCAGCAGTGCTCGTTCCAGAGGCATATCCTCCGGTATCTTATAGACAAGAGACTCTTTCGTGAGCTTTGCGTATTCCGCAAAACCACCGTTCAGATAATATTTGAATCCATATACGTTGTGAGGAACACACAGATGGTATCTGCCTTCTTCGCAATATCTGCACGTCCCGCATGGCGCAATCTGCTCTACCGCTACCCGGTCTCCGACTTTGAAACTGCCGTCCGCGATTCCATATGTCTCCTTTTTCTCGGTCCTGGAACCAATCTCCACAATACGCCCTGTGAATTCGTGTCCGCCGATGGCCGGCACTTCGAGATAAGGAGCGCTGCCTTCGTCCCCCCAGAACACGCTGCCGCCATGATACGCCTTCAAATCCCCTGCACAGATACCGCAGCCCTCGACCTTGATGATCATCTCCCCTTCACCTGCCGTGGGCCTGTCCACTTCTTCATAACGGTAGTCATGAACACCGTATGTAACAAGCGCTTTCATCTTAGACTGCATTTGCATAGCCTCCTTTTCTTCACGCGATACAGATATACGGTCAATTGATTTTCTTCATTCTATGAAGCAAAACGCTCGCTGTCTACAGACAAAATGTTCATTCTGACCTGATACCCTTTATTTTTAAATAGCTTTTGTGCAATTTGCACATAGTTCCAAAATGCAACATAATGTTGATTTTTCCTTGTAAACTCATATTGTTTTTTATTTAAATCTTGAAAAGATTTATTTTTCACTTGCAGTTGTTGGTAAAATAGTAGAAAAGGATGTGAATACTATGGATAATCTGAAAAAGCTCAGAATACAAAGAGGCTTGAGCCAGCAGCAGCTGGCAGATCTGCTGCATACAAGCCAGCAGTCGATATATAAGTATGAAAAGGGAATTGCAGAACCGAATCTGGAGACATTAAAAAATATGGCGGATTATTTTGAAACTTCTATCGACTACCTTGCCGGATTTACTTCTATTCCCCATAAAATCGAACCCGTGGCAGAGTATGACCTGAATTCTGATGAACAGGCCCTGATTGAGAAATACAAGAAGCTAAGCCCGAGAACCCGGGCAATCATGCACATAATTATAGACGAATACTTGCACAGCTCCTGAAGATGACATACATAAATGCTTTCTTGACATCCCTAATCACGCTATCTATAATCATTATAAGATTTGCAAAAGGGGGGATTCTCAATGAAGGCAGCATCCAGGCAGTCGCTCATCTATGATTATATCAAGAAACACGGCGAGGTATCTATCAACCATATTGCCGGTTATTTCAACATATCGCCTGTCACGGTGCGCAGATATGTGGACAAGCTTCAGCAGAACGGGCTCGTCTCACGAAAATACGGGAAAGCTCTCATAGCTGACAACAGTAAGGCAGAGCTTTCTTTTTGTTATCGTTCCATGAAAGGTACTGAATATAAGCAGGCGATTGCCCGCCTTGCACTGCCCCACCTTCTGGAGTCGTCCTCCGTCTTTCTGGATGCGAGCACGACCGTGCTCGAGCTGCTCAAGCTGCTCCCCCGGACCCATTCCCTGACCGTCTACACAGCCAGTACAGCTATCCTGAGCTATCTGAAGGACTATCTAAATGTCACCTTGTTCATCATGGGCGGCTATCTCTCACATACCGATGGCGTCACCCTTGACTCCGAGGTCACAATCAATACGGCCCGTCAGATATATGTGGACGCGGCCTTCATCTCCTGCGGAGGGTTCTCCGCCGGGGGCTTCTTCGACAATGCGACGACCGGAATCGATGTGAAAAGAACCATACTACAGAACTCGGCTCACAACTATCTGCTTGTGGACCACACGAAATTTAACTCAAACGGAATCTTTCTCGTAGAAACATGGGCCCCGATACAGACCCTCATCTGTGATGCCTCCTTTGACAAAAAAACGGAAAGGCTTCTTGAAACGAAAGAGGTGCATATAGAATATCCCAAATATAGGATTCATAATACGTAAATCAGATACCCCGTCAAATTGGGGTATCTGAATTGTAGCACAGTCTGGTGCAAAGTGCAACGGGGAAATCAGTAAGTGGCCGCATTCCACCTGAGTTCGTTCTTAAACTGGCGTATCGTCGTGTCTCTGTCGATGTATACTGCCTCGATTCCCATGGCTTCTGCCCAGTCACCCATCTGTTCTGCGCTCAGGTCATAGGAGAATGCCGTATGGTGTGCGCCTCCCGCCAGAATCCATGCTTCTGCCCCAGTCTGAAGATTTGGCTCCGGCGTCCAGAATGCAGTGGCAACCGGAAGTTTCGGCATCGGCTTTTCTGTCTTTTTACAATTTACGTTGTTGATGATAAGCCGGAACCGGTTCCCCAGGTCAATGAGCGATGTCGCCACAGCCGCGCCTTCTTTTGCCTTAAATACAAGACGGGCCGGGTCTTCTCTGTCACCCATGCTGAGCGGCTGGCACCGGATGCCAATTGGACCTTCCGCAATCGACGGGCACACTTCCAGCATATGAGCCTGAAGGATTCCTTCTTTACCCGGAACGAGGTTATATGTATAATCTTCCATGAAGGAAGTCCCTTTCGCATCTTTCATCCCCTGCGTCATAATCTTCATGATACGAACCATGGCTGCCGTCTTCCAGTCTCCCTCGCCGCCAAATCCGTATCCTTTTTCCATGAGCCTCTGGATGGCAAGTCCGGGGAGCTGTTTTAAGGAGCCAAGGTCGCCGAAATGCGTGACAATCGCCTGATAGTCCTTTTCTTCCAGAAACCGTTCAAAACCGATCTCTATCTGGGCCTGCACAGCCGCATGCTCACGGAATTCCTTCTCGTCACGGCCTTCCGGCAGTATTTCATATCTGTCGTAGTATTCCTCTACCAGCGTATCGATGTCTCCTCTGGATACCGCTGCGACTGCTTCCGCTATCTCATTGACAGGATACGCGTCCACTTCCCATCCGAATTTGATCTGCGCTTCTACCTTATCCCCTTCGGTTACTGCCACATTACGCATGTTGTCGGCGATGCGCATGACACGCACATGGCTGCTCTCGATGATTCCTACTGCTGTGCGCATCCAGGCGCCTATTTTTTTCTGGACCTTAGTGTCTGCCCAGAAGCCGACCACTACCTTCCGCTCCATTTTAAGGCGGCTGAAGATATGCCCGTATTCCCGGTCACCGTGAGCCGCCTGGTTCTCATTCATGAAATCCATGTCAATCGTATCGTATGGTATCTCTTCATTGAACTGCGTGTGCAGATGCAGCAGCGGCTTTCTGTACTCCTGCAGGCCGAGGATCCATGACTTTGCCGGGGAAAACGTATGCATCCATGTGATGACGCCTGCACATGTATCATCATTGTTGGCCTCATTGAATGTCTTTCTGATCAGCTCATTCGTAATCAGCGTCGGTTTCCAGACGGCCTCATACGGAAGATTGCCGGAGGCGTTCAGCGCTTCCACTATTTTACGGGAATGCTCCGCGACGTGGGCCAGGCATTCTTCCCCATATAAATCCTGAGATCCGGTACAAAACCAGAACTTATACTCTTTCCTTTTCATCATATATCTGTCTCCTTCAAGTTGTGCTCATTTACTTCTGCTGCCTTAACGTCTCTATCGCTGCTCTTTCTATTGGAAAGCCAGCCGCGTATCGATGTATGAATGTCTCATAGCCTTCTACATCTTTTGGATCAGGTTCTGCCTTCGTACCTGCATCGCTGCCAAATACATTGGCGGCCAGCCAGTCAGCCAGATTCTCCTTCGTCCTCTCCCGCCTGTAAGCGGCCAGAAGCGCGATTCCCCAGGCTCCGCCTTCTCCGGCTGTCTCCATGACAGATACCGGCGTGTCGATGGCAGCCGCCAGAATCTTCTGGCCCACCTCTTTCGTCTTGAACAGACCGCCATGCCCAAGCATCGTATCCAGCTTCACTCCCTCGCCTTTGAGCAGGATATCCATCCCTGTCTTAAGCGCTCCGAGTGACGTAAAGAGATGGACGCGCATGAAATTAGCCAGATTGAACCTGCTCTGCGGCGTCCGCACGAACAATGGCCGGCCCTCTTCAAATCCGGTGATATGTTCCCCTGAGAAATAGTTATATGCCAGAAGACCTCCGCAGTCCGCGTCGCCTTCGAGCGCTTTATGATAAAGCATGCCGTACAGCCCGCTCATATCCACATCTATCCCGAAGCTCTCTGCAAATTCTCTGAATAAGCCTACCCAGGCATTCAGGTCAGAGGTACAGTTGTTACAGTGCACCATGGCAACGAGGCTGCCATCAGGGGTCGTCACCATATCAATCTCCTCATACACCCTGGACAGCTCTTTTTCCAATACTGCCATGGCAAATACGCTTGTGCCTGCCGATACGTTACCGGTACGGACAGCCACGCTGTTTGTCGCCACCATGCCCGTTCCCGCGTCCCCTTCCGGTGCGCAGAGCCCGATTCCTGCCTTAAGGCGTCCAGACCGGTCCAAAAGCCTTGCTCCTTCTTCCGTAAGGGCACCTGCATCTTCTCCGGCAAGGAGCACCCGGGGAAGCAGTTCTTCTAATTTCCAGGGGTAATGCTTATCTGACACCAGTCCGTTAAACTGCTCGATCATCCTGCTGTTGTAGTCTCCTCGCTTGACATCGATGGGAAACATGCCCGAGGCGTCTCCTACTCCCAGCACCTTCCTTCCGGTCAGCTTCCAGTGTACATAGCCCGCCAGGGTCGTGAAGAACCGGACATCCTCCACATGCTCTTCTCCGTTCAATATGGCCTGATACAGATGGGCAATGCTCCACCTCTGGGGAATATTATAATGGAATACTCCCATAAGCGCTTTTGATGCCTGCTCTGTAATGGTATTGCGCCAGGTGCGGAAGGGAACAAGCAGTTCATCACTATCGTCAAATGCCATATACCCGTGCATCATAGCACTGATTCCAATCGCCCCTACATGCTCAAGGACAATCCCATACCGGCTGCTTACATCTTCCGCCAGCTTACTGTAGCAATCCTGAATCCCCGCCCACACATCATCCAAATCATAGGTCCAGATACCGTCCACATACCGGTTCTCCCAGTCATGGCTTCCGGATGCGACGGGCTCGTTGTCTTCTCCTGCAAGCACCGCCTTGATACGGGTTGAGCCAAGCTCAATGCCCAGTGCGGTCTTCCCGCTTCGTATCGCTTTCTTAACATCACTCATATTCCAACACCTCTCCTACTGGGAAGTCCCTTTTTTCCGTGCCATGACAATACTCTGAATGATAAGGAACAGACAGAGCATTGCAGCTATCGTAATTCCTGTCCACCACGCCTGATCCAACCCTGCTGATGATACGATATTCTGTATCAGGCTGAGCGACAGCACCCCGAAGAGGGTACCGACTATATTGCCGACTCCGCCGGTCAGCAGCGTACCTCCGATAATCGCGGAGGCGATGGCATTCATCTCCATTCCGCTGGCATGTGAAGCAGCTCCGCTCCCTACGTGAAGGAAGTATACATATCCGCCGATACCTGCCAGAACTCCACAGAGCAGATGCGCCAGGAATCTTGTTCTCTTTACATTGATTCCGAGCATCAGCGCACTCTGCCTGTTGCCTCCCACTGCGTAGAAACCACGGCCGAGCCTGGACCATCTGAGCAGGACGAACAGCAGGGCGACAAGCAGCAGCGCGACGACCACGCCGATTTCAACGTAAGCGTCTACGTACTTCCCGATTCTGTTTACCGATCCCATGCCCGGTACGGTGATACGCGTCTCTTTTAAAGCTACGAATGCCTCGTTCTGCACGTTGAATGGGTTCGTATGTACAATCGTGGTCATACCGCGGGCAAAGAACATCCCCGCCAGCGATACGATAAACGGCTGGATATCCAGATATGCTACCAGGAATCCCTGCACAAGGCCGAATCCCAGTCCGATGCCAAGGGCAATCAGCGCAGAGACGAAGATATTGCCGTCCTTGTAATCCAGGTATACCGCACAGCACATGCTGACCAGCGCCGCTACTCCTCCGACGGAGATATCGATGCTTCCGGTGACCATGACAATGGTCAGGCCGCAGGATGCGATAATCAGTGCCGCATTTGCATTCAGTATATTAAAGAATGTCTGCGGTTTCAGGAATCCCGAACCCTGGAACAAGATTGCGCTGACGTACATCAACAGGAATACACCGATGGTGATTACGAGCAGCAGATTCGTATCGGACATTGATTTTATGCGCAGCCGTCTGACGCCTGCAGGCTGCTTATCAGTCATTGCCATAGGAACCAACCTCCTTTTTCTTTACTGTCATCTTCTTGAATGCGGATGACATCTTATCTCTTACAGCCGGTGCACTTATCACTACGAGCACGATGACGACGATTGCCTTATATGCAGACAATGCATCTGACTTTACATTGAACTTATAAAGCGTCGTTGTCAGAAATTGTATTACATAGGCACCAAGGACAGACGCTGTCATGTTAAACTTGCCGCCGCTTAGGGCATTTCCCCCGAGCGCGACCGCAAGGATTGCATCCATCTCGATATCTTTGGCGATGACCGAGTAGTTGATGGATGAGATACGGCTTACCTTGATCAGTGCGGCCACCGCAACGCACAGGCCAAGGATTACAAAGCTCAGGAACTTGATAAATGCCGGGTTCAGGCCATTTAGCCTGGAAGAGCTTGCATTGATTCCGACCGCCTGCGTATATAAGCCCAGGTTCGTGAACTTCAACACAAGTGCTGTCAGAATGATGCAGCCCAGTGCGATGAAGAATGGTGTGGGGATCGGTATTCCGGGTATGAACCCTCCAAAATAGGTAAAGCTCTCATCGCTTACGACCGGCAGCTCATTATTATTGATCCATGCCGCTACAGAACGTCCTGCCGTGAACAGAATCAGCGTGGCTACCATAGGCTGGATGTTGAATCCCGCAACCAGCATTCCGTTGAAGGCTCCAAAGAGCATCGCAACCACGCAGGCGACGAGGAAGGCCACGATAATCGGTGCCTGCAGCTCATCCGGCCTTGAGTTCGTGCCACAGAGCACACGCAGGATTACCGAGCCTGCGATGGCAATCGCCGCGCCTACGCTGATATCCTGCCCGCCTGACGCCGCCGTGACGAGCGTCATGCCAATGGCAAGTATTGCAAGCTCTGAACCGTAATCCAGGATTGTTATCAGGTATCCAGACAGGACGTGATTGCCTGCACTGTTGACGTCCATTGATATCTTAAAAAAAGACGGGTCTACTATCAGGTTAAATACAGCCAGCAGCAAAAGTGCCGCTATCGGGATGAATATCTGCTTACCGGCTATCCTGCCCACCACCTGATTCATAGTTGGTCTGTTTGTATTATTCTTCTGCATTCTCTTTGTCACCTCCGGCAATCATACCCATGATACTGCTCTGGGTCAGGTCTTTGCCCGAAATCTCACCCACCATCTTGCGATCCCTCATGACAATCAGGCGGGAACAGGTACGGAGCATTTCGTCTGTCTCAGAAGAGATGAATGTGACACTCATACCTTCTGAAGCAAGTTTCAGTACTAATTTCTGTATCTCGATCTTGGTGCCTACGTCGATACCACGTGTCGGTTCATCCAATATCAGATAATCTGGATGCGTGAAGAGCCAGCGGGCAAGTATCACTTTCTGCTGGTTCCCTCCGGAAAGCGATTTGATCGGTGTATCCGCGGATGCCGTCTTGATATCGAGAAGCTTGATGTACTCATCTGCAATCTCATTAGCTTTCGCTCTTGAGAACGGTTTGAAGAATCCCTCCAGCACCTGGGCCGCCAGAATAATATTGTCACGTACCGAAAGGTCTCCTACTATGCCATCTCCTTTGCGGTCTTCCGGAAGGTAGGCGATGCCGTTCTTCATCGCATCAATCGGTTTGGATATCTTTATCTTCTTTCCATCCTTCTTTACGGTTCCTCCTATGACTCTGTCCGCACCGAAAATAGCGCGGATACATTCGCTTCTCCCCGAACCGAGCAGTCCGGTAAATCCATTGACTTCCCCTTTTCTTATATTGAAATCAAATGGTTTGATACCCGCATCACTCTGGAGCCCTTCGGCTTCTAATACAGGGGGGACGGAATCATCCTGCTTATACATCAGGCTCTCATCCCTTATCTCCTCAGCATCATCCAGCTCCTTCCCGAGCATCTTTGCAACGAGCTGTACACGCGGGAGGTCTTTGATCGCATATTCGCCCACCAGCTTTCCGTCACGCAGGACCGTAATCTTATCGCATACCTCATACACCTGCTCCAGGAAATGGGTAACAAAAATGATGCCTACCCCTCTTGCCTTCAAATCACGCATGAGCCCGAATAATTTCTCCACTTCCTGCTCATCCAGAGAGGAAGTCGGCTCATCCAGAATCAGCACCTTGCAGTCCATATCCACGGCGCGTGCTATGGCGACCATCTGCTGAATCGCGATAGAGCAGTCCGAGAGCTGCTGTGTCGCCCTGGCCGGTATGTCAAGCGCTTTCAGCATCTTATCTGCCGCCTCGTTCATCTTCTTCCAGCTATGTCCCAGAGCCTTTCCGCGGCCAATGTGCATGTTTTCGGCCACCGACAGGTTCGGGCAGAGTGTAATCTCCTGATATACTGTGCTGATTCCGAGATTCTGTGCATCCTGCGGAGAACGGATTACCGCCGCCTTATTAAGCCCTTTCAGGTATATCTCCCCTTCATCTTTCATATAGACGCCGGTCAGAACCTTGATCAGGGTAGATTTGCCTGCTCCGTTCTCGCCCATCAGCGCATGTATCTCACCTTCACACAGCGTAAAATCTACCGCCTGCAGGGCACGTACTCCGGGAAAGCTTTTATGGATATTCTTCATTTCTAATATAGCATTCTCTTTCACCAGTGCATTCACCTCTAATCTCTTTTCATAAAAGGGCCCGGGAGCGTATTTACTGTCCTGTACGCTGCGCCGCGCCCTTGTCAAGCGGATAATCCGCTTTGCTGCCTAGTTCCTGTATCAGATGCCGTACTTCTCTACATCTTCCTCTGTAATCGTAGTGGCATCGAATCCTTTTTCATCCATGATGATAGTCTTCTCTTCCACTTCGCCGCCGTCTTCAATCGTCTTGATAACTTCATCTATGTAAGATGCCTGGAACGGATTGCACTGTCCGTCGTAGTTCCAGTTCTGTGCAAGCAGTTCTTCCAATGCCCACTTGTTGCAGTCAAATCCCATAATTATCACGTCTTTGCCTACGCCGTGAGAGATGTTGGCCTTGTCAAGCGCTGCTACGGCACCTTTGGCCATGTCATCATTCTCTGCATAGATTACGTTGAACTCTTCACCGGAATCGATAGCTGATTGGACAATCTGCTGTGCTTTCTCTGCATTCCACTCTGCCGTCTGCTGTGTAACGATATTCCAGCCTTTATCCTTGGCTGCCGCATCAAGCGCTCCGGAACGTCCTTTCTGTGCCGCGGAACCCATAACGCCCTGGATATGGATGATGTTGTATGCGTCAAGTCCCTGTTCTTCCAGCCAGTTGACTGCTGTCTCGCCTTCTTTTTCCATGTCTGAGACGATGGATGCTTCGTACAGGCTCTCGTCTGCGTCAATCGTGCGGTCAAATAAGATAACTCTCGTCCCTGCATCCTGGGCATCCTTCAGGACAGAATCCCATCCGGCCGTGTCAGCCGCTGAAAGGAGAAGGTAATCGACACCGTCCTGGATGAACTTCTGGGCTGCGGTGATCTGCTCATCGTTCTTAAGGCTGTAAGCGAAGGAAGCGTCATATCCGTTTTCCTTTGTAAACATCTCTTTCATATCTTTGTCATTCGCCGTACGATATCCGGACTCGTTCGGGTCGTTATTGATAATGCCGACTTTAATCGTACCGTCCCCGGAATCTTTCTTTTCGGCATCATCGTCTGATGATCCGCCTGATGATCCGCATCCTGCCAGACCCAATACCATAACAGCTGTAAGCAATACTGCAACAATTCGTCTTTTCATAATTTTTACCCTCCTGGTTTTCATAGTTCACTGTAGCGGGGCCCCGCCTCTTTGTAATTCAACCTTATCACCCAGGCTTCCACATATCAATCTGTAATCCCGCGCATTTTAGAGGTTTATTAGTTTTTTACAATACAGCTTTTCTGTGATATAATATAATTTAAATACAACTTTTCACCTGTTGTATGTTATTTTAAGATACAAGAAGGAAAATTTACGATTTTAATAGATTTATGCATGACAGTCATATGTCATCTTTCGCTGTCCGTACTGTGAACTTCATTCGGAGCGGGGCAAAAGGTATGATTTTTATTCTTCTTTTATGTTTTTTTCCTATCATTCGGACAGAAGATATCAACTATTTTTCAATTTTTTACGGAGGTGCCCCATGGCAATCAAGTACAAATGGCTTGCCGGCCGGCTCAGGGAACTGATACCCGATTATATCGGCAATGGACGCAGTAAACTGCCGTCAGAGCAGGAGCTTTGCACAAAGTACAAGGTCAGCCGCCAGACGGTCCGCTTTGCGCTGGCGCTGCTGGAAGAAGAGGGTCTGATAGAAAAGAAACGGGGGAGCGGCTCCTACATCACCGGTCTCTCCTTTGGCCCTTCGGCAAATGAAATCGGGATTCTGATGTCCGATGACTCAGAATACATATATCCCGGTGTCATAAATGACATACGCACTACCCTGACACAGAGCGGATTTTCCGGCAAAGTATACGTGACCCGCAACCGGTTCCAGAGCGAGCGCCAGATATTGTCTGAACTGCTCGACGCGCCTCCCCGCGGAATCATAGTGGAGGGCAGCAAAAGTGCTCTTCCAAACCCGAACCTGGATCTCTACCGCAGGCTGATTAAGAAAGGGTGCATCGTGCTGTTTCTTCACAACTATTATCCGGATCTGAACGACTGCCTGTATGTGAAGGATGACAATACCGGAGGCAGCGCGCTGCTTGTGAGACATCTGGTGGAACAGGGGCATACTGCCATCGGCGGCATATTTAAATCAGATGACCAGCAGGGGCCAGAGCGTTTTCGGGGATTTATCGAAGCCATGAGAGACGCCCATCTGCCTGTTCCCGATGAGCGAATCGGCTGGTTTGATTCCCGGAATCTGGATAAATTACAGCGCTTTCAAGACACAAAGTTTCTGAAACGGTTCGTGCTGGAATCACTGGATTCCTGTACTGCCGTCATCTGCTACAATGATATGATCGCGTATTTCCTTATCAAGGAGCTAGGCCTTGCCGGTTACCGGCTCCCTGACGATATGGCATTGACCGCCTTTGACAATACGTACTTAAGCAGTTCCGGCATACTGTATTTTACCACGCTTACCCACAGGCCGCATGAGATGGGGACCGCTGCGGCGCAGATGATGATCCGCAGATTAAAAGGATCTCCTGCCATATCGCAGGAGATTCCATGGAGAATCAATCTGAAAGAAAGTACGACAGAGAATATCGGACTTATCTAGTCCTTTTTGCTGTTCCGGTATTCTCTCGGGCTTAAGCCCTGGGTCTTCTTAAATACGAAGCTGAAATAATGGGAATCCTTATACCCCACTTCCAGTGCAATCTCGCCGGAAGACTTATCCGTAGCCCCAAGCAGCTTCTTCGCCTTTTCCATCCGCTTCTCCGTGACATACTCGATAAACGTTTTCTGCATGTTCTGGCTGAATACGGCGCTTAGATAATTGGCGCTCACATCCGTCTCCTCTGCCACACTGCTTAAGGACAGGGATTCCCGGTCATAATTCCTGTCTATATATTCCAGTGCATGCCTGAGCAGTCTGCCGCTCTGATAGCTGCTTTTTCTGTCGCGAATGCATATTGCCGCCCGGAGCGTATCTACAAAGTAGTCAAAGACTTCCGCAGGCTTCATATGCATATCCCGGATACCGTTGTCCATCTCTTTTTCATAGTCTTCCTGTGCCGCCCCGATAGATTCCATGAATGCCATGACCGTAAATCGAATGTTGAGCACTACATAATCTCGGAACATTCTGGACTCCAGCGCTTCCCTGATACCTTGCAGATACGATTCCACAAAGTCATGAATCTCGCTGCTGTTACCTCTTGACAGAAAGTCACGGATAATCTCCGGTGCTATTTTGGACGGGTTCACATTCCCTATATTATTCTCTTCCCGCGGCATAAGATAATCCGCAAGCGTCGCCTCTGTCAGGAGGTGAAGGTCCGGCATGATAAAACGATATGCGAAGTAGTGGTTAACCTTTCTATAGCAGTCCGAAAGCAGGCTCAACCGCTCCACCGGGCTGCCAGCCGCGACATACCAGTCCATCTGCCCCTCTTCCGGCCCACATACTTGCCGGATATGTTCCAGTGCCTTATCCGTCAGCTCCTCCATCTGCTCGTTATCGGCCTTCACGAGCACCCCATAGCAGTTGGCATTCCACCGGAACGGTATATACTGGGGATGGCGCAGGAAATAATGCAGCACTTCTTCCTGCTTTCTGATTAACCGGTCACCACGGCCGCCAGCCAATATACCGGCCTTTTCCTGCATGCAGAGGAACAGAAGGTTATAGCTTGACGCCGAAAGCTCCATGGACAGCCTGGCCGCTTCCTCGTAAATCTCCTTAACGGATATCTCTCCTCCTCCGAGCACTTTTTCAAAAAACTGCCTCCGGGAAAACTGTTCATATTCCCGCATTTCGTTTTGATATTGTATCCGGTATGCGTCCTGCTGCACATCCTGAACAATCTTATCTTTCAGTTCCAGCAATACTTTTCTGAGGTCCGCTCTTGTCACCGGTTTCAGCAGGTACTGGTCCACACCTGCCTGGATGGCCTCTCTTGCATATTCGAAATCGTCATAACCGCTGATGATGATAATCTTTATCCTAGGGAATTCGGCCCTTACCATCTTGCTTAGAGACAGTCCGTCCATAAATGGCATCTTTATATCGGTAATAAGCAGATCTGGCCTTGCCTTGCGTATGAGCGGAAGCGCCATCTCCCCGTCCGCCGCCTCTCCCACGAACCGGTATCCATACTGTTCCCACGGAATCTTGTCGCGTAAGCCTTCCCTTATCACGCTCTCATCTTCTACCAAAAACACTTTTAACATTATTTTCCCTCTGTTTCCACTAATAAGATCTGTCGTCGATAACGCTGTCTACATTTTTCTTTGTAAATACCCGTTCCGAGACAAAATATTCTTTCTCTGCACGTTCTCCACTTTCCAGCGTCTTGATTACCTTCTCTATATATGTACCCTGTTCCGGGTTGCACTCGATATCAACATTGATAATTCCTTCTTCTACCTTCTCCAGTGCCGACTTTGTGGCATCAAAGGAGATTACGATGATGCCGCCTTGCGTCCCCGTCGTCATCCCGGCTTCCTGAATCGCTTCCAATGCCCCAAATGTCATATCATCATTCTGGGATACCACGACATCGATGTCCTCATACTTATGCAGCATTTTGTTCATCTCTTCCTTCCCCTTGGCAGTTGTAAAATCAGCATCCACCTGTTCGAGTATGTTCCACTTGTCATGCTGTGCCGCGACAGAATCGAATCCTTTCGTGCGTCCGATGACTGAACTGCTGCCATTCGTCCCCTGCAGAACAACGATATTTACCGCCTCACCGCCCCGGCCCTCTTCTTCCAGGTATCCGGAAAGCCAGCGGCCTGCCCTTTTCCCTTCTTCCGTAAAGTCAGAACCGACCCAGGCGGTATAGAGGGACTCATCTTTTACATTTACTTTCCGGTCCATCAGGATGACTGGTATCCCCGCATCTTTTGCCTCATTTAGTACCGTGTCCCATCCATCTTCTACGATGGGCGAAAATACAATATAGTCTACCTGCTGAGATATAAAGCTGCGTAGTGCTTTGATCTGGTTCTCCTGTTTCTGCCTGGCATTGTCAAATATCAGAAAATACCCGTTCTCTTTGCTGAACGTGCTTTGTATCGATGCAGTGTTGGCCGTCCTCCATACCGATTCGCTGCCTATCTGCGATACTCCTACCACAATCAGGCTGTCATCCTTGGGAGTGATCGTATCCTGTCTGTTCTCTTCCTTCAAGTCCTGCCCGCACCCAGACAGCAACAGCAGCACGGCCAGGACAGATAAAATCAGCCGTGTATTCCTCTTTGCCCTCTGTTTCATATGTCATCTCTTCCTTTCCTTCTGCGGCTCTTCTGCCTTGACTGCCGGGATGGTAATCTCCACCGTTGTCCCTTCTCCTTTCACGGAGCGGATGGTCATACCGTATTCGGGGCCGAAGTACATATGAATCCGTTCATTTACATTGGCAAGTCCGAAGCCTTTCTTCGTCTCACCGCAGGGCCGTTCTATCTCTTCCCTGAGCTGTTCAAGTTCCTCAGCATCCATGCCCACTCCGTCATCACTGACTGTAAGGTAGATGATATCGCCCTTTTTTTCTCCGCTGATACAGATATTGCCTTTGGCCCTCTTGCATTTTATACCATGGTAGAGTGCATTTTCCACGATAGGCTGTAGCGTAAGCTTCAATATCTGATACTCATACAGGAGAGAATCTATCCGAAATTCATATTCTAATATATCATGGTAGCGCATCTCCTGAATCTCCAGATAACTTCGTATATGCTGCTCTTCCTGCCCTATGGAGATGAATTCTTTCCCTTTGCTGAGCACCAGCCGGAAGAAGTCGGACAGCGTGACCACCATATCTACCGCCTGTTCCGTTTCGTTGCACTCGATCAGCCAGACAATCGTATCCAACGTATTGTACAGAAAGTGAGGATTGATCTGCTCCTGCAAAAGCCGCAGGTCTGCTCTTCTCATCCTCTGCTCGTCTTCCTTCACCTTACTGATCAGCCCCTGCATATTTCCTGCCATATTATTGAATCCGTGGGCCAGCACCTCAATCTCGTCCCCGGAATCTGCACTGGCCCGCGCTTCAAAATCTCCTTCCGCTATCTTCTCGGTGGCAACATAGAGCTCCCGTATGGGCCGGAGGATTCCCGATGCTATCAGGACCGTCACCACTGTCACCGCCGCTACGAGAAGGATGACCAATATGATGCATATGACGATGAAATCATTCATCTGACGGTTGAGGTTATTGGTAACCTCTTCCATGCTCTGCGTCTGATAGTATATGTAATACTGGATGTCATCCTGAATGAGTTCTGTCAGAATATATATATTGTTGTCCAGCTCTTCTATATTCTCATCGTACCGCTCGCCGGCGGATACGCTCTCTACAATATCATCCACCCTCTTCTCCAAGGTGTCGATATTGCGCAGCAGGCTTCCCAGCCAAAGCCTGCTCTCCTCCTCCGTCGTTATATCCATAAGCTTCGTGAATTCGCTGCGAAGCTCATCAATCATGACGTATGGATCCTTCAGCGTGTCTTTCTCCGATATGTTGTCAAACGTAACATATCCGACCACAAGCTTGTACAGGCTCTCATCCATCTCCTCTTTGAAATCCAGATTATAATTATTGGCAATGGTAAGGTTCCTCACAATATCATCATAGGCACGGCTGTAATTCGTCATTGAGATGAGCAGGTACACGACCATAATCAGGAAAGGCAATGCCGCCATCGCCGTGAGCATCATTATCTTGTTTTTGATAGGAAACCGTATCTTGTTATCCCCGGATTTCTTCCTGAAAAAATTTTCTCTCTTCATCCTGCCCTCCATTTCATCCATTTTATCATAACGTACAGCAAATGGAAAGAAGGCAGCATTATGATTGATACATGTAAGCTTTACAAAGTGGGGCTTCATAGCAAAACCGGCGCAGCCAATGCCGCGCCGGTCCCTCTGTTATCTTATAGCACTTCTCTATACGCCTGCTCCTGATATCAAGCGGTCTTTTTATCTTGTTTCATCAGCGTCCGGATGCCGTCAACCGCAAGCACTACTGCAAGAATTACAAGCAGGACCGCGATAATCGTACGTACGTAGCACCATGATACGCCTTCGCCTCCCAAAGAGATGCCTGCTACGTTGGACTTGATTGTAAAGCAGAGTGACGTGATTGTGACTACGAGCATAAATGCCATCGGGATATAGAACATCTTGTTGTTCTTCCCTGCCTTGCCAAGCCATGTGGCCACACCGAGCAGTCCCAGTGCCGCAAGCAGCTGGTTTGCCGCTCCGAACAGAGGCCACACGTTCGCGTATCCTGTAAGGCCGAGACCGACTCCGAGTATTACCGTAATTATCGTAGCTACCATAGGATTCGTAAGCACTTTCTTATATCCTGTCGTCTCCGCAATCGTCTCTCCCGGATTCAGCCAGAATTCCTGGAACATATAGCGGGCCAGACGTGTGGCGGTATCAAGTGATGTCAGGCAGAATGCGGACACTGCAAGCACAAGCATGGAGTAAGCGACTTCTTCTGTTCCTGCCAGTCCCGGGATGGAACCTACCATCTTAGAGATACCGGTTGCAAATACTACGGTCGGTGTAACCGTCTCTCCTGAGGCATAGTTCGCCCAGATGTAGCCTACCGCGCAGAGAGAAATAATCGCAAGCGCACACTCGATGAGCATACCACCGTATGCGATTGGACGGGCATCTCTTTCATTGTTCAGCTGTTTTGCCGTCGTTCCAGATCCAACGAGTGAATGGAAGCCTGATATAGCGCCACAGGCAATCGTCACAAACAGAGCCGGGAATAAATAGCCGAGCGATGCACCGGTCGGTGCCAGCGTGTCTTTGAATCCTGTGAATGCAGGAATATCCATAGTCGCACCGCCTGTAAACGCGCTGCCCACGATTCCCACGACTGCCACAGCCATCATGAAGTAGAGCAGGAAAGAGCTCAGATAGTCTCTTGGCTGCAGCAGAATCCACACAGGTGTCACGGATGCTACCGTGATGTAGATACCTACGATAATCATCCAGGTCGTGTTGCTTAAGTATAATGGATGCCAGTTGAACCCGATTGCCATGCAGACAGCGATTGCTGCTACGCCGATGATGGTTGATACGCCAAGTGACGCGTTCCGTCTGTATACGAGCAATCCGAATACTATGGCAATCACAATAAACAGTATGGAAATCATGGCAGTTCTTGCATTGGCTGCACTGGCGGCCACGTCCACCGCCCCGCTCTCCGTATATGTCGCCATAAATGTGTTGGCAACTATAGAGGCAAAGGCTGCGACTACGAGAATCAATGTAAGATAAGAGAACGTGATAAACAGCTTCTTTGCTTTTGTTCCCATCGAGTCCGCGATGACCTCGCCCATGGACTGTCCTTTATGGCGGATGGACGCAAACAACGCGCCGAAGTCATGGACCGCACCGAAGAAGATTCCTCCAATCAGCACCCATAATAATACGGGCACCCATCCGAATACCGCCGCCTGGATAGGCCCGTTGATCGGACCGGCTCCTGCAATGGATGAAAAATGATGTCCGAGCAGCACAGGCGCCTTTGCAGGGACATAATCCACACCGTCCTCTTCCGTATGTGCAGGCGTCTCCTTGGACGGGTCTACGCCCCACTGCTTGGCGAGCCATTTGCCGTATGTGACATAGGCGATGATAAGAATCGCGATGCCCGCTAACAATACTACAATACCATTCATTTTGTTTTCCTCCTCATTCCTTCTTTTGTTCTTTATACCGACCGGATTCCTTCAGCTTTCCGGCTGGCTGCTAAAAAGGCCCTATTACTTTGGCCTTAGTATAGCCTTTCACCAGTTCCTTGGCCGAACGGTTGCCGAAGACTTTTTTATTCTCCATGTCAAAAACGAGAATCCTGACCTCGCTGTAGCCGCGGACTGTCCATTTGTAATTTTTCACGAAGCTGAAACGCTTCACCGCCTGCTTCGCTTCCTCGGGTATGCCCTTCTCACATATGAACACGCCTGTAATGTACGTATACATATGATTTTTTTCCGGCCATTTCTTACCGCCTCTAACAAGCTGTGGTTCTATGTATGAGGCAACCTGTAATCTGAAATGCTCCAGGTCGTCCACTCCAAGACTGTCCTCCACACGAAAAAACACGTGCTCAAAGCAGTCTGCCCGCCACAGTTCTGCCTTCTTGACGAGGACATACTTGGCGCTGGTCACACTGAAAGCCGCGTGTGCATCATATATATCCCCATTGATACTGCAGGTTCGTTCTATGTCATAGCTCGCCTCATAAGATGCAAGCAGTTTTTCTAATAGTTCTACGCCTGTCATATATGAAATTCTCCTTCGCTGTTACTGTATCACAGTAAAGCATTTCTTAAAATACTCTTAAATTTTATCATTAATTGTTGGGAAATGCAAGACTTTTAGAGCGCACTCCATATTTCTTTATAAGCACAAAGTTACTGCGCAAATTGAATTGGGGACGGGGTTTTTTTAAAAAACCTCCGTCCCCAATTCAATTTGCCGTGTCCCTCATCATTCCTCTCTGTCATTGGTCAATTTCAGCTTATCGAGGATATAGAAGATAAGACTCAGTATCATTCCGACGATACATGCCAGCACCATCCCTGTCAGCTGTATATTTCCGAACTTTACCGCTATGCCGGACAGGCCGGTTACGAATACGACAGATGTCAAGGTCAGATTCCTGGACCTTCCGTAATCCACTTGGGAATCTACCAGGATGCGGATACCGGACGCGCCGATCATGCCATAGAGCAGAAAGGAGATTCCCCCTATGACCGGACCCGGAATGGTCTGGATGAGCATAGACAGCTTGCCGACAAAAGAACAGATGATGGAGAGTACCGCTGCTCCTGCAATGACGCGCACGCTGTATACTTTCGTAACCGCCATGACACCGATGTTCTCCCCGTATGTCGTTGTAGGGACAGAGCCAATCATGCCGGATATCATGGTGGATAGATTGTCTCCAAGCAGGGAACGGTGTAGGCCGGGATCCTTCAGCAGATCTCTTCCCACAATCTTGCTCGTCACTACCTGATGCCCAATATGTTCAGAAGCTATGACCAGCAGTACCGGCAGGATAATCAGTATGGCCTCCATGCTGAAGCGGGGCGTCTGGAAATTCGGCATCTCCAGCAATGATGCGGCAGCTACCTGCCCAAAGTCCACCATTCCGCAGCAGACCGCGGCCACATACCCCGCGATGACTGCTATAAGTATCGGTATGACGGACAGGAACTTGCGGAACACGATATTACCGAATACAGCCACTCCGAGCGTCACCATAAATACGATTATATTTCTGCTGTCCATCTTCTCATCCAGAAGCCCTGCGTTACCTGCCGCCGAACCAGCCAGCTCCAGGCCGATAAGGGCCACTACCGGACCCATGGCAGCGTGCGGCAGCACGATATCTATCCATTCAGAACCGAACTTGTAGATAATCAATGCAAGCACGCACCCGAAGAAACCGACTACCACAAATCCTCCAAGCGCGTACTGATACCCCATCTCACTTATCACGATGCCCGCCGGCGCAAGGAATGCGAAGCTGGAGCCGAGATAAGCCGGCGCCTTTCCTTTTGTAATGACGATAAACAATAGTGTACCGACGCCGTTCATGAACAACACGATTGCCGGGTTGATTCCGAAGATAAACGGAACGAGCACAGATGCCCCGAACATGGCAAACATGTGCTGAATACTAAGCGGTACGAGCAGCCGGAAAGGAACCTTGTCCTCTACCTGAATAATCTTTCGACCTTCCATTTCATTTCCTCCTCATCTGTTCTTTTCTAATTTTACTCTCGCTCCATTCCGTCGCTCCAACCGATGCGACTGCGAGCGCGCCGCACCTGTTAGCATATTCTGCGCACTCCTTTAATGTTCTTCCCTCTGAAAGCGCACTGAGAAATCCTGCGGCAAAGCTGTCCCCCGCTCCCGTCGTATCAATGCAGCGTACCCCGGGCACGGCCGGTACTGCGAAGCTGTCTTCTGCGCTTCGCACGACACATCCATCTCCTCCACATTTGACGATTACATTTGCTGCCCCTGCCCTCATCAGACAGGCGGCAGACTCCTCCGGATGCCGCATGCCCGTTATAAGAGCCGCTTCGTCCGCATTGGCAAACAGATAGTCGACGTAAGCAAGGGCCGGAGCAAGGTCTTCTGCCGTCTCCTTGTTTTTACATTTTGTCATGTCTGCACAGACTGTGATACCCTGTTCCTTTGCCGTTTTAAAAATTTGGCACAGGCCATCCGTATCTATTTCCGGAGAGACAAAGATGCTGGCGAAGCAAAGAATCTTCGTACCGGGAGAAAACGGCATCTTGATATGAGAAAGCGAAAGCCTTCTCAGACTTCCGTACGGATTGGTGAGGAAGCTTCTCTCCCCGTTGCCTTCCACGAGCACAATATTGATGCCTGTGTCCATGTCATCACAAAAGCAGCTGTCTTCAAGTATAATACCTTCTGCCGCGCAGTGTTCCGCCAGCATCCTGCCGGCCATATCTTTCCCGATGACTGTGGCAAGCCTCACACGTTTCCCAAGACGGGCCAGCACCGTCGCCTCATTCAGCGCGTCTCCACCTGTGGACATGCGTATCTCATCCGCAGGCAGGGAACCGGTCTTAAATATGTCGGCGCCGACCGGCCGCGCGAGCACATCCACAATCGCCGCTCCAATAATTAATATCTCACCGTCCATCCGTTATCCCCTCCGTTGCAAGTATCTTCCTTTTCCAGCGTCTCATAGATCATCCCTCCCGGAAAACTTTCCTGCATTATGTCATAAAAAGCCCGGAAAACCAAAGTTTCCCGGGCAAATTATATACTTTACGCCTTTATATGATCAGATTACTCGATAATCTTAGCAACACGGCCTGATCCTACTGTACGTCCGCCTTCACGGATAGCGAAACGAAGGCCCTGCTCCATAGCTACCGGATGAATCAGTTCGATAGTCATCTCAACGTTGTCACCAGGCATGCACATCTCTACGCCGTCCGGCAGGTTGCAGACACCTGTAACGTCTGTAGTTCTGAAGTAGAACTGTGGACGATAGTTGTTGAAGAATGGAGTATGACGTCCACCTTCATCTTTTGTAAGAACGTATACCTGTGCTGTAAATTTCTTGTGGCATGTTACAGAACCTGGTTTTACAAGAACCTGTCCTCTTTCAATCTCATCTCTCTGAACACCACGAAGAAGCGCACCGATGTTGTCACCAGCCTGAGCCTCGTCAAGCAGCTTACGGAACATCTCGATACCAGTTACGACTGTCTTTCTTGTCTCTTCATGGATACCGACGATTTCAACTTCCTCAGATACATGAAGAACACCACGCTCAACTCTACCTGTAGCAACTGTTCCACGTCCTGTGATAGAGAATACGTCCTCTACAGGCATAAGGAATGGCTGGTCTGTTGCACGCTGTGGGTCTGGAATATAAGAATCAACTGCGTCCATGAGCTCCATGATCTTGTCGCCCCATTCTCCTGAAGGATCTTCAAGAGCCTTAAGAGCAGAACCCTGGATGATTGGTGTGTCATCGCCTGGGAATTCATATTCGTCAAGCAGTTCACGGATTTCCATCTCTACTAATTCAAGGAGTTCTTCGTCGTCAACCATGTCACATTTGTTCATGAATACTACGATGTAAGGAACGCCTACCTGACGGGAAAGCAGGATATGCTCTCTTGTCTGAGCCATAACACCGTCCGTAGCAGCTACAACAAGGATAGCACCATCCATCTGAGCAGCTCCTGTAATCATGTTCTTAACGTAATCGGCATGTCCCGGGCAGTCAACGTGAGCGTAGTGACGTTTGTCTGTCTCGTACTCAACGTGAGCTGTAGAGATTGTGATCCCACGTTCTCTTTCTTCCGGAGCCTTGTCGATGTTCTCGAAATCTACTGCAGCGTTACCTTCTACTCTCTGAGAAAGAGTCTTTGTGATAGCAGCTGTCAAAGTTGTCTTACCATGGTCAACGTGACCGATAGTACCGATATTGCAATGTGGTTTGTTTCTTTCAAATTTAGCTTTAGCCATTTTGAATATCCTCCTTATTATATCGCCTTCCAGGCATTTATTATTACTTTACGTTTACTCGGCTATCTCTGATTATATTTCAAATCGTACAGTTTTTCAAGCCTTTTTCATACTTTTTTACCGCCTGTACAGCTTATTAGTCATTTTTAGTTGATAACACTTTTTCCTGTACAGATTTCGGTACCTGCTCGTAGCTCTCGAAGAACATGGAGTAGTTGCCACGTCCCTGTGTTCTGGAACGTAAGTCCGTTGAATAGCCGAACATCTCGGACAATGGGACGAATGCGCGTACAATCTTGCCGCCGCCAAGGTCATCCATACCTTCCACACGTCCACGGCGTGAATTGATATCGCCGATAACATCACCCATGTATTCTTCCGGCATCGTGACTTCAACCTTCATGATAGGCTCAAGCAGAACAGGGGAAGCCTTCTTCATGGCATCCTTGAATGCCAAGGAACCGGCAATGTGGAATGCCATCTCATTTGAATCGACTTCATGGTAAGAACCATCGTATACGTTAGCTTTCAGTCCGACTACCGGGAATCCTCCAAGAATACCTGACTTCATGGCCTCCTCGATACCTTCTCCGATCTTCGGAATGTATTCCTTCGGAATCGCACCACCGACTACGCTTGATTCAAACAGGAACGTCTCCTCACCGTTGACATCCATCGGCTCGAACTTAACCTTACAGTGTCCGTACTGTCCACGGCCGCCTGACTGTTTCGCGTACTTGCTGTCAACATCAACCGGTTTTGTAAATGCTTCTTTATAAGCAACCTGAGGCGCGCCTACGTTAGCCTCTACTTTAAACTCTCGCAGAAGTCTGTCTACGATGATTTCAAGGTGGAGCTCACCCATACCTGCGATGATGGTCTGTCCTGTCTCATGGTCTGTATGGGCACGGAATGTCGGGTCTTCTTCTGCAAGTTTTGCAAGAGATTCTCCAAGCTTGCCCTGGGAAGCCTTGGTCTTCGGCTCGATAGCGAGCTCGATAACCGGTTCCGGGAACTCCATGGACTCCAGGATTACAGGATGCTTCTCATCACAAATCGTATCACCTGTCGTCGTGAACTTGAATCCGATAGCAGCCGCGATATCACCTGCATATACTTTATCAAGCTCTTCTCTTTTGTTGGCATGCATCTGAAGGATACGGCCAACACGTTCTTTCTTGCCCTTTGTCGCATTCAGTACATAAGAACCTGAGTTCATCGAACCTGAATAAACTCTGAAATATGCAAGCTTACCGACAAACGGGTCTGTCATAATCTTAAATGCAAGAGCTGAAAACGGCTCATCATCTGAAGAATGTCTGACAACGTCTTTTCCGTCCGCATCCACACCTTCAATAGCCGGAATGTCCGTCGGAGCAGGCATATATTCAAGTATCGCGTCGAGTAATTTCTGTACGCCTTTATTTCTGTACGCCGTACCACAGCATACTGGGATTGCCTGACATTCGCATGTAGCCTTTCTAAGCGCTGCTTTCAAGGAATCTATGGAAGGTTCTTCTCCCTCCAGATATTCCATCATAAGGTCATCATCTAACTCGCAGATCTTCTCTACGAGCTCTGTACGATATAATTCTGCGTCATCTGCCATGTCTTCCGGAATATCTGTGATAGAGATGTCTTCGCCCTTTTCATCATTATAGATGTAGGCCTTCATCTCCATCAAATCGATGATTCCCTGGAAGTCATCTTCTTTGCCGATTGGCAGCTGAAGACAGATTGCGTTCTTTCCAAGTCTTGTCTTGATCTGTTCTACTGCATTGTAGAAATCCGCACCTAAGATGTCCATCTTATTGATGAATGCCATTCTCGGTACGTTGTAAGTGTCTGCCTGGCGCCATACGTTTTCTGACTGAGGCTCAACTCCGCCCTTTGCACAGAATACACCTACAGCTCCATCAAGTACACGGAGTGAACGCTCAACTTCTACGGTAAAGTCAACGTGTCCCGGCGTATCAATGATATTGATACGGTGTTCCAGGGCACCTGGTTTGCTCTGGCAGTTCTCCTGCAGAGTCCAGTGACATGTCGTAGCAGCTGAAGTGATTGTGATTCCTCTTTCCTGCTCCTGCTCCATCCAGTCCATAGTAGCAGTACCTTCATGAGTATCACCAATCTTGTAGTTTACACCGGTATAGTATAAGATACGCTCTGTCAGCGTCGTCTTACCGGCATCAATATGAGCCATGATACCGATGTTTCTGGTTCTGTCTAATGGATATTCTCTTCCAGCCATTATTGCCTCCTAGAATCTATAGTGGGCAAATGCTTTGTTAGCCTCTGCCATCTTGTGCATGTCTTCTTTCTTCTTTACAGATGCACCAGTGTTGTTGGCTGCATCCATAATCTCATTTGCCAGTCGCTCCTGCATCGTCTTCTCTCCTCTTTTACGAGAATATGATGTCAGCCAGCGAAGAGCAAGTGCCTGTCTTCTCTCGGCTCTTACCTCTATCGGTACCTGGTATGTCGCACCACCGATACGTCTTGCCTTTACCTCAAGTACTGGCATGATATTATTCATTGCTTCTTCAAATACTTCGATAGCCGGTTTGTCCGTCTTTGCCGCCACTCTATCGAATGCACCATATACAATCTTCTGCGCTACGCCTTTCTTGCCGTCTAACATGATATTGTTGACAAGCTTTGTAACCACTTTGTTGTTGTATAATGGATCCGCTAATACGTCTCTTTTTTGAGTATGTCCTTTACGTGCCACGGTCCTTCCCTCCTTAAACATGATTGTGTATCAGATACACTGATTAATTCATCGGTACTCACATGTGTCTTTCTGATGATACTGTGTAGTGCAGCGGGACACCTTCTATATAACCCGCAACTTACTTGATCATAGTTCTGTTTGTGATAACGATTTTAGCTACTACTTAGAATCTTTTGGTCTCTTGGCACCGTATTTAGAACGTGCCTGTCTTCTCTTGGCAACACCTGCTGTGTCAAGCGTACCTCTGACGATGTGGTATCTGGTACCTGGAAGGTCCTTTACTCTTCCTCCACGGATAAGAACAACGCTATGCTCCTGAAGGTTGTGTCCTTCACCTGGGATGTAGCTTGTTACTTCGATACCGTTAGAAAGACGAACTCTGGCGATTTTTCTGAGCGCTGAGTTAGGCTTCTTTGGAGTAGCAGTCTTAACAGCTGTACATACGCCTCTCTTCTGAGGAGCAGATACGTCTGTGGCTCTCTTCCTCAAGGAGTTGTATCCTTTCTGAAGTGCCGGAGCTGTAGACTTCTTTACAGATGTCTGACGACCTTTCTTTACTAACTGGTTAAATGTTGGCATTCCTTTCACCTCCTACGATTTTAAATAAGTTGCGATTTGCATTATATGCATAATGGCGCACAAAAATACAATGCATCTTTGTGCACGCTAGAATATTTTATTATGATTAAATGGAAAAGTCAAGGATTTTAGCGAAAAAACGTGTTTTCTTTGAAGGATTCGACGTCTGGATCGTATGCCGGTCCGTATCCGACGCTTTCTCTTACAATGAGCGCAGGCTGGAACACGATACATTTTCTTGCGCCTACGCCGCTCTCCACCTCGTCGATGAGCTGCTTTACGCTTTCCACTCCCATCTCATAGATCGGCTGTTTGACCGTCGTCAGGGGTACATCCAGAATTTCCGAAAAAAAGATATCGTCATACCCGATCAAAGACATGCCTCCCGGCACAGATATCCCTCTTTTCTTCAAGCTGTTATAGACACCATAGGCAGACATGTCATTGAATGCAAATACTGCGCTTATCTCCCTGCCCTCGAAAAAGTCCACCGCACCCGCGCCGCTTTCCCGGTCGTAACTGCCTTCATAGATAAATTCATTCCGAAAGGTGATGTGATATTCTTCCAGAGCTTTCTTATATCCTTTCAGTCGTTCCATCGAGTCTTCCAGACCGCTTGGTCCTGTCACACATCCTATATTTCTATGTCCCTGCTCCAGAAGAAACTTCACAGCCGCATATCCCCCCTGCTTATGGTCTACGATGACCGAACTGCAGTCTGCCTCCTCCAGATACCGGTCTATCATGACAAATGGTATCTTCAGCTTCTTCAGCAGCTGGATGCTCTCCTTCGTCTTTTTCTTGTCACTGTCTCTGGCCATACAGAATAAGATGCCGTCCACCCCTTTATTCGCAAGCACTTGTATGTAGGACATGTCGCGCTCATGCTTATCGTTGGTATTACATAGAATCAGGTTCCAGCCCTGGCTGCGGCAGGAATCCTCCACCCCTTTTGCCAGCGTAGAGAAAAACACGTTGCTGACGTCTGATATGATCAGGCCGATTGTCTGCGTGCGCTTCTTGACCAGACCTACCGCAAGCTGGTTCGGATGATAGTTCAATTCTTCAACGGCATCCAATATCTTATTTTTCGTACTCCTGGGAATCTTATCCGCTTTATTATTCAGGACCAGGGATATCGTCGTGACCGAAAAACCCGTGTAATTTGCAATGTCCTTAATTGTCGTTCTCAATGTTCACACCCTCACCAAACTATTATTTTTCTGCATCTATACGTACAGTATACCTTATTGAACATTAGTAGTTCAATAAGTATGCCATTTTTTGCCATTTTGGGGTTACAGGAATCGTTTTAATATTTTTATATATTGCAGATATTTTTCTATTTCGACGTATTCGTTTGGCTTGTGTGCCATTTCGGGCTGGCCGGGACCGAAGAGGAGGACCGGAGTGGACGGTATTCCTTTTGCCAATATGGAGGCGTCGGTAAAATAGTTGATTCCTATAGGTTCTTTAGACAGGCCGGCCAGCTTCAGCTCCCACTGGAGCTTTTTGAGCCACGGGCTGTCCGCCGGTATCTCGATGGCCTGCCTGTCGTTTCGTATGTGCACTTCTACGTCCAGCTCTCCGTCTGTCTCCTGCCTATAGCCTTCGATAATCTTCTTAAGCCACTCGCTGACCATCTGTGTGGTAACGCCCGGAATCACCCGGATATCAAGCATAAACTCTGCTGCATCCGGCGTCATATTGGGAACTATGCCGCCTTCCGCCTTCGTAATCTGGCAGGTCGGGGAACCGAGGAGGCCATGGCCATGTTCTATAAGCTTCTTTTTCAAATCCTGGAATATGCGGATTCCATACTCCACCGCATTGATCCCCTGTTCCGGGTATGCGCCGTGACTTGTTCTTCCGTGCAGCTTCATCTGAAGCCATATGCAGCCTTTCTGAGCCGTTCCGGGCTGCAGGCCCGTCGGTTCGCCGATAAGGAGCAGCGCAGGTTCGCCAAGCGTCTGCGCTTCCAGAAGATGTTTCGCTCCCATGCCGTTCTTTTCCTCATCACACGTGCCACAGAAATATATCGTGCGGGAGGGTACATATCCTTTTTCCTTCATACTGCCCAGGACATAAGCCATAGCCGCCAGGCCGCTCTTCATATCGCTGGCACCTCTGGCATAGATACAGCCATTTTTCTTCGACGGCACAGACGGATCCGTCTTCCACTCTCCTATCTTGCCGTAGGGCACCGTGTCCAGATGCCCGTTCCAGATAACTGTTTCTTTCGATTTTCCTTCCAGGACTCCCACCACGTTCGCATGTCTGCTGTCGATGTCCTGAACCACAGCGCTGACTCCGCAGTCCTTCAGGAAATCGCGGAGGAATACCGCCAGCGCCTTTTCGTTATCCTTACCGTTTACCGTAGGGATTTTCAATACTTCCATTAAGAATGTCTCTGCATCATACTTCATCTGCTTCTCCTGTTCATGTCGAAAACGCCTGCTGCCATCAGCAGCAGACGTCCTGTTATCTATCCGTCAGCCATCCCGCGATTCCCTGCCAGATCTGATTGTAGTCCTCCCATTCGCAGAACTCCGGCGGAGCCCAATGGGGGGCACAATCTCCTGTAAATACCGCGCTCCTCCCCTTTCCGTATGTACCAAATGCGATAAATGGATCTCCTTCGACCGTAGCTGCCACAAAAGCTTCCGGCCTGGCAATCGTCTTATTGTAGCCAAGTATCTCGGGCCATTTTGTCCGAATCCCTTTCAGCGCTTCATGCTCCTTTACGGTAACCGGACGCACGCCTTCGCAGTGCTCCATCCGGTCATCTACGGTCAGCACTTCCACCGGAAGGACCTCCTGGACCGGAGTGTCATGCCATTTCCCTTTGGCATCCACACCGGAGAAGGTGAGATAACCGCCTATCATCAGCAGGGCACCTCCTTCCATGACATAGTCTCTGATAACCTTGGCCCGGTTCGGCTTCTTCTCGCTCTTCGTGAACGTAGCCGCCGGAAGCAGAAGAGTATTTGCTCCGATATCGGAAAGGATTACGCAGTCATACGCATCCAGCTCCTCCACCGTAAATGGAAACTGCTCCGCCGCTATATGGTTCGGAAGGAAATCCACTTCATATCCGCCCTCTTTAAGTGCCGCGACCAGCCACTTCTCCCCCGTTTCATATACGGATGTATAAAAACTGTCAAACCCTTTCACATGGGTCGTGTAGCTCATCCATGATTCTCCGGCTAATAATACTTTCTTCATTATAATGTACCGCCTTTCTATATGATATCGTACATGGGCAATTCTCCGATTCCCATACTTTTCTTTGTCTGAAATTTGCTTACCCAGTATCCGGCTCTGCCTCCCAGGCGCAGATACCTTTTTTCAAATGATACGAGCTTTCCGTTGGTCAGCACGTATACTGCGTACTTCCGTTTCGGGTCAACGACAGTGATATTGGCGTAAGCGCCCATGCCCAGATGTCCGTACCGGCTTCTCCACTCTTCGTTTCTCGTCCTCTTTGCCAGCAGTTTCGCAGGATTGCAGGTCATCAGTGCAACCGCGTCCATTTTACTCAGAACTTTATGCTCTGCAAGTTCCAGCAGACAGGGAATATTATCCCTCGTATCTCCGAAGCCCTTCATCGTCGACTGGTTCTGGCCATCTGACACCGCAATCGTAACAATATGCTCTGCCAGAGCTTCCAGTGCCATCTGCCTTGCCGGTTCTGTCATCTTCAGCCCTTCCCTTGATCCCCCGCCTTCGCGCAGCATTGTCGTCACGAACTCTCCACTCACCTCTTTCTGCCTGCATAAGCCAATCACCTGCTTCATCGCCCAGACAGCTTCTCCGTGCGTGCCGCATCCTGCCGCATTGGCATGTCCCAGATGAAGGTGCCTGCCTTTCGCCATATCGAACAGGTGCAGTGTGTGGTCGATGTCTTGTGTGTGTGAGGTAAACATCAGGTGGGCTTTGTCGGTAAGAGTGTAAAGCTGCAGGATCTTCTCGTCCGGGAGCAGGAAGTGCCCCATGTGTTCTTTGATTCCTACCGCATATTGTGCCGTATGATTGACGATGCTGTTATGGCTCAGCTTCCTTTCCTTCTCTTCCTGTCCCAGCGTACCTCTGAATAGTTCAACCAGTTCCCCTTCATTCAATCTCGTTCCGAGAACATTAGCTGCGCCGAGAAACACTCCTACGTTGAGCGGCAGGCCTCTGTCCATCTCTGCTCCTAAAAGAGCCGGTGCCATGAAGGTATTGCCTGCTCCCGGGGAAAGGGCTGTCGTAACCCCGTCCTCGGCAGCCCCATATGCCGTATTCGTATGGATTTCAAAGAGATCGCTTACATGCAGGTGCATATCTATCAATCCTGGCCATATCTCCAGGCCGGCACAGTCTATGACACAGTCTCCTTTTTCTGCGGCTGCCGTATCACACACTTCAAGTATCATGTCATCTTCTATCACAATGTCCTTCACCGCTTCTATTCCATTAGAAGGGTCAATCAGAAGACCATGTTTCAGTATTGTATGTCTTGTACAAGTTCCATGCCTGCCCAATTAACTCACATCCTTATTCCGCAGATTCTGCCCACTTAAGAATCAGATTCGCATATATTTTAATCGCGTCAAGATACTGCTCTACCGTGACATATTCGTTGACCGCATGGCATTGTTCCAGTGATCCCGGCCCGTACTGCAGCGTCGGACATCCTACGATATTGTGCCATGTCCTGGAGTCGCACCCTGCCGGTGAACCTGCCAGTTTTACTTCTGTGCCGGTGGCTTTCTTATATGCATCTTTAAATGCCCCGACAAATGGATGCCCCAATTCCATCTCGAATGGATTGCCCGTCTGGTATACGCTGATCTTAGGCTTATGGTCTTTCAGCCATTCGTCTCCTTCACAGCATCTGAGAATGGCCCCGGTATATTCCTCAACTACCTGCTCATGGCTCATCAGATTCGGGAGGTAATGGACACAGGTCTTAAAGCAGCAGTAATCCGGTATGGTCGAGCCGGCCTCTCCGCCGTAGATGACACCCACGTTGCTTGACGGCGGCGGCAGAAGGGGGTGCTTATATTCCAGCAGCCAGCGGTGCTCCAATTCATTGATGGCATTCATCAGTTTTCCAGCTTTTTCTATTGCATTCACCCCTGCCAGCTTCAAGCCGGAATGGACTGCTATCCCTTCTATCTCCACCTGGAAGAATACCCATCCCATATGTGCCACGATCAACTCGTAGTTCGTAGGCTCGCATACCACGACCGCATCAGCTTTCACACCGCTCATTGCCGCACACAGAGAGCCGTTCCCCCCGCCTTCTTCGTCACATACAGACGCATATTTTACAGTGACGGGCAAGCTTATGCCTGCATCTTTCAGAAGCGCTGTGGCCATTACGGACGCCATAAGCCCTGCCTTCATGTCCGCCACGCCAAGGCCGGTAATTCTGTTGTCTATGACTGCCGGACTCAAAGGCGGTATGCACCAGTTATCTTCGTTCTCCGCAGGCATATGGTCGATGTGCCCGTTAAACAGAATCGACCGCTTCGATTCCCCCGGAAAGCTTGCGTATACATTGTAGCGGTTCTCATAATTATGTCCGGTATTCCCTTCTCTGTATTGTTCTTTGCACTTCACGATACTGTCTTCTTTCAGCGGGTCTTTTACCACTTCATCTGCACCGAGCTCATGGAACAGGTCCGCCATAAAGTCCTGCCCTTCTGCCTCCAGGCCGCCCTCGATGCCGTGGCCGATATCATGCGTATCGATGGAGACAAGTTTCAGTAGATAATCTATATACTTCTGTTTATTCTCTTCTAATGCTTTTTCTATGCTTCTGTTCATCACGTTCCTCCTTACGTGCAATCATCCGGTATATCCCTTCTGCCAGCCTCCGGTGCCCTTCTTTATCGAGATGGATTCTGTCATAATTCCCCGCGCTTGCAATCGTATCCACATTCAGGAATTCCCATCCGCGCCTCGATGCCAGACTCTGATAGCATGCGGCTAGCCCCCTGCTCTTTTCTTCTGCCCCTCTTCCGAATTCGCTGTAGAAAGGGCTCTTCTTCAGGCCGCGCAGCACCGGCGGGGCCGCAAGTATGATGTGCGCCCCGGCATGTGCAAATGCTTCCGCCACCTTTTCCATCCCTAGTCCGATATCGTCCACTTCCGCACCGTATTCATCTTTGCAGTCATTCGTCCCGAGCATAATGACCGCTATATCAACGGGGGCATGTACCAAAGCGCAGACGTTCGCCTCTTCCAGTCCGTTTACATAGGGCTCCCTTATGCTGTCGAAACAGGTCGTTCTGCCGCACAGCCCATTCTCTGTCACCCGGTATCCGGCGCCCAGCTTCTTGCTTAAGATACCCGGATAACGCTCTTCCCATATGAGCCTGTCATCCGTTTCGGGCCGGTATCCCCATGTATTCGAATCTCCATAGCACAGCACCTGCATCATGACGCCATCACTTCTTTATAACGTTCTACAAACTCCCGGGCGTTCAAGATGTCTTTTCCCAGCCCTATGCTGTCTGCAATCTGTCCGATTCCGGGGCGTTTTATCTTGCTTTGCCGTAATATGTCATCGTCGCTGAATATGTCACGGACGTTTCCGTCTTTTATGATCTTTTTATTGGCCATAGCGACAACACGCTCAAAGTTATTGGCTGCAAATTCCATATCATGGGTGATGGTCACTACGCCGATTTCTTTCTTCTCCAGCTCCTCAAGCACCCGTGTCAGTACCTTGATTCCCGTCAGATCCTGGCCTGCGGTAGGTTCGTCCAGAATAATGTACTGAGGCTTTGTTGCCAGGATTGCTGCAATCGTTACAAACTTTCTGGTCACATATGGGATTTCAAAAGGGTTCATCTTTAAGTAAGTCTCTATCTCCAGTAATTGGGCAACCTCTTTTACCCTCTTTTCCACTTCCTTTTCAGCCATCTTATAGTATTTAGGCATGTACGCTATCTCTGCATATACGGTCTGGTTAAATATCTGGTCATCTGGATTCTGGAATACGTATCCCACCTGCCGCGCTATCTGGGCAGTCGTATACTCTTTCGTATTCCTTCCTTCTACCAGTACGTCTCCCTTGCATGGCTTATGCAGCCCATTCATCATTTTCACGGCAGTCGTCTTGCCCGCGCCATTCTGTCCCACTATCGCAACTCTTTCTCCCCTCTTCACGATAAGGTTCAAATCGTCATTCGCTAAAAATCCATTCGGATACTGGAAACTGGCATTTCTAAACTCAATTTGGTTCATATCTGACGCCCCCCTTTTGCAAAAGGTCTATGCATTCTTCCGTGGTAACCGGCACCTTAGGAAGTACAATGCCGTTCAGTCTTAATTCCCGCTCTAATATAATCGCCTGGGGCAGCATGGTCCCATGCTCCAGAAGTTCCAGGTCGCTCAATACGGTCCTGGCATCCCCTTTTTTCAGCAGCCTGCCTTTCTGAAATACCAATACCTCGTCTGCGTATTCTGCAATAAGGTCCACCTTATGCTCCACCAGAATAATCGTCTTCCCCTGCTCCTTCAACATGTGTATAATCTCGAAAATGCGTTCTGTCCCTTCCGGATCGAGCTGGGAAGTGGGTTCATCTATTACAAATATATCCGAATCCATAGCTATGATTGATGCAAAAGCCACTCTCTGCCTCTGCCCGCCGGACAGCCGGTTCGGGTCGTTCAAAAGCAGCTCTTCTATCTTCAGGAGTTTCGCCACCTCGATGACCTTCTCTATCATCTGAGCTTTGGGGACTCCCAGGTTCTCAAGCCCCAGCGCTATCTCTTCAAACACCGTCTTCCTGACGCCACTGATCTGCGTAAATGGATTTTGAAAGATATACCCCATCTTAGTAGACAGGACATCTACATCGATTTTTCGGATATCCTCCCCGTTTATCTTCATATCTCCGAGTAATTTACCATTATAGAAATGTGGAATCAGTCCCCGCAGCAGATTGCAGAATGTCGTCTTTCCCCCGGCATTTTCACCGATAACCCCATAAAACTTTCCGAGCTCCAGCGAACAGGATATGTTCTGAAGCGCCGGCTCCTTCATAAGCGGATATGTATAAGTGACCTCGTTCAACTCTATATAAGCCATAAAACTATCCTCCCTGTTATCAATCCCACAAAAGCAAGGTCAAATAAGATAACAACAGCCTTCTCCCCTATGGACACCTCTGGAAGCTCCGACAGAAATGTGTGTGAAACAGGTGCTGAAAAAGCTCTGGCATCCATAGCAATCGATTTCTCTTCCGTGCTGGATATCGCGTTGAGCACGAGCGGTCCCATAACCGGTATGTATGCCTTCGCCCGCTTCAGCAGATTCCCCTCTGTCTCAATCCCCCTTGCTTTTTGTGATTCCATAATCACCTGTGCGTTCTGCTTTAAATCCGTAATCGTCTGAAACGATGACAAGATGACGAATGATACCATATGTGATACGCCCTTCTTTTCCAGGGCATACGTAAATTCATCCATAGGCGTCGTCTTGACGAACAATATAAACGCGCCGCTGAAAGCCAGAACAAGGGATACGATATTAAGCCCTGACTGTATGCTTTCCGTCGTCACGCAGATTCCCCACAGCCGGAACAAGACATGCTCTCCCGGCGCAAACGCCGCTTTTACAACAAACAGGAACACACCGAATAAAAGCAGCACTTTCCAGTATAAGGAAAAGAAAGAGCGAAAGCAGCCGGCTGCCGCCGAAAACAGCACAAACAATATTACCATTCCAAAGCCATAATAATAATTCTGGACGATAAACGGCGATAATCCCAGTACCAGCATCAGATTCACCTTGCTCATAGGGTTCAGGTCTCTTATCACGTTACCTGTCCTTTTTGGATTCATATACTGTTTTGCAAAATCATAATCCATATAATCTTCCTCCTTTCGGAAAGATTGCAGCCATATGCCTTATGGCTGCAACCATATATTACTGCTCTTCTTTGATGAAATGTTTTCCATTTGGAAGCTTTACGACAAAGCGGGCGGGCATAGCCTTTAAGACAAAGAATATGATTATCAGGCAGATAATCTTATCAATCAGCTCTGATGACAGTTCACTTGCAAAAGTAGCCGGAAGTACATCCCAGCCCGCTGCCATGAGGGTGGTTACAATTACGCTGGCCCCTGTTCCGACAAATCCTCCATATAATATGGCTGTAATCGGTACGGCGATACATGTACTGATAATTGCTATGATCACACCATTGACCGGCGCTTTCCAGAACTTGGAGAACATCTGCTTTTTTGCCAAAAATGAACCGAGAAACCCAAACAGCACGCCTATAATCGTGTACGGCAGAAGTGTCGGCAGCGATATGGCATTGATCAATCCGCAGCCCAATCCCACCAGTGCTCCCGGGATGCCTCCACATAGTGCACCGACGACGAATGTTCCGATACTGTCTAGAAATACAGGCAGCTTCAGCAGCACCGCAAGCTGTCCGCCCACTACGTTAACTGCAATACCGATTGGAATCAAAAAAATAGTTAACTTGTTAAATTTCTTCATGATTTTCCTCCTCTTACATTGACTTTTCTCTCATTGTTGCGTAAATACGTTCGGTAAACCGTTTTACCAAATGTCTTAGCAACATCATACTTTACAAATGCACAAGTGTCAATCGTCATATTTCGACGATTTATATGGTATATTTTTGTTAATTGTCACAATTCAAACTTTTATTTTCTCTATTTTCACCAAAATAAAAATGGATTTTTGTGCATAACGCATTTTATTAAATCGCTTTACCTAATACAGAAAAAAAGGGCCGGCTCTTACGCCAGCCCCAGAACATCCGCTATAGCCCCCATCTCCTCCAAAGCGACATCTATGAGGTCGTCCAGGCTGAGTCCGGTAAATTCTATCATTTCCATATAATCTCTGTTTGCTCCCGCCGCAAAGCGCATCTCATTAAAGCGTTTCATCACGGACTTATGCTTTACGCTGGCAATCTTCTTATCCGGATATATCTGAGCGACCGCTTTAACAAAACCGCTCATCGGATCCGCTGCCAGCACCGCGTACTGAAGCTTCGTCTTTGCCTTCATGCCGCACTTCGGATTGTGTGACTTGATAGCGTCAAACAGCACCGGATCGTCAATCCCCTCTTTTTTCAATATCTCCACGGAAGTCGGTCCATGTACGCTTATATCATTCTTCCAGTCGCACTGCTCCTCATCAAGATCATGAAGAAGCCCGACGATTCCCCAGTATTCCACCTCGTCCGGGGCCAGACGCTTGGCAAGGCCTTTCATGATTGCCTCCACGGCATAAGAATGTGTAATATAATTATCACCTTTCATATATTTCATCAAGATATCGTGTGCCTGCTCTCTGTTCATTATGGTCGTCCTCCTTTTGTACTCATATGCCATATATTCTAACACACCATAAAATAATTGTGAATATGTACTTTTTATTGATTTTGCGGCTGCCACTGTATTCCCATTGATTCTGCCGCCTGTTTCCTGTATAATCTACAAGGAATATGTGAAAGGAATATGAGTTATCATGGAACTGACTATACAGACATTTATAATCGTATGCCCTCTTTTATTTCTCGCGGGCATGGTAGATGCAATCGGCGGGGGCGGCGGGCTGATATCGCTTCCTGCCTATCTTCTGGCGGGCCTGCCTCCCCACGCGGCGGTGGCTACGAATAAAATGTCATCCCCTTTCGGAACTGCACTGGCCACTTACCGCTTTGCCAAGAATCATCTGATCAATGTAAAGCTTGCCGTTCCCTCCATATTTGCAGCAATCGCAGGCTCCTTCATCGGCTCCCATATCTCTCTGCTCGTGCCGGAGAGCGTCATGACGTACGTCCTTATAATCATCCTGCCCTTCTCCGCCTTCCTCGTGCTGAACAAAAGGCTGTTCAACGACAGCGGCTCAGAGGAAGTCACGCTTAATAAGCGCACTTATGTCACTGCCGTAACAGCCGCTTTCATCATCGGCGGATACGACGGCTTCTACGGACCGGGAACAGGTACGTTCCTGATCATTGCTTTTACTATATTTGCAAAGCTCAGCATCAAGACCGCCAATGCACAGGCCAAAGTTATCAACCTGACTACCAACATAACTTCGCTCATCGTCTTTCTCCTCAACGGCCAGGTCATCATTCCGCTCGGGCTTGCGGCGGCTGCCTGCAATATGCTTGGCGGCTATATCGGAGCCGGACTCGTCATGAAGAATGGGACGAAGGTCGTAAAGCCAAGCATATTACTCGTGCTTGCGCTGCTGGCGGTTAAAGCAATGGGAAGCGGAAGCTGACTATGCCGTCAGCTTCCGCCGCTTTCTTCAATCCCGGTCAGATGCTGTAAACATTCTCCTGCGGAATCTCAATGTCTTCCTGTGGTTCTCCACTGAGAAACAGGGTAACCTCTACTACATTCTCCGGTACGGTATCATATTTCATCTCTGCGTTCCCGGACAGCTTCAGGTAGTAATATAGGACGGTCTGAATCTTTGTAGTATCTCTTTCCTGCTTTACTGGTTTCTTCGTCTCGTCATCAAACCAGACATAGCTGACCCTGTTTTTCTCTTCTTTAACCGCATCGTAAGCCTTTTTAAAATCAGTATCATTAAGCAGTTCTTCTATCTTCTCATCCTCTTCTTTTAACACGCCGGAAAAGGCATCGTCCTTGGGAGTCGTAATCTTCACCTTGGTAACGGCCCTTCCATCCAGTTTCTCCTGACCGGCAATCTCATACACTGTCTCGTCGTTGACATCGATATCTATGGATTGTACATCACTTTCAAAAGCATCATCCCTTGCCTCACTTTTATACCAAGGACCATTTTCTTCACTTCCGTAGTAATACCAGACGCCACCTTCTTCATTTAAAATATATGTACTTGAAGGCTCCTCAGTATATACTCTTTTCGTACGCTTCTGCCCCTTGTCAATGGTAAAGGTATACTTGTAAAGCTCTTTGCCTCCATCAAGTATCTCATACCCCTCTATCTGTTTTTTCTCCTGTTCATTGTACTTATCCACGCTGTCCTTGCACCAGCTGCTATCCTTAGCCGGCTCTTCTTTACCACATGCAGCTAATACAATTGCTCCGATACATGCTATTACTATGATTTTCAATTTCATAACTTATTCCTCCTCTCTATATCCCGTTAAATCTGACATTGTCTGTACAGCTTGAAATATAAGCCCTTCTTCTTGATTAATTCTTCATGCCCTCCTTCCTCCACAATAGTCCCTTGTGCTAAACATATGTATATATTACTTCGGCAACAGTATTTGTTATATTCAAATTACCATATGACACTTCATAAGTCAAAATTTGAAACCGAAGGAAAAAAAGACCAGATGCCCCCTATTGCGGAGCATCTGGTCTTCTTATATTAATTATTTCTATTACTCTTCCGGCACTATGATAAGGTCCTTCGTGAAGTTGTTCAGCACTTCGCATCCGTCCTCCGTAATGATTACGAGGTCTTCGATACGTACGCCGATACCCTCTTCCTGGATGTAGATTCCCGGTTCAACAGAGAAGCACTGTCCGACCTTGATGATATCTTCATTGACAGAAGACACATCACCGAATTCATGGTCTTCCAGACCGATGGAATGTCCGGTCCTATGTGTAAAATACTGTCCAAAGCCTTTTTCTTCGATATAGTTTCTCGCTGCCAGATCCACATCACACATTCTGTTTCCTGGTTTTGCAGCTTCAATACCACGCCTGTTGGCTTCTACGACGATGTCATAGATTTCCTTTGCGCGGTCGGATACTTCACCGATAAATACGGTTCTCGTCATGTCAGACGCATAGTTGTCCTTGAATGCACCGATATCAAGCACTACGCAGTCGCCGCGTTTTCCTTTTGAATCATCGGTCACATGGTGCGGATCTGCCGCTCCCTTTGCATATGCTGTAATCGGGTCAAATGACACGTCCTCGCAGCCGAGCTCTTTATAGATTTCACGGATTTTGGCGTTCAGCTCTCTCTCCGTAAGTCCTTTGGATACCCATGGAATCAGTTTTTCCATAGCGATATCGTTCAGTCTTGAGGATTCCCTCATCAGTTCCTGCTCGCCTTCATCCTTAATCATACGGATGTAGTCGACGATAGGAGAACCGTTTACAAATTTGCTTCCGCCGCCCAGTTCCTGAAGGCGGATCAGGAATTTTGCAGGCCATGTCTTGTCAATTCCCATAACCTTGTCTTTTTCAACAAATCTGCTCATGATTTCAACACCGTCCTCGATGTCATCATACCACACGATATCTACCCCAAGATCTTTTTCCTGTGGGAACAGCTTGTTGATCATCATCTTATGATTACCGTTCACATTCAGATACAATGCAAGTAATCTTTCCCCTGGATGAATCCATGCTCCTGTCAGATAGAAGATAGCTACCGGGTCAGATATGATCATCTGAGGGACTCCATTTTCTTCCATTGACTTTAAAACTCTTGATACTTTGTTCTGGTCCATATTTTCCCCAACCTTTCATTGTGTATTAAGTATTAAAATGGTCTGCTGTGCACATCCCCATCTCAACTAGTCTCATTATATTAGCTTACATGGGAAAAGTCAATCAGTGGCATTCATCTTCCACAGCGTTATAAATCTGTCAGAATAACCTGGGGCTGCAGCGACTGAACCTTCTTTAGTATCGGCAGATTAATGCAAAGTAAGAGAATTATAGCCAGCAATACACTGATAAGCAACGTTTCACAATGATATTGCGCTGTAAATATATTATTTTTCTGAAGATCAAGCATATAGATTCCCATCAGATTTCCGGCTGCCGTACTCACCGTCAATATGGCAGCATTTTCTATCAGCATTTCGAGAAAAATTATCCTCTTTGTCGCGCCTGCCGCAAGGCAGACCGCAAACTCTCTCTGCCGCTTTATAAACAACTGCTTCGTGATTCCCATATAACCGAAAGCCAAAATCCACATTGCAATACAGGCAAGTACAGCTATATACTTGACAAATTCCATCGTACTTTCATTGTTTTGTTCGTAGTCGTCCATATAATTACTAATCTTATATGCATATTGCGGATGGCTTTTCGTGAGGTAATCAACTATCTTTTCATTAATAGCTGCAGCTTTTTTTATGTCCTCTATACGGTATTGAACAATTGTCTGGGCCGGTGCCGCGGATATCTTATCCTGGCAGTCCTTCAGCGGAAGGAATATACAATCTCCGGCGTAGAGTCTTTTTTCAAACATATTTCTTGCTATTATAGTATCTCTGATATGCTCCGGCGTCAGTTCACATTTATATTCTTTCCCATAATATACAATCCGTTCTTTTGAATAACTGCCATTCATCCCGTCCAGTACCGCCGTCCCGCTCCTGATCCGTTTACGTATATTCTCACCACAATATGCATGTCCTGTTTCTTCGATTATATTCGTATATACAAATATAACCTCTTCGACCTTGCCATCCATTTCAAGAAGCTCTGGCATACACAAATATGCACTAACGCCATCCGTCACTTCTTTCAATACCATGTAATCGGAACCATCAAATGGTGCGGAAATAAGCTCAACCTCATTTCCTTCCCTCACGGATATTTCCAAAGATACTGTTTTGTCTGGAAACACTTGTTCCAGCTCCTGCTTATTATCTCTATAAGAAAAAAACTGGTTCATCGCATAGGTCAAAAAAGCGGTTCCAAAAGCCAGTTCCAGTACGACAACTAAATAAACCGCCATATTTCTTCTCAGTTTCTTAATAATTTTTTCCGCAACAAACACATTACTCCCCCTCCCGCAGTATTTCAGCCATGGTGCAATGTGAGAGATAGACGCCCATGATTACAGCATATACGGCGGCCAGGATAACAGAGAGCACACCCATCTGTACAAACATCAGCTTATCAACAAGCACGGTATTACGGATATCCAGCAGATTTATCAATGGAAAATATAAAATATATGCCAGCAAATCCGCTGCCAGTATAACAGATAGATTCTCAATAAACAGCGACAGAAACACTCCTAAGTCCGTAAGCCCGAGCATCTTCTTAATCAGACATTTTCTTCTGCTTTCCTGTATCTTTCCAAAGCATACAGCCAGTATATTGAACGTAGCAAACAACAGGCTTGCGGTACCAGCCATCACTCTGATATGTATCCACCGTTCAATTGTCATTTTATTCTGTTCATACAGTGTTGCCGATAGCTCATTATATAATATTTCCGTCGATTTGATTCCGCTTAGAACATACTGCACCTGTGTACGTTCCACCTTATTTCCCGTCAGGTAGAACGTCTGCTGTATCTGTTCCGAATCATTAAGCCCGCTAAGAGCCGCATACGGCAATACAAGGTATTTGTTATACTGTCCCTTTGCTGTTATGCCCGTTATACGGAATGATTTTCCCGACACGCTTATATAATCATTCACGGACAAATGATGTTCCATCGAAATTTTCTGACCGATAACACACTCAAGCTCATCACCAGAGGGATCGAACATGTCTCCTTCTTCTATACTTATATTTTCATATCTCTCATAGGACTCGTCAATTGCAATCACGAAATAGGACTTTCCGCCAAGTTCAGGAAAAAACATTTTATTACGTGCCGTCAGCGAAGCGGTTCGTGCCTCGCATTGCTGAATGATGTTGTTCTTATCTGTCAGCGACAGAAGGTTCCCTGTAAAACCCACCTCAATACTCTCATCTATATTTTCAAAATTTGTGCTTTCTAGCTCCTTCTGCAAAAAACGAATACTCGACAGACAATAAGCCGCAAGCAGCATGGCTCCTAATAAGGTACATACAAATATTACATTCATCTTCCATGATTTCAACAGACCTCTAAGCGAATCTCTGAAAATAAAATTAATCTTATTCATTTGCCGCACCTATATAATCTTTCCATCGGAAATATGTATGACCCTAGATGCATATTCTTTCAAAGACTGGTCATGCGTTACCATAATTATTGTGATGCCTGCTTCATTTAATTCTCTTAAAATCTGCATGACTATCGTTCCATTTTTTTCATCCAGACTGCCTGTAGGCTCATCCGCGAGAATGATATCGGGTCTGTTGCTCAAGGCCCTTGCAATCGCAACCCTCTGCTTTTCACCTCCGGATAACTGCCTCGGATAAAACTTCATTCTTTCACCCATCCCAACATCCCTTAGCAGCTTTTCCGCATATTCTATACGTCTCTTCCTCTTTATACCCGCATATCCCATTGGCAGAGATACATTATCAATTACGTTGTAATCATCGAGCAGATGAAAGGACTGGTATATAAAACCAATCTCCTGATTTCGCTTTCCGGCAATCTCGCCAGATGACAGTTCCTTTACACTTTTACCTTTAAAGTAATATTCTCCCTCTGTTGATCTGTCTATTAAACCAAGTATATTCAGGAGTGTTGTCTTACCGCAGCCTGATTTGCCAAACAGGCATATAAACTCTCCGGAACAAACGGTCAGGTCCACTTTATCCAGCACCTTTGTTCTGGCAGTTTTACTTCCATATTCTTTTACGACTGACTGCAGTCGAATCAATTCCATACGCTGTCCGCCTCCCTTATTAATCGGCCTATAGCGATTATTCCATTGCAAAAACCATTATCTGGTCATTTCCATTTGAGACATATATTTGTCCTTCATCATCTTCTGCCACATAATTAAAAGAGGCTCCTTCGTCAAACTGTCCCAGAGAATTACTATAGTTACCATCTGTCTCAAAACGCTGCAGTTCTGCATACGTACTATTTGTACAGTAGATCACATTATCACTCATTATAAAGTCGTTTGTATAATTCTGACCTTCCAGACTGGATATTCTGGTCATTTTTTTCCCATCTACAGATAGGAAAGTACATGCTCCGGAGTGCAGCCCGAATCCAGCATATGCTTCAGAATCTGACGGAAGGTATATCTGCCCGCTTGTAAGTGCATATATTTTCCCCTCATAAGAGCTTAAGAACCCGCAAAAATTTTCTTCTATGTGCTCCTGTCTGTAATCCGGTGCACTATAAAAAACGATACCCGGATTCAGAATTGTATCTCCCGACATATAGATATCTCCCGAACCATTTACTGCCAGATCCCGGAATATAGTCTGCGCTTCAAACCCTGATTTATCTATTGTAATTTCTTTTACATATTCCATTTCCATATCGAATAGCTGAATACGGTTATTACCATCATCCAGCACATATATATATGTATCATCCTTTGTAATACCAGTAGGATTCTGAAATTCACCCGGAGAGCTTCCTAATTTTCCTTTTTTCTCCAGCACTGTCCCGTCCGGACTCAATATAATTAACTGAGAATTTAGCCCATCCACTAACAGCATTCCATCTGCCGTAAAGACCATGCCCATAATCTCAGTTTTATCCAATTTGATATTCTTATCTGCCACTTTTATGGGGGCTTCATTTAAAAATTCTTCCTCAAACGAATCACCATCCAGTTCCATTTCCTTTACGATAGGTATGGCGCTATCTTTGCTCTCTTCCATTTTCTTTGCGTATTCAGACTTCTGGCAAGCGGTTAAAGACAATGTAACAAACACCGCTAAACATATCCATACTGGCTTTTTCATATATATTCGTCCCCCTCTTAGCGTATCTGCCTTATTGGCAGATACGCTCTAAATCCTGTTATCTTAGCAGCAGCCTAAATACTTTGTTTTTGTATCATTCTGATACTTTACTTTGTTATTATTCTCCACACATTTTCTTTTCCAGTATTCTTTTTGTCTGTATCCTCTTAATCCCAGACCTGGACCACAGCAAAGATTAGAAGTGCAGTATGGTTTCCCCACTGAGCTTATGTACCAATTACCACATCCGGCAGCCGATACCGGCAGACTTGTCCCCAATACTGTTACTCCTACTAATGCTGCTGCAATTAATCCTTTTGTTTTCTTCATACTCTTCCTTCCTTTCCTTTATTTTCAGGCTATGTATTTTCTCCCCCCTTTCAATAGCCCTATTACTTATGAAATTAATGACATTAAACGTTATTAATTATCATTCATCAAAATGCTTTTCAATTGCTGTACGCCTGTCTCACCAATTAATTTATGACCACTTTCTTTATCTATTAATAAAAAGCTTGGATACCAGTCAATATCAAAAATTGATAAGTATATATTATCAATATCTACTTCTTCCTCTTCACCATATGAACCACTGTCAAATATTTTTGTAATTTCATACTTTTTCATTAATTCATCATCGTTAAATATGACATTGTCAGCAGCATCACAGTCCTGACATCCTTTTAGTGCAAAATAAATCAGCTCCTGCTTTGAAGTTTTATTTTTTTCCTGAAAGTATTGACAGACATTATTTCTGACAGTCTCTTTAGATACACCATCTAACTGATTTAACTTATCTGCAATGTTTTCCATTTCTGTACTTACAAAAATCACCTTGTTATCAGGATTAACGATCAGGGCAGTCGGCGTCATTGTAGATATTCTATCTATACCCAGCTTGTAATTACTATCTTCTTCTATTTTATTTTGTTTTAATATACTTTCATCAGCAATCTTGTCCTCCCAGACAATAGATACATCTAAATACTGTGAATAAAATTTTTCAAATTTCTCCACAGTTTCCAATTGTCTTTTGCAAGTACCACAGGCAGAACTCATAACAAAAACCAGACGAAATTTGTCCTTAGCTGTCAAATATTCTTCTTCATTGTTAGCATCCAATAACCGGATTTTAGAAAAGTCATCTCCATACTTGATTATTAACTCTTTGGATTCCTGCCTGATATCTCCCCCCGATTTGCACCCTGCACATGTTAAGCTGAACATTAAGACTATACATATAATACTAATAACTCTTTTCATTTATTTCCCCCTGTTCCTGCCCGATTTTCTTTATTGTACATTATAAGCCAATATCTGCTTTAATTCCCGGCTTATTAATTTACATAGAAAGCTTCATGTTGATTTTTTACATAATATTACAAGCATTGTTTTATTGCAAGCATGTGTACTCGAAATGCTGTATTATGTCTACAATCCCTTAAACAACAAAAAATCAGGACTGGAATCCATTGAAAGAAAACCAATCCTGATCTATCAAACAGAAGAATAGTCTGTCTATTAAACATCTCGCTATTTTAGTAACGCCTCTTCCTTCCTAATTACTTCGTCTCGTCCATCGACTTCATACCACAGCTATGGGCACAGCCGCTGCAGCCACATCCGCAGGAACCACCCGCCTTTTTCTTCTTCCACATGCTCCGTACGATCAGGACAATGATTCCAAGTACGACAAGCCCTACTGCTCCTGTTGATAAAACACTGCTGATTGCTGCTAATGCCATAATATCTCCTTCTTTCTGCTTATGCTTTTGCCCTGCGGGCATTTATGCTGGATATGTTCACCTTCCGCGAAGCGCTCTCCTTATACGGTCTGAACAAAAGATACAGGAATCCAACCAGTACGATAATGGCTGCAACTGTGCCGATTCCGAATCCGCCTCCCGTAAAGAGGCTTCCGAACTGGAACACGCACAGAGATACAGCATAAGCAAGTATCGTCTGGTATCCGATTGCAAACCAGAACCATCTGGCATTATTCATCTCCCGCTTGATAGCGCCCATAGCAGCGAAGCAAGGTGCACACAGAAGGTTGAACACGAGGAACGAATATGCCGCGACAGCGGTCATGCTGGCTGCAAGCGTTCCCCATACTTCTGCACCGTCTTCTGCCACTTCTGCAAAGCCGTATAGAATACCGAAGGTTCCCACGACATTTTCTTTCGCCACGAGTCCTGTAATCGCTGCAACTGCCGACTTCCAGTCTCCCCATCCAAGAGGTACGAACAGCCAGGCAAGGCCACGTCCGATGCTGGCAAGCAAGCCGTCGCTTAAGTCTTCTACCATTCCAAAATGCCCGTCTACAAATCCAAAGCTGGATGTAAACCATATGAAGACAGTGGACAGCAGGATAATCGTTCCCGCTTTTTTGATAAAGGACCATCCGCGCTCCCACATGCTCCTGAGCACATTTCCCACAGTAGGCATATGGTATGCCGGAAGCTCCATAACGAATGGCGCCGGGTCTCCGGCAAACATCTTTGTCTTCTTCAATATGATGCCCGAGCATATGATAGCTGCAATTCCTACGAAATAAGCACTTGGCGCAACCCAGGAAGCTCCGCCGAACAGGGCGCCTGCGATGAGCGCTATGATTGGAAGCTTCGCTCCGCATGGGATAAATGTAGTAGTCATAATCGTCATCTTCCGGTCACGGTCGTTTTCAATCGTCCTTGACGCCATGATGCCAGGCACTCCGCATCCGGTACCGATAAGCATTGGTATGAACGACTTCCCTGAAAGGCCGAACTTGCGGAATATTCTGTCCATGATAAACGCGACCCTCGCCATGTATCCGCATGCCTCAAGAAATGCAAGGAATATGAAAAGTACGAGCATCTGCGGCACAAATCCAAGAACCGCCCCTACACCTGCTATGATACCATCCAGGATAAGACTCTGCAACCACGGAGCACAATTGATGGCATTCAGCCCGTTTTCAACGACAACAGGTATGCCCGGCACATCTATCAGCCCGAACAGCTTCCATCCTTCGCCAAATACACCATCATTCGCCCAATCAGTCGCCCATGTCCCTACCGTAGACACCGATACATAATATACAAGCCACATGACGACTGCAAATATAGGCAGCGCAAGCCATCTGTTTGTCACGACGCGGTCTATCTTATCCGATGTAGACAGCTTCTCCTTGTTCGCTTTTGTAAGGCTTTCTCCTATGATGGACGTTATGTAATTATACCGCTCGTTTGTGATGATGCTTTCAGAATCATCATCCATATCTTTCTCTGCCTTTTCAATAATAGAAGATATGTCTGGCACATGCTTCATCTGCTCTGCAATCTTGTCATCGCGCTCAAACAGCTTCACTGCATAGAATCGTTTCTGCTCTTCTGGAATGTCACCGCCCAGCATCGTCTCGATTTCATCCAAGTAGGCTTCTACTTCCTGGGAAAATTCATGTACCGGCATTGCCGCCTGCCTGCTCTGTGCCGCTTTTACCGCTTTCCCGGCGGCTTCCTCGATACCTTCGCCCTTCAGCGCAGAGATTGCCACGACCGCACAGCCGAGCTTTTCTCCCAGTTTTCTTGTGTCGATGGCATCGCCTGACTTTTTAACCACATCCATCATGTTGACTGCCATTATAACAGGGATTCCAAGCTCCATGAGCTGTGTCGTCAGATACAGGTTACGCTCCAGGTTCGTCCCATCCACGATATTCAGAATCGCATCGGGGCGCTCTGTAATCAGGTAGTTTCTCGCAACCACCTCCTCGAGCGTATATGGTGACAGGGAGTAGATTCCCGGCAAGTCCATTATGACTACTTCTTTATTGCTCTTAAGCTTGCCTTCCTTCTTCTCAACCGTAACCCCCGGCCAGTTACCTACGAACTGGTTCGAGCCGGTCAGTCCATTAAACAACGTCGTCTTGCCACTGTTTGGATTTCCGGCAAGTGCTATCTTGATTCCCATCTCTATTCCTCCTGCTATGTCTTATTCGCTAATCGCTCTTCTTCCTGTTAGTTTACCTCTATCATCTCTGCATCCGCTTTACGCAGCGACAGTTCATACCCTCGGACGGTAACTTCAACCGGATCGCCCAGGGGAGCTACTTTTCTGACGTACACTTCCGTCCCTTTCGTGATTCCCATGTCCATAATACGTCTTTTAACCGCTCCTTCACCGTGGAGCTTTACTACCGAGACCTTCTGATTACATCCGATACTTCTCAATGTGCGCATTCCCTTCGTTCCTCCTAAACCATAATCTTATTTGCTATTCCCTTGCTGACTGCAACTCTGGACTCCTTAACCTGGACGATTATATTGCCTCCGTTTACCGATACGATCTTCACTTCTTCACCAGTTACGAATCCCAGGCTTTCCAGGAACTTCCTCACCTCATTCTGGCCTCCCACACGTTTGATAGACGCAGTCTCACCTGACCCAAGCATTGTCAGTGGCATCATAATCACTCCTTTCCATCCACATTATATCTGTACCGCCATCTCTTTCCTGACCAGTTCCATATCCTCAAGGAGCTGTACAGTACGGTATACAGTTGCAATGCCAAGTCTTTTGTCTATCTGCTTTGCGGCATAATAGATTTCCTTGCAGGAAGAATGTTCATTGCTCAATATCACTTCCAGCAGCATCTTTCTCTGGCTCGTAATCCGATATCCATTCTCTTTCAGACGTTTCATTATCTCCTGCAGACGTTCTTCCTGACTCATATTATCACTCCGGCATTTTGTTGATATTGATTATCATTTACATTGGTATTATATTCCTTCTGAGAATCTTTGTCAACAACATATTTGATAACATTTATCAATAGCGTGCATAATCTTTTTAGTATATAGGCAAAAAAAGAAGGTGCCTGTGCACCTTCTTATTCCTGTTCTATTCTTCTGCTTCGACGAATTCTTCCGCTTCTTCCGGCTCTTCATCGAACATAAGCTCATCATCTAAGGACAGTTCTGTATCCAGACGTACATCACGGTATTTCCTCATACCTGTACCGGCCGGGATATGCTTGCCGATAATGACATTTTCCTTCAGGCCGATAAGTGGATCGACCTTGCCCTTGATAGCCGCTTCCGTGAGGACCTTCGTCGTCTCCTGGAAGGACGCCGCCGACAGGAAGGAGTTGGTGGCAAGAGATGCCTTTGTGATACCGAGCATAATCTGCTCCCCTGTTGCCGGCTCTTTGCCTTCTTCCGCAAGCTTTTCATTCACATCTTCAAAATCAAGGATATCAACCGTCGTTCCTGGCAGGAATTCGGCATCTCCCGCCTCTTCGATGCGGACTTTCTTGAGCATCTGGCGTACGATGACTTCGATATGCTTGTCGTTGATTTCAACGCCCTGCAGACGGTATACCCGCTGTACTTCCTGTATCATGTAATCCTGGACGGCTCGCAGGCCTTTTATCTTAAGGATATCATGAGGATTGACGCTACCTTCCGTCAGTTCATCTCCCGCCTCAAGCTCTGCTCCGTCCTGTATCTTGATTCTGGAGCCGTAAGGGATAAGATATGCCTTTGATTCGCCCGTCTCGTTATTCGTTACGATAATCTCACGTTTCTTCTTCGTGTCATTGATAGCAGCTGTTCCTGCAAATTCCGTAATGATAGCAAGCCCCTTCGGCTTTCTTGCCTCGAAAAGCTCCTCCACACGCGGAAGTCCCTGCGTGATATCATCACCGGCCACACCACCTGTATGGAAGGTACGCATCGTAAGCTGTGTACCAGGCTCACCGATAGACTGGGCGGCGATGATGCCTACCGCCTCACCGACCTGTACCGGCTCTCCTGTCGCCATGTTTGCCCCATAGCACTTCGCACACACACCGCTGTGTGATTTACATGTGAGAATTGTACGAATCTTAATCTTCTTGAGTTCTCCGCCCTTCTCATCAACACCTCTTTTGATAATGAGCTCTGCCCTCTTCGGCGTCACCATATGGTTCGCCTTCACAAGTATATTACCGTCTTTGTCTACGATGTTCTCGCAGAGGTAACGTCCTGTGATACGCTCCTGGAGGCTTTCAATCTCTTCATTCCCGTCCATGAATGCTTTTACATACATGCCCGGAATCTCAGCACCCTTCTTCGCACAGTCGACCTCATGGATGATGAGCTCCTGCGACACGTCGACAAGACGCCTTGTCAGGTAGCCGGAGTCCGCCGTACGCAGAGCCGTATCTGACAGACCTTTACGTGCACCGTGTGCTGACATGAAGTATTCCAGTACGTCAAGACCTTCACGGAAGTTTGACTTGATAGGCAGCTCGATCGTACGTCCTGTCGTATCCGCCATAAGACCACGCATGCCAGCAAGCTGCTTGATCTGCTTATCGGAGCCACGGGCTCCGGAGTCTGCCATCATGAAGATATTGTTATATTTGTCAAGCCCGGACAGCAGCGCCTCGGTCAGAGAATCATCCGTCGCTTTCCACGTCTCTACGACTTCCTTGTAACGCTCTTCTTCTGTTATAAGGCCGCGCTTGTAGTTCTTCGTAATCTTATCCACCGTATCCTGTGCCTGCTGGATCATCTCCGGTTTCTGCGGAGGCACGGTCATGTCAGAGATAGATACTGTCATTGCCGCTCTTGTAGAATATTTGTAGCCGGTAGACTTGATGGCATCCAGCACTTCCGCCGTGGCTGTAGCGCCATGTGTGTTGATGACCTTCTCAAGTATCTGTTTCAGCTGTTTCTTTCCTACATGGAAGTCTACTTCAAGCAGAAGTTCATTTTCTTCTGTCTCACGGTCAACAAAGCCAAGATCCTGAGGAATGATCTCATTAAAGATAAACCGGCCGAGGGTAGACTCAATCGTCTCTGTCTTAACCTCTCCGCCCGGCAGAGCCTTCGACATGCGGACTTTGATGCGTGAGTGAAGCGTGATAGCATTATTTTCATAGGCGAGTATCGCCTCGTTTACGCTCTTGAATACCTTGCCTTCTCCCTTTGCCCCAGGCCTTTCCTGGGTCAGGTAGTAGATGCCGAGTACCATATCCTGCGAAGGAACGGCAACCGGTCCCCCGTCAGACGGTTTCAGCAGGTTGTTCGGTGACAGGAGGAGGAACCGGCATTCTGCCTGAGCCTCCACCGAGAGCGGAAGATGGACCGCCATCTGGTCGCCGTCGAAGTCGGCATTGTATGCAGTACATACCAAAGGATGAAGCTTGATAGCCTTACCTTCTACAAGAATCGGCTCGAATGCCTGTATGCCAAGTCTGTGCAGCGTAGGGGCACGGTTCAGCATGACCGGATGCTCTTTGATGACATCTTCCAGTACATCCCATACTTCCGGCTGCAGCCTCTCCACCATTTTCTTCGCATTTTTGATATTGTGCGCCGTACCGTTCTGTACAAGCTCCTTCATTACAAAAGGCTTGAACAGTTCTATCGCCATCTCTTTGGGCAGCCCGCACTGGTATATCTTAAGTTCAGGTCCCACGACGATAACAGAACGTCCTGAATAATCGACACGCTTGCCAAGCAGGTTCTGACGGAAACGTCCCGACTTTCCTTTCAGCATATCGGATAGCGACTTCAGCGCCCTGTTGCCCGGTCCAGTGACCGGACGCCCGCGGCGTCCATTGTCGATAAGCGCGTCTACCGCTTCTTGCAGCATCCTCTTTTCATTTCTAACGATAATGTCCGGAGCGCCAAGTTCAAGGAGCCGTTTCAGGCGGTTGTTCCTGTTGATAATCCTTCTGTAAAGGTCATTTAAGTCAGATGTGGCAAACCGTCCGCCGTCCAGCTGTACCATAGGACGAAGATCCGGCGGAATCACCGGTATCGCGGTCATAATCATCCACTCCGGCTTATTTCCGGATTCACGGAATGCCTCTACTACTTCCAGACGCTTCACAATTCTGGCCCGCTTCTGTCCGGTAGCCCCTTCAAGCCCCGCCTGAAGCTCTTCATATTCTTTGTCGAGGTCTATGGATTCCAGAAGCTCTTTGATTGCCTCTGCTCCCATGCCTACCCGGAAAGCACTTCCCCAGGACTCCCTCGCCTCCTGATATTCCTGCTCAGACAGCACCTGCTTATACTGCAGGTCGGTCTCTCCTTTGTCGAGCACGATATAAGATGCAAAATACAACACCTTCTCCAGCGTTCTCGGAGACAGGTCGAGGATGAGACCCATACGGCTCGGAATACCTTTAAAATACCAGATGTGTGACACAGGGGCAGCAAGCGCGATATGGCCCATACGCTCACGGCGCACGCTTGCCTTTGTAACCTCAACACCACACCTGTCACATACAACTCCTTTGTAACGAATCTTCTTATATTTGCCACAGTGGCATTCCCAGTCTTTACTAGGTCCGAAGATCTTCTCACAGAAAAGTCCGTCTTTTTCTGGTTTCAGTGTTCTATAGTTAATGGTCTCAGGCTTTGTCACTTCTCCTCTGGACCAGTCTAATATCTTATCAGGTGATGCCAGACCGATTTTGATAGCATCGAAAGTCATTGGCTGATATGATTGTTCATTACTGTTTATAGGCATACAGGCACCCCTTCCTATTCTTCATCTATATCCATTGCAAATTCTTCAGTTTCTTCAAATTCCACGTCGAAGTCATCTTCCTCTGCTTCTTCTTCCACATCCACAAGCTCTTCTCCCTGGAATTCCTGTTCTGTATAACCCTTTGCACCGAGGTTATCTTCCTCGCGGTAGTTTCTGTCGCCTTCAATCAGAGAATGGAAGTCCGTTTCACCCATATCTACCGTCTCCATGATTTCAACTTCTGTGTTGTCATCACGCAGCACGCGTACATCCAGGCCCAGGGACTGGAGCTCTTTGAGCAGCACCTTGAATGATTCCGGTATGCCCGGCTCAGGAATGTTCTCACCCTTGATGATAGCCTCATACGTCTTGACACGGCCGATGACATCATCAGACTTGACGGTCAGAATCTCCTGCAACGTGTAAGATGCGCCGTATGCCTCAAGCGCCCACACTTCCATCTCACCAAAGCGCTGGCCGCCGAACTGGGCTTTACCGCCGAGTGGCTGCTGCGTGACGAGGGAATATGGGCCCGTAGAACGGGCGTGAATCTTGTCATCAACAAGATGGTGCAGCTTCAGGTAGTGCATGTGACCGATCGTAACCGGGCTGTCGAAGAACTCCCCGCTTCTTCCGTCGCGGAGACGGACCTTTCCATCCCTTGATATCGGAACACCCTTCCACAGCTTCCTGTGTTCACGGTTGTCTGACAGATACTGGAGCACTTCCGGAAGCAGATCTTCTTTATGCTTCTTCTCAAATTCTTCCCAGCTCAGATTGACATAATCATTGGCCAGGTCAAGAGTGTCCATAATGTCAATCTCGTTCGCACCGTCGAATACCGGTGTCGCTATATTAAAGCCAAGAGCCTTCGCCGCCAGAGACAGGTGGATTTCGAGCACCTGCCCGATGTTCATACGTGAAGGTACGCCAAGAGGGTTCAGTACGATATCCAGCGGACGTCCGTTCGGAAGGAACGGCATATCTTCCACTGGAAGCACACGGGAAACGACACCCTTGTTACCGTGGCGTCCCGCCATCTTGTCACCTACAGATATCTTCCTTTTCTGCGCAATATAGATGCGCACTGCCTGATTTACGCCCGGTGACAGTTCATCACCGTTCTCTCTCGTAAATACCTTCGCATCTACGACAATTCCATATTCGCCGTGAGGCACTTTAAGGGACGTATCCCTTACTTCACGCGCCTTTTCGCCGAAGATGGCACGCAGCAGCCTCTCTTCTGCCGTCAGTTCGGTCTCTCCCTTTGGAGTCACCTTACCGACGAGGATATCGCCTGCGCGCACCTCAGCGCCGATACGGATGATTCCTCTCTCGTCCAGATTCTTAAGCGCATCGTCGCCGACGCCAGGGATATCACGGGTAATCTCTTCCGGCCCGAGCTTCGTATCGCGGGCTTCCGCCTCATATTCTTCGATATGGACAGAGGTATACACGTCATCCTGCACGAGACGTTCGCTCAGGAGGACCGCATCCTCGTAGTTATAACCTTCCCATGTCATAAAGCCGATAAGCGGGTTCTTGCCAAGCGCCATCTCACCGTTGGATGTTGACGGTCCGTCTGCGATTACGTCGCCTGCTTCCACCCGGTCTCCTTTGAATACGATCGGCCGCTGGTTGTAGCAGTTGCTCTGGTTGCTCCGAAGGAACTTGGTGAGCTTATATCTCTTGAGCGTATTGTCATCCTGACGGATCGTTATCTCATTGGAAGTAGAGCGTTCCACCACGCCGGCCGCTTCTGCCACCATACATACGCCGGAGTCGACGGCAGCTTTTTCTTCCATACCTGTTCCGACTACCGGAGCCTCGGTCATAAGAAGCGGGACTGCCTGACGCTGCATGTTGGAACCCATGAGCGCACGGTTGGCATCATCATTTTCCAGGAAAGGAATGAGCGCCGTGGCGACAGAGAATACCATCTTCGGAGATACGTCCATATAATCAAATCTGGTCCGTTCATATTCCTGCGTCTCTTCGCGATAACGGCCGGATACGTTCTTGTGGATAAAATGGCCATCCCCGTCCAGAGGTTCGTTCGCCTGTGCTACGTGATAATTGTCCTCTTCATCCGCGGTCATATACACGACCTCATCCGTAACGACCGGATTGTCCGGGTCTTCATGGCTGATCTTGCGGTATGGCGCTTCTACGAATCCGTACTGGTTGATTCTTGCATATGTCGCAAGAGAGTTGATCAGGCCGATGTTCGGACCTTCCGGCGTCTCAATCGGACACATCCTTCCGTAATGGGAATAGTGGACGTCACGTACCTCGAACCCGGCGCGGTCTCTTGACAAGCCACCTGGCCCAAGTGCAGACAGACGTCTCTTGTGGGTCAGCTCGCCGAGCGGGTTGTTCTGGTCCATGAACTGTGACAGCTGTGAAGATCCGAAGAATTCCTTCACGGCAGCTGTAACAGGCTTTATATTAATCAGTGACTGCGGGGATATCCCCTCCAGATCCTGGGTCGTCATTCGTTCGCGGACAACTCTTTCGAGCCTTGACAGACCAATTCTGTACTGGTTCTGTAATAATTCCCCGACCGCCCGGATACGTCTGTTGCCAAGATGGTCGATATCATCATCATTGCCCAGGTCGTATTCCAGATGAATGTTATAGTTGATCGATGCCAGAATGTCTTCCTTCGTAATATGCTTTGGAATCAAGTCATGGATATCTCTCTTAATCGCATCTTTCAGTTCATCGATATCGCCTGCCGTCTCCTCCAGAAGCGTCTCCAGCACCGGATAATACACGAGCTCGGTAACCCCTACCTCTTTCGGGTCGATGTCAACGATAGATGCAAGGTCAACCATCATGTTAGAAAGCACTTTGATATTGCGTTCTTCATCCGGTCTTTCAATCCACACGAACGGAACCGCTGCATTCTGGATAGCGTCAGCGATTTCTCTCGTTACTTTCGTCCCTTTTTCTGCCACGAGTCCGCCGGTCAATGCATGCTTGACATCTTCTGCGAGCACATGTCCTGTGATGCGGTTCTTCAGGGCAAGCTTCTTATTGAATTTATAGCGGCCTACTTTGGCCAGGTCGTAACGTCTCGGGTCGAAGAACATGCTTGTGATAAGACTTTCAGCGCTGTCTACTGCAAGAGGCTCTCCCGGACGAATCTTTTTGTATAGTTCCAGCAGGCCTTCCTGGTAGTTTGTCGCAGCATCCTTCTCAAAGCTTGCAAGAATCTTCGGCTCCTCGCCGAACAGCTCGACAATCTCAGGGTTGGTACCGATTCCCAAAGCACGGACTAATACAGTAATCGGCACCTTTCTTGTTCTGTCTACACGCACATAGAAAACGTCATTGGAATCCGTCTCGTACTCAAGCCATGCACCACGGTTCGGAATGACCGTAGATGAATACAGCTTCTTTCCCACCTTATCATGCGCAATCGCATAGTAGATTCCGGGTGAACGTACTAACTGGCTGACAATTACACGTTCCGCTCCATTGATAACGAACGTTCCTGTACTTGTCATCAGCGGCAGGTCACCCATAAAGATTTCATGCTCATTGATTTCATCGGTTTCCTTGTTGTGAAGCCGTACTCTTACTTTCAAAGGCGCTGCATAGGTGGCGTCGCGCTCTTTGCATTCTTCGATCGTGTACTTCACATCATCCTCGCACAATGTAAAATCAACAAATTCCAGGCTGAGATGGCCGCTGTAGTCGGCAATCGGGGAAATATCATCAAATACTTCTTTTAACCCTTCATCCAGAAACCACTGGTAAGAATCTTTCTGGACTTCAATCAGGTTAGGCATCTGAAGAACTTCTTTTTGCCTGGAATAGCTCATGCGTGAACTTTTTCCGCTTTTGATAGGACGAATTCTGTTTTTCTCCATATTGACGTTTCACTCCTCATATATTTTTTGGGCGGGCTACGAGTTGCCCATTACATACTACTGATTCAGTGAAACCGCTTGTTCAAGCCATTTCACGCGGTATCATGGCATAACTTTCCACAATAGCGCATTTTTTACTATACCACATAGAATTTGAGCTTGTCAACCAAAAAACGCAAAAAAGGCGGCATTGCCTTGTTTTTAGCCCCCATTTCTGCCTTCCATGTCGTGCTGCCCGCAGGCCGGACTTTCCGAAGCACTTCCTTCCTTATATAAATGGCACGCCACAAAGTGGCCTTTTTCCACTTCCCGCAGCATCGGTTCCTCCTTTGCACATATCCCCATCTCTTTCTCGCATCTTTGGCGGAACCGGCATCCGATTCCGGTATCCGCACAGCCTGTCAGTTCCCCTCTCAGGCTGATGCGTTTCTTTTTCGCTTCGGCTATCGGGTCTGGTATCGGAACTGCCGACAGAAGCGCCTTCGTATATGGATGCAGCGGATTCTCATATAGAAGGTCCGAGGGGGCTGTTTCCACGATCTTACCATGATACATGACTGCTGCACGGTCCGATATATATTTGACCATAGACAGGTCATGGGCGATGAACATATATGTCAGCCCACGGTCTTCCTGAAGTTTCATGAGAAGATTGACAATCTGTGCCTGGACCGACACATCCAGTGCCGATATCGGCTCGTCACAGACGATAAGTTCCGGTTCCACAGCAAGGGCTCTGGCTATCCCTATCCTCTGCCGCTGGCCACCTGAGAATTCGTGCACATAACGGTCCGTGTGGCCGCCCGACAGTCCGACATCTGCCAGCAGCTTCTTAACCTTTGCCGTGCATTGACTGCTATCACCTGCCATATGGTGGGCAAGCATCCCCTCGGCTATGATATCGCCTACCTTCATCCTCGGGTCCAGGGAAGAATATGGGTCCTGAAATATCATCTGAACTTCTTTTGTAAATCTCTGCCGCTCTTTCCGTTGAAGGCTCCCAACACTCATCCCTTTATAGAGCACTTCTCCCTCTGTGGGACTGTAGATTCCCATGCACGTCCTGCCGCATGTCGTCTTTCCGCAGCCGGACTCTCCTACTATGCCTAGCGTCTCACCTTTGCTGACATAGAAGGATACGTCATCCACTGCTTTTACCACGTGATGCTTTCCTGTCTTAAAATACTTTTTCAGATGTCTGACTTCCAGCAAATGTTCTTCCATGACCGTTCTCTGCCGCCTTTCTTCTATTGCCCGTTCCGTTCTGCCAGCGGGTGGTACAGCCAGCACCGCGCACGGTGGCCCTGGCCAAATCCATACGCAGGAGGATGCCTGTATCCACAGACCCTCATGGCGTGGCTGCACCTTTCGTAAAAGGGGCAGCCCCTTGGAGGATGGATGATCTCCGGAGGAGCGCCCTCGATAGGCGCCAGCTCCTGTTCCCCCATATCAAGCCTTGGTACCGCCTTAAGCAGTGCCTTCGTATATGGATGCTTTGCATGATAAAATATGTCGGTGTCCGTCCCTTCTTCCATTACTTCCCCTGCATACATCACGACAATCCTATCCGCCATATCCGCCACGATGCCAAGGTCATGCGTTATCAGGATGACCGCCATGTTTCGTTCACTCTGCAGTTTCTTCAGCAATTCTATAATATCGGCCTGGATGGTCACATCCAGCGCAGTGGTCGGCTCGTCCGCTATCACGATGCGCGGGCCGCAGGCAAGTGCAATCGCAATCATGACACGCTGCCTCATCCCCCCTGAAAACTCATGGGGATATTGATGCATCCTCTTTTCCGGTTCATGTATTCCGACCAGGCCAAGCATTTTTTCCGCTTCCAGCCACGCCTGCTTCTTGTCCACATCCTTATGCAGCAGCACATTTTCCGCAATCTGCCTCCCTGTCTTCATCGTCGGGTTCAGAGAAGCCAGGGCGTCCTGAAATATGATGGAGCATTCCGCTCCCCGGAACGCCTGCCACTCTTTCTTTGAAAATGTCAGAATATCCTTATCCTGATACCAGATATGGCTGCCTTCTTTTATCTCGCCCGGGGGCATCTGAATCAGACCCATGATAGTTCTGGCTGTCACAGATTTCCCGCATCCGGATTCCCCTACGACGGCCAGCGTCTCACCTTCATCCGCAGTAAAAGAAACGCCTCTGACTGCCTGTGCCTCTCCTGCATAAGTGTGATAAGAGACGCGGAGATTCTCCACCTTTAACAGTTGACTCATTCTATCACCTCTACTTCGTTAATTTAGGGTCCAGCGCATGCTGCAGCATATCGCCGAGTATATTAAAGCACAGCACCGTCGCGAGAATCAACGCGCCCGGCACTACTGCCAGAAGTGGTTCATGCAGGATATATTTCTGCGCATTCTGCAGCATGCTCCCCCAAGATGACATGGGAAGCCGCACTCCGTAACCTAGAAAGCTCAGCGCTGATTCATCCAGTATGGCCCTCGCTATGCTGATGCTTGCCGATACGATAATCTGCGAGGACATATTCGGGATAATATGCCTCATGATAATTCTGGCATCACTGACCCCCAGACACTTGGCCGCGATTACAAAATCTCTCTGCTTCAGGCTCAGCGTCTCGGCTCTTACAACCCTGGCCACGCTTGTCCAGGAAAAGAATGCCAGCATCAGGACGAGCACGATCAGATTCGGCTGTACAAATGCATAGATGACGATAATGAACAACAGATTCGGTATGGATAGAAATATGTCCACAATCCGCATCAGAATATTATCTGTCTTCCCGCCCACATAGCCGCTCACTGTGCCGAGCAGTGTGCCGATGACGACAGATACGGCCATAGCAGCACATCCGACGGCCAGTGACACCCTCCCTCCATACAGCGCCCTCGTAAATGTATCCCTCCCGAGGTCATCCGTGCCAAGCAGATGTCCTGCCCCGGGCCCTTGAAGTGCATTTTGGATGTCCAGGCCATCCGGGTCGTAAGGGGACAGAGGCGCCAGTATGGCAGCAAGCACGATGACCAGTATCGTGATGACACAGGCCATGGCCAGCCGGTTCTCCTTCAGCATATATGTGATGCCATGAAAGGTACTTCTGCCGCTGGAAGCGTCTGCCCCTCCTCTTTCTTCCGGTGCAGGGGCAAACGCTTCCTCTGTAAGTTCTGCCCGCCCGTTATGAACCACATATTCAGACATGACGCACCTCATTTCCCTGCTTGATTCTAGGATCTGCCAATCCGTATAGCATGTCTGCCAGGAAATTTCCAATCAGCAGTATCGTGCATGACAGCATGATAATTCCCATAATCATCGGATAATCCCGGTTGTTGATTGCAGACATGCAAAGTGTTCCAAGCCCGGGCCAGCCGAGTACAGACTCCACGATAAAAGAACCGGTAATCAGAGTCCCGAAGTTCATGCCTACAATCGTGATAATAGGAAGGAGACAGTTTTTTAATACATGGCTTTTCAATATCCGCCATTTCGAGGCACCTTTCGAGGCCGCCGTCAGGACATATTCCTCTTCCAGCTGGTTGATAGTGTTAGATCTCATATACCGTACAAATACAGCCATATTGTTGACTGCAAGCACAGTGGCCGGCAGCACTCCGTGCCATATGACATCGACGACTGAATCTACTCCCACAGACCTCATGCCCGAGCTTGGAAACAGCCCGAGGCGCAGGGAAAACACGATAATGAGCAGCAACGCGAACCAGAAGGAAGGAATCGAGATACCCACGTAGCTGAACCCGCTTATGATATTGTCTATCCATCTGTTCTTGTGTGTTCCTGCTGCCAGGCCGAGAGGTACCGCCAAGACGACGGACAGCACGAGCGAAGCGGCCATAAGCCCTATCGTCCCGGGCAGGCGCTCAAGAATCTGAGGGCGGACCGGCAGGAAATTATTCAAAGAGATTCCCCAGTCGCCGGTGAGCGTCTTTCCTGCCCATCTCACATACTGGTGCACGACATTGCCGGTAAGGCCCAGGTCCTCCCGCAGCAGATCCAGCTGCTCTTCTGACATCTTGAAACTTGACTTGCCTGGTGATGTGTACATGTACAGTGGATCTCCGGGCGCAAAATATATGATGGCAAAGGCAAACATGGATACGAGCAGAAACACGACGGCCATCTGGGATATACGTTTTAACAGATATCTTTTCATACGTCTTTACTGAAAGCTCAGCTTCGTGTAGTCTTCAAATACGGGATTCGTCTGTAATACGTCCGCTCCCTGCAGGCTGCTGGACGCCGCGAACACATAGTTCGGATAAGCTATCGGGTAGACGGACATATCCTCTATCGCTTTTTCCTGCAGTTCTTTATATATGCCGGCCCGCACTGTATCATCTGCCGCGGCCCTGCCCTGTTTCCACAGATCCATCTGCCCGTCGCTTACTTCCAGGTTGATTCCCCATGTTCCGTCGAACATGCCGGATATGACTTCATCAGGGTCACCGAATGCGCCATACCCGTTAAAATACAGGTCATAATCCGATGCGTCACCAAATACACGGTCAAAGAAGCCGTTTGATTCCATCCCCTCCACTTCGAGGCGGATTCCAACATCCTTCAGCTGCTGCTGGACTATCAGCGCCGTCTCTTTCATGAAGGCCCTGTCCTGATTATATACAAGCTTCAGTGTCTTACCGTCAAGCCCCGTCTCTTTCACGAGCTTCTCAGCCTTGCCGGTATCCTGTTCATATCCTTTGATGTCCTTATCATAATACTGGGTCGCATTGCTGAATATGGTGTTCGCCGCCGTTCCCATATCCGATCCATAGGCTCCCTTTACGATTTCCTCTCTGTCGAGTGCCGCATAGATGGCTTCTTTAACTTTCGGGTCTGAGAACGTGTCGCTGAATTTGTTGCATGCAAGATAATTCACCCGGCCTTCCGGGAAGGTGTGCACCGTGATGTCCTTATCTCCTTTGTACATGTCTGCCGCCGTCTGGCTGGATACTTCCATGAAATTGATCTCCCCCTTTTGGAGGGCTACTTCCTGTGCGCTCGTATCAGGAATCACCTTATATACCACCTTATCTATAGAAGGCCTGTCCCCATAGTAATCATCGAATCTTTCCAGCTCCAGATACTCCCCGCTTTTAAACGCCTTTAGTTTATACGGCCCGGATCCGATGCCCTTCAGATTTTCTTCTGAGTGTGCCTTGATATCCGTGTCATTGCCATACACATGTGCCGGGAGAAGCGGCAGCCTTCCCAGAATCGTCACATAGGACGCCGAAGGCTCCGGCAGCGTAATCTGTACGGTCAGGTTATCCATCTTATTATATGCCACCGGTTTATCGCCGACATATACTGCATTGGCATATCCGGCTCCATTGTCCGGGTCCGCGTTGACATCAAGGGTAAACATGATATCGTCAGCTGTTATCGCTTCCCCGTCATGCCATTTCAGCTTATCTTTCAGCTTCAACGTGACGGTCATCCCATCGTCGGATACTTCCACACTGTCCGCCAGATAGTACCTCGTCTCGGATTCCGTCTTCATATAGAGCTCATCATATAAAGCGCCGAGCATAAGCCATCCTTCCTTCATCGACTCCAGATGCTTATTCAGATTTGTCACCGATGATGAAACTCCCATCACCAGCTCATTGGTATCTGATGTCTTTGTATCTGATGTATCCGCGTCCGGCGCGGACTCTTCGGACTTTTCTTTACTGCTGCACCCTGCAAGTATAGCTGCGGCCATGGTCAGGCACAGCAGCGCACTACATAATCTCTTTCTCATATTGTCCTCCTTGAAGTAATTTGTTAGTATTATGTTATTGTACCCTTAGTTGACAAGGGCCTATACAATAGGAGCCTTTTTCTGTCAATATTTTCGCAAAAAAAGGCCCTCTACACTTCCATATGGGTTTTCTCCCAAACTAAAATATCTCCCCATGGGACACATCACTTGCGTGAGAGGTGTGGGGAGTCCTGTTACGGTTACTATATGCAATAATTATGATTTCTAATTATATCCTTCCGCCCAAGCTTTCAGACTGCTTTCACTAGTATTCACTGAAAAGACCTTGCCATCTCTTAAATCTGCCCCCGCACAGGAAGGAGCCAGTTCCTTATTCGTATTGCCCATACCGCTGCCGCCGGAAGTCGCAATTGGTATGATTTTCTTGCCTCTAAGGTCATACTGCTCTAAAAATGTATTGATGATTGTTGGCGCTATGTACCACCAAATCGGGAACGCTATATAGATGGTGCTGTATTGATTCATATTCTCAACCATATTTGCCACTGCCGGGCGGAAGACCTTATCATTCATCTCCACACTGCTGCGGCTCTTTTTATTCGTCCAATCTAAATCTGCAGTTGTATAACTTACTTCCGGCTTGATTTCATGTAAATCTGCATCAATCACTGATGCCAGTTTTTCCGCTAATTTTGCGGTCACACCGCTTGCACTGAAAAATGCTACTAATTTCTTTGCCATAGTTTTACTCCTCCTGTTTCCTCACTATTGTTTAACCACAATGCCGCTTCCACCTGAAGTGCAGAAGGTATAAACAGCTGCCTGTTAAATATCCGAGTTTTCAAGAAACGTCTGGATAATACGGGGAGCTGTTCCCCACCAGACAGGGTACCCCAGGTATATCACATCAAAGTCTGACACGTCGCTTAAATCAGAACTGATAGCAGGTCTTGCCACCTCTGCCGTTGTCCCTGTGGCCGAAAAATATACCACTGCTGTCTTCCCGGAACCGCCTTGCTCCGTCTGTCCGGCCTCTGATTCTCCCTGTGCATCTGTAGCGGCCGTCGAACTTACCGTCTGGCCAGCCTTCTCTGATTTCTCGGAAGTGCTGTCTGCGGCGGCATTGCTGCATCCTGTGAATACAAAAAAAGCAGCTATGTTTCTTTATAATATAGCCATCCTTTTTCATAAATCCATCCTTTCTCGTAATTCTTACGGTTTTGCAGCATTGTTTACAACAGGGTCTATGCTCCGGCAGTTATTTCCCGAAATAATTTTTAATTTCATCCATACGCTCCATCTGCGCCAAATCATAGTATTTATTGATTAAGCCAATATCAAGCCTTGCAGGACAAGGGTGGCAGTGTTTGCAATATACACATTTTCCCACAGATTCATCCGGAGTAATTTACGATATTCCATAGCATCCGCCGCCTTTCCCTACATATCCTCTGCCATCGCCCTATTCAGGACTGTCCTCACATCTTCTTTGGAAAGCACTTTATAACCGCCTTCCATAATCAGTGTGCCATTTACAATATCCTCCATCATATCCGGCGTTACGCCAACCTCTGAAAGGTTCATTGCAAGTCCAAGCTCCTTCATCCAGCCCTCCATTGCAGCCAACCCTTCTTCTGCAGCCTGTTCTTCTGTCTTTCCCTCTGCATCCACTCCCCATACATTGGCAGCAAAACGGGCAAACTTCTTTATGCCATAAGGCATGATAAACTTATAATAAGGAAGGGAGACAGCAGACAATGTCATTCCATGCGTCGCATTGCCGCAAGCGCCAACAGACTGTCCCAGCATATGAACCATCCAGTCGGTACTCTTTCCCTTAGCAGTCAGCGTATTGAGCGCCCATGTTGCCGTCCACATGATATTACTTCTCGCCTCATAATCTTCCGGATTTCTCACTGCAATGCGGCTGGAGTAAATCACACTTCTCATCAGCCCTTCACTGATATAATCACTTGTATTATCATCTTCCCCTGAGAAATACTGCTCGCAGATATGGTTGAAAATATCATATATACCCGCGGCCATCTGATATGTTGGAAGGCTCATCGTGTATCTTGGATTTAAAATGGAAAATTTCGGCATGACAGCCTCATCTGCAAATACATGGCCGATTTTCAGTTTCTGTTCCGGGTAAGTAATCACTGCCCCTGCATTCATCTCTGACCCTGTACCTGTCATAGTGAGAACTACGCCGACAGGTACGATTTCACAAGACGGCTCCTCAAAACGGGCATAGTATTTCTCCCAAGGGTCTTCCTCACAATGAATGGAAACAGACAGTGCCTTTGCATAATCCACCACCGAGCCGCCGCCAACTGCAAGAATGAAATCTGCTCTATGCTCCCTTGCAGTCTGGATCCCTTCTCTCAACTTATGGATGGTCGGATTGGGCATCACATCTGGAATTTCGGCCACGTCTTTTCCTAAGCTGCTCAAAATTCCCATAACACTATCATAAATACCATTCTTTTTAATAGAACCACTTCCATAGACAAGAACAACCCGGTCTCCGTATTTCGCAAGTTCCACACTCAAATTATCCAGTGCGTCCTCTCCGAAATATAACTTTGTTGGATTACAATATGAAAAATTTCCTAGCATGATTTAACATCTCCTTTATAAAAATTGACATTTCTGCCGTTTTCTGTTAAAATTACAATAACACCTAAACCTAACTTTAGGTCAAGGAGTTTTTGAAATTATTTGAAATTTTTACGTAAAATTATTTAGAGGATACACACACATGTGCCGGGGAAAGCTGCTGCACGGCTGTACGTTGGTGCACAAAGGGAGGGAATTTTATGTATACAATCGGCCAGGTATCTGAGATGTTCTATTTACCTATTTCTACTCTGCGTTATTATGATAAGGAAGGACTGTTCCCGGACATGCAGCGCATCTCCGGCATCCGGAAATTTGACGACAAGGAAATCGAGGCGCTCCGGGTTATCGAGTGCCTGAAGAAATCCGGTCTGGAGATTAAGGATATCAAACAGTTTATGGAATGGTGCTCCGAGGGTTCCAGCACCTACCCACAGCGAAGAGAGCTTTTTTTAAGACAAAAAGAGACGGTGGAAAAAGAAATCCAGAGAATGGAAAAGGTTCTGGATATGATTCGTTTTAAATGCTGGTATTATGAACAGGCAATGAAGGACGGCAATGAAGACCGGCTCCATGAAATGCTGCCGGATCGTCTGCCAAAGGAGATACAAGAATTATATGACCACGCCCATGAAGTGTAAAAGGATAACCGGGCACAAAGTGCCCAGCAATTCAAAAGCCTGCCCGGAGATGATATGCTCAAGAACAACCTCCGGCAGGCCTTTTTCTGTCACTGCGATGTCTGACAGCTTATGTATGTTTATAAATTTTATACTCCAAAAATTTTCCGGGACTCTTTCATATTTTCTATAACCGGCACGCCAAAAGGACATCTTTTTTCACAGCTTCCGCACCCTATACAGTCACCGCCATGAGAGGTCAGGCTATCGTAGTGAGACTGTATGGACGGCGGTACATGTTCCAAATCCACTTTGGCAATATCCAAATATTTGTTGACCATTGCGATGTTAATTCCCTCCGGGCAGGGCAAACAGTGATTGCAGTACACACAATGCCCGGTGAAATCATGCTGCAGTTCATTTAAAAATGGTGTGTAATCTCTCTCCTGCTCGCCGGCGTTCAGATAGGCCATTGCCGCCCTCACCTCTTCCCCAGTCTGGCAGCCCAGCAGAGAGCTGAAAACGGCCGGCCGGGTCAAAGCATAATGGATGCACTGGCTCACGGTCATTGGTTTGGAGAAAGGCGTATGCTCCGGTGAAATCAATTTCCCCGCCCCCAAAGTCTTCATCACACTGATGCCAACGCCTTTTTGTTCACACAGGCGGTATAAGGCAGCCCGTTCAGAGTCCAGCCCTTTGAATTCATCTGTGTGCCAGCCGTCTTCCAGCGTGTTCAGCGCATCAAATTCAGCAGGATATAAGTCAAATCCCAGATTAATACTGAACATCATGATATCCACAATACCCGTCTTAACGACTTGGGCGGCAGTCTCCGGGCTGTGGGAGCTGAAGCCGATATGCCGGATGTCTCCCTGCTGTTTAAGCCTCTGGGCATAATCAGCCAGACCTCCGTGAAATACCTTGTCGAATTCTTCCGGAGTGTCAATAAAAAACAGCATCCCAAAGTCAATATATCCAAATGTATGCAGGCAGTGTTCAAAATACCTCTTTACGGTAGGCATATCGCGGCTGATATCGTATTGCTGGTTGATATCCGTCGAGCCAATATGCCCTTGTATCATGACATCCCCGCGCCGGTTCCCCAGAGCCCTTGCAATATGTTCCCGGATTTCCCTCCCGGGCATAAATACATCAAGATAATTGATTCCACGGTCCAATGCGGTCTGTATCGTATCCTTTACCTGTTCATATGGCTTTCCATCCAAATGCTCGCAGCCAAGACCTATGATGCCGGCCTTTTTCCCTGTTTTTCCAATCGCTCTATATTCCATTTTCAGTCCTCCACCGGACAGACAAAGTCCGTCACCATCTCTGCATATTTCTCCTGTTTTTATACTCCCCCGATGGGATAGCCATTTGCGCTATCCTCAAACACGCCCGCTTTCAGGCGGTAATGGTATGCCTTAATCGATTCTTGACTGCAACCGGAAAGCTCCTGTAGCTTTCATATTACATTGCAGCTATTTTTTTTAAAGTACCGGCAGTTCTAATGGTAAGCATTTCTCCAATTCCTGCACTTGCTGTTTTCTTCCACCAGTTTGCTTTCGCATATTTCTTTCTGTCAAAAGACCAGAAAACAGCGTTCTTGCAGATTAATATCCGTTCCAGCTCTTTTGTTGGCTCACCTATTTTCTCAGCTATCGTTTCAGCATTCGCCGGAGGTATTACAAAAATCAGATTGTCATATATTTCTTTATCATTCGTTCCCCACCAAGCAGGAGCTTGACTTAATAAATCTTTCAATTCTTCTTGTGATATAACAAAAACAGGGATGTCTAATTCAAAGCGCTCCTGTATCATGGCTTTAATTGTATCTGCAAGCGCAGTTTCAACACTTTCATCCGTGGTGAAAACAATATTTCCGCTATTGAGATAAGTGAAAACATCTGTACAGCCAAGTTCTAGAAAATTTGATTTCAACTCTGCCATTGAGATTTTATTTTTTCCACTTATGTTGATACCTCTTAATAAAGCAATGTATCTATTCATATTAATCCTCCCTGTCACTTTTTCATATTCGCATTATGAAAACACACTTTTTCTGTCATTTGCTGTGCTTGCTCCCTAATCACTGCACATACGAACTGCTCAGTATATAAAATTCCTCCTGACTCGGCTGATTTTGTTTCTCCATTTTTTCCAAAGCATCATCAAAACGCCGGGCCTCCGCCTCATCAATCTGCATCACCGGACTGTCATAATACGTCCACTTTCTTCCGTCAAACACATCTTCTCCCAACTCCTTTACCATCATTGCCGCCGGATACAAACCATTTTCTATACAGATATTGTATTTTTTACAGCTCCTAAAGCCACGGGCAACATAATTACCCGGATTCCCAAATATCACAATGGCATCATATCCCAGAGCTGCCGCCTTTTCAAAGGAATATTCCATCAGCATTTTCCCATACCCCTTCCGCTGGTATTCCGGCAGAATGCAGACTGGGCCAAAGGTCAAAACCTCTTTTTCCCTCTTCTCTTCGTCAACCAGCTTTGCCTTTGTATACATGATATTTCCAATCACACGCCCATCTTCTTCTATTACAAAGTCCAGCTCCGGCACAAAATCTTCATGCCCCCGCATGACATGAACCAGATAATGCTCCACGCAACCAGGCACATACAAATTATAAAAAGCCTTTCTCGTAATACGTTCCACTTCCTCATAATCCCTATTTTCTTCATTTCTAATAAGCATTTCCAAGTCTCCCTTCAAGCTTTTATCCTCTATTGCAAATGACAGACCATGATATACTCTTCCTCATTTTCATCAACGATTTCAAACCCTGCTTTCTTATACATCCCCACCGCATAATTTGCTTTTTGTACTGCAAGGGATGCTTGTTTATATCCCCTTTCCTTCAATACACATAGCATTTTTTCCATCAAAGCAGCTCCTATCCCTATTCCCCGATATTCTTTATACACGGAAATAGCAAAGGAGGGCGTCGCATCATCGATATGGCCGTAGTCATTCATAATGCGGACCCAGACAGCGCCCACTACCTTTGCGTCAACTTCCGCCACCAGACTTATATCATCTTTTTTCTTCCCAAAATCTGCTACATACACCTGCAATTCCGGCTGCTTGACGATGGATTCCGGCGGGGCGTCCATGCCTTCAGGTACAAATATCGCCTCGTACAAAAATTTTTCCAGCAGACTATATTCTTCTTGTAATATGTCTCTGATGATATAATTCATAGATATATCCCCGCATCCGTTTCTGTCTTTCATCTATTTTGTCATCGCCCTAAATTTATTACAATTATAACGTACAGCGACACAATTTTCCATTGCCATTTTCACAAAGAAGGGATGATTCATTGCCTGAATCACCCCTTCTTTTCAAATGCCTATTAGTACCAATCGTGTTTTTCATCTTTATTCAAAGCTGCAATCTGCTCCCGCCAGACAATGTCGCAGGAACGCTCCAAAAACGAATTTGCCCAATGGTTTGGCGAATATTTCGAAAAGCTGAATGTGGTGACCACCTTCAACCTTGTCTACAATGCCGCCATCATGTTTTTAGAACGGTTAAGAGAACGATTTGCTTAAAGCTATTGTCTTTTCTACGACCTGTTACTCTTCTGTCTTGCAGACCAGCTGATATACAACCGCTGCCACTGCTGCTCCCACGAGGGGTGCCACGATGAATACCCACACCTGCGGCAGTGCGGTACCGTTCCCGACAAGCAGAGCCGGTCCAAGGCTCCTGGCAGGATTTACAGAAGTTCCTGTAAGCGGTATGCCCAGGATGTGGACGAATGTAAGCGTCAGGCCGATGACCAGACCGGCTACTCTGCCGTTCTCCGCTTTGGCCGTAACGCCTAGAATCGTAAAGACAAATACAAAGGTCAGTACGATTTCTACCACAATTGCCCCGGTTATGCCAAGCCCTACATAAGAAGCTTCTGCGAATCCGTTCTGTCCAAGCCCTACTTCTGATACAGGCCCAAGTCCTGTACAGCTGATGATGCCATATAGGATTCCTGCTCCCGCTGCCCCTCCAAGAAACTGTGCCACAAGGTAGCCGGCAAAGTCTTTGGCGCTCATGCCTTTATTTAAGAATACTCCCAATGAAACTGCCGGATTGATATGGCATCCGGATACATCTCCTATTACATAAGCCATGGCTACAATGGAAAGCCCAAAAGCCATTGCAATACCGAGAATCCCCAGTGTTCCGTCAATCCCCCCTGATATGGCCGCAGATCCACAGCCAAATAAGGTCAATACCGCAGTTCCGATAAACTCTGCAACATATTTCTTCATGTCCTTCTTCCTCCTTTGTATAACTGACACATCGGTCAAATCGTAGTACAATATGCAAAGCCATGTCAATAAACTGAACACAAACGGTCTTTATTTTACGCAATCAGAATGCTCTGCTTCTAGTTATTCTCTTCTTCTACGATAAAACTCTTGGACAGCTCCTTTTGAGACTCATTGAACTTATCCGCCTTGCGCTTCTCCCATAGGCTTGCCTTCTTGAACTCTGTCGGCTCATTGATGACAACCTGAGGGAATGGTATATTGATATCATACTTGTCGAAGATGAGCTTCATCTCTCGGTTCAGGTCACGGCCCATCTGTACTCTGTCACTCTCTGTACAGAGCACCATGACGCGCACAACTACGCTGCTTTCGCCAAGCTCTATCACTCCTTTATAGAACGGTCCTTCTATAATATTCGGCAGACGCTTCCTGATATTTGGAAATTCCTTTTCCAGTATGTTCTCCACTCTTTCGAGCGATTCGCCATATTCTATGCCCACATCTGCCCATGAGTATGAATACTGCCTTGTCATGTTGATGACGCCGCTGACCTCACTGTTGCTGATAATCTTGATATTCTTACTCGGGTCTTCAATCTTGGTCGTCCGTATTCCTATCTCAAGCACCGTTCCCCTCCAGTCACCGATAGTGACGATATCGCCGACCCGGAACTCACCTTCAAAGATGATGAACAGACCGGCCAGTATGTCCGACACGAGCGTCTTCGCGCCAAGGCCGACAACAAGCGTCAGGATACCGGCGGAGGCCAGCAGCGTCTTCGTATCGACGCCAATCAGAGCCAGACAGTAATACAGCATGGCGATGACCGAAAAATATTTGGTAAAGCTGCGCAGAAGTCTGCACACCGTCTCGCCTCTCGCCCCAAATGTCTTAGACAGCATACGCAGTACAGCCTGTAACAGCACTGTAATCACGCTGACGACACATATGATCATGATACATCCCGTCAACGCGAAGATATTGACGCCCCGCTCCCATTCTCCGCCCAGTATATACAGGAAGATGGAGTTGTGGTCGAAGATATTCTCTTTCATGATTACCGCTATGCAGATAGCTGCCGCCAGTATTCCCAGAATACCTCTCAGCACTGTAGACATCTTCTGCTCCGGCGTCTTTTCCTTCCAACGTATGGACATGATCTCCCATCGGCTCTCAGCAGTCTCTGTTTTCCTCACGCTTCCGTCAGGCATAGAGACATCAATGTTCCGCTTTCCCGAACTATTGTTGACGGTATCTGTCGCCTCTGCACCTTTGCGGCTGAATGTAAGAAGAAGAAAGACAACCAGCAGACATGCAAGGCTGGCCCCGCCGCACGCAAGAGTTATCGGCAGGCGCTCGCTCGTCATAGCGTCCCTGGGCACGACCACATAGATATATTCACTGGCCGTCTCAAGTGACGATCCATAATACGTCTTATTGTCAATCGTTATGTAGTCACAATATGCATCCTTGAACTGCTTCTTCTCCATTCCGTAAGAGACGGCGCTTCTTCCAATCAGCTTCTCCTGTGGATAGTACGAGAAGGTCTTATCCTTCTTATCCACAGCAAATACAAAGCCGCCTTTGCCGACTTTCGTCTTTTCGAGGACCTTTGCAATCTGCATGTTGGACAGTGTTTCCTTCAGCTTGGCCGGTGTGACGGATATCTGGACGAACCCATCTGCATCGCCTTTTTCATCCCGAAGCGTCACTCCGATATACTGGTGGTATCCTCCGCTCACTTCGTCGGTCTGTGCATTCTGAATGATATAGTCTGCGCCGTTGAGCAGTTTGTTGAACTCATAAGACTGGTCTTCAGGGTTCTGGCTGAGCTTGAAATTCGTGTAAGGTGAGCTGGTGGCAGTCTGCACACCTGCCATATCGAATACATTGACCGCCTCCACATCCAGTACCTCGCTCAATTCAACAAGCGGTTCTTTAGCGATAAGTTCTGGCTTTGCACTGATTATATAGGAAGCGATTCTGGCTTTATTCAAGTACCTTGCATTATATTGCTCCGTCGTTTCATCAATATCTTTTTCATAGTGCTTCAGCGTCTTCTCTATTTCTGCAGCACGCTCATTATTCCCCATTGACTGGCGGGACAGCGCAAACAATGTCTGCATATAGAATGTGGTAATCAGGATAAATACAAGCCCCACGGTGGAAATCGTGGCGATTTTCTGTCCTGTTGTGCGGTCGTAACGGAATCTTCCCATTATCTTAAGGCTCTCACCTTCTTTGCCGCTGTTCTCCCTGTCGGCCATCATGAAGATTGAATAGGTAATTACAAGGGTCATTACGGCGAAAAAGGCAAAAAGTATTCCCGCGACGGTAACTCCCCGTGATGCTACTATTTCATTTTCGCTTACCGCACATATGATATACGTATCCTGCTGCTTCGTAATTCCGCAGTAGAATTCCTCACCGCCTATGGTCAGCCATGTATAGTTGTCGTCCTCCAGCTCTTCTACAGGAATCCCTGCATCCAGAGCATCCTTCCCCACCATCTTGTCATCCGGGTGGTACAGGAACGTATAGTCTAAGCCGGATACCGCCATAGCGTAGCCATTCAGGCCCACGCTTACGTTGCCGAGGATACTTTTCCACGTAGAGGTATCGTCCAGCAGCTTGTCCAGCTCTTTTGGATCTTGTTCAATGACAACCATCTTATCGTTGTCTATCATGGAACCATAGTACCGGTAGCACAGGTCTGCATTTTCTACTTCAAATGCTTCGGACGCCGTATTTGTGCCGAAAACGGTCCGCAGCTGGTTATATCTGCTGCGGGTAAAGTCTGCCGGCGACTCCTGCGCCTTTGCGATTATATTTCCCTGCCTGTCTATGATCAATGCATTCGTGACTTCCAGCAATTCGCAATATTGCTGTATCCTGGCGTCCGTATATTCATCGGCCACCTGCGACCTGTACATGTACGACAGGCTGTCGGCCTTTGATTTATAGATATCATCGAAGGACACCGTCAGCTGGTCCGCCGCCTCTTTGGCGCTGTCCAGCAGACCGCCCATCTCTTTTATCTTCTCTTCTGTATTTTTTCTCTGGTCATCCACTGACAGATCTGTCTGCATCCCGCGCAGAAAGAATCCGAGAAGGACAAGGCAGATGATTTCCGCCGCAATGGCAAGCACTGCTTTTCTTTTTATATTCTTAGACAACATAATCCCCCCTAATCCCACTTATCAATCAGCTTGTCAATCGTTCCGTCATCCAGCATGTTCTGGATGGCATCTGCAACCGGCTTGCTCAGGTCAGAGTCTTTCTGTGTCGCAACACCATAATCCTGTTCTGCAACCACGATGTCCAGGAATTCACGGTTTTCATTCATATATGTTCCTGCAATGCATTTGTCCATGCACACCGCGTCCACGGCACCCGTTTCAAGCATCGTATCCAGATCTGAATATTTCTCTGCCTTTATGACCCTTGCCCCCTCATACTCGGTGGCCTCGTCCGTATCAGAAATCAGCTTGTCCGTTATCAATCCGATATCATACAGCTTCTGTGCAAGCAGAGGTCCCGCATTGGAGCCGGATAAAACACCGATCGTCTTCTCCTTCAGATCGTCTGCCCCTGTAAAGAGTGCCGACTTCTCTACCATAATCCCTGTCTCATCTGTATAGTACGGAGCTGAAAAATCAAAATTTTCCTTCCTCGTATCCGCAATCGAATAAGCTGCTATAAGACAGTCCACTTTTCCCTCCAGCAGCATTTGCTTTCTGTTATCCGGCCTTACCGTGACAAACTCGACACCTTCATACCCAAGTTCATCCGCAAGCTTCCCGGCCAGGTCAATTTCCATACCGTAATATCTGCCGGTTTCTTTATTCAGATATCCAAAGTTCATAATATCATCGCGTACGCCCACTTTAAGACGGCCGGCCTTCTCCTTGCCGCCGCAGCCGGTAATTGCGGCAGTCAGGATGAGCAGCACGCTAAGCAGCACACTCCACCTTCTCATCTTCATCCTCTGTTCCCCCTGTGATGTTCTAGTGTCTGAAAACACACTAATATGATTATATTTTATTCTAATATAAAATGAAATGGAGTCCGCCCATTTTATGCCTACATTACCAAAACCGTATGATTATTACTGTTTGCTGTCAGGAATAAAAACAGCCCTGCCGTCTTTCCGAAGCTTTTACAGCATCAGAAGACGGCAGGGCTGAATCGTCCTGTCCACGATATTACTTTGTCAGTACAGAAGCCACCGCGGCCTTCCAGCCGCTGTATTTCCTTTCCCTTACTTCCTCTTCCATATGCGGTTCATATGTTGCCCGCTTTAGCTTGTCGAAGATCCGTCCGTCCCATACGCCCAGGGCAAGCCCTGCCGCGTACGCCGGGCCGATCCCCGACAGCTCCTCCGAATCCGGCACCTGTACCACCGCCTGGGCGATGTCGCTCTGGAACTGCATCAGGTACCGGTTCCTCGTCGGGCCTCCGTCCACACGCAGCTCTTCCACCTTCATCCCGGCATCCTGGCTCATCGCTTTCACGATGTCCGTTATCTGGTAGGCGATGCATTCCACGCCTGCCCTCACCACTTCCGCACGGCCCGTCGTGCGCGTCATCCCTACGATGGCCGCCGTCGCACGGCTGTCCCAGTACGGCGCCCCAAGCCCTGAGAATGCCGGGACGAGGTACAGGCTGTCATCCCGCACCGCCGCCCTCGACAGCTCCTCCGTCTCTGCCGGCGAGCTTATGAGCTTCAGGTCGTCCTTCAGCCACGTGATCACCGCCCCCGTGTAGTTCAGGTTCCCTTCCAGCACGTAGTTCACCTTACCGCCCATGCTCCACGCAAGGGACGTCACAACCCCGTGGGTGCTTAGGACCGGCTCCTCCCCGATGTTCATCATGATCGAGGAGCCCGTGCCGTAGGTGGACTTTATCATGCCAGGCCTTAAGCAGCCCTGTCCGAACAGGGAGCCGTGGGAATCCCCGAGCACACCGTGAATCGGCACCGGGCGGGGGAGCAGCCCTTCGAGGTCCGTCTCCCCGAAGTCGGAATCCGAGTCGCACACCTCGGCCAGGTTCGACGGGTCGATCCCGAAGAGCCGGCAGATGTCCGCATCCCACTTGAGTTCGAAGATGTTGAAGAGCTGCGTCCGGGAGGCGTTGGAGTAGTCGGTCTTGTACGACCTGCCCCCGGTCAGCTTATAGATGAGCCAGCTGTCTATCGTGCCGTGGCAGATTTCCCTCTGGTCCGCCTTCTCCCTGGCCCCTTCCACATGTTCCAGGATCCAGGCAATCTTGGACGCCGGGAAGTAGGGGGAGAGGTTCATGCCGGTGGCCCTGCGGATGTGCTCCGCCTCGCCGAGGCGCTCCACCCGCTCGCAGATGTCCGCGGCCCGGGCGCACTGCCATACGATGGCGTGGCCGAAGGGTGCGCCGGTAGTCCGGTCCCATGCAAGGGACGTCTCCCGCTGGTTGCTGATACCGATGCCGGCGACACGTCCCCTGTCGATACCGGCTTCCTCCAGGAGCCGCGCCACCACCTGGATCGTATTGCGGTAGATCTCCTCCGGGTCATGGGAGACCCAGCCCATCTCGTTCACGATCTGGGCATGGGGCTTGTCGGTCCTGCGGATCAGGCTGCCGCTCCCGTCGAAGAGGAGGGCCTTCGTCCCCTGGGTACTCTGGTCTATGCTGATGATATATTTGTCTGTCATGTTACCCGCTCCTTTACAGTTCTGTTTGCAGCACTTCATTCTTCAGAGGGATGGACGCCGTGGCCCCCTCCCTTGATACAGCGATGGCGGACGCTCTGGCTGCCAGTTCAAGGCCGTCCGGCACTGGCATCCCCTCTATGATAGAGGAGATGAAATAACCGGTGAACGTATCACCCGCTGCGGTCGTGTCCACTGCATTGACTTTAAAGATTCCCTGACGGTACTGTTCCTCTTTGTATTGGTATACAGACCCGTCCCCGCCAAGCGTAAGCACTACTTTTGCATTTGGATATATCTCTTTTAATTTAGCAAGGATTGCCTCCGTCTCCTCTTCACCTGTGACCTGCGCACCTTCAATTTCATTTAGCAGGAACATGGATATCTTGTTGAAGTCACATGCATCCAGGGCACTGTTATAAGGAGACGGGTTCAATATAATCATCATCCCTTTTTCATAGGCAGAGTCAATTATATAGTCAAGCATATTGACTTCATTCTGCAGGAGCAGAATATCACCTTTGTCGAAATGGCCGAGCACTTCGTCCACATATTCTTTCGTGATACTCTGGTTTGCGCCGCCGTAGAGCAGGATGCAGTTCTGCCCGTTCTTATCCACCTGTATAATCGTATGTCCGGATTTGCCGTCAATCTTCCTGATATAGTCTGCCTTCACGCCGCCTTCACGGCACGTTGCAAGGAGGACATCCCCTTCATCGCCAATCATTCCTGCATGGTATACTTCCACGCCTGCCTTCGCCAAAGCGATGGACTGGTTCAGTCCCTTTCCGCCGCAGAAGATATTCATGCCATAAGACGCCAGGGTTTCCCCCGGCGTCACCATATGGTCGACGGAATATACATAGTCCAGATTTAAAGATCCAAAATTCAATACCTTCATAATATAGTCCCTCTCTTTTTTGTCATTATATGTACTGTTATGCCGGAAAAGCCACCCCGGCGCGGAGTATGATGTTCGGATAAGGCGTAAACTCCCCTGTCCGGACGGCAAATTTGATACCTTTGGACATCTCCTTCAGCTCCATATGGCTGATTATCTCCGACTCCACATCTGAAAGCTTCCCTTCTATATAAGCGAGCAGCTCCGGATTCTTTTCCACAATCTCCCGGGCCAGCGTATAATGTTCCACTTCCGCCTCATCAAGGATTGCATCCATCACCTGCCGGAAAGTCGGAACTCCGCCGCACAAGGCCAGATCCACTATCTCCACCCCCTGCGGAATCGGCATACCGCCGTCCGCAATCATAAACGTGTCCTTGTGCCCAAGTCCCGCAATCAGACCGGCAAGCTGTACATTGATAATGCCTCTTTTTTTCATACAATTCACCTCAATTTCGATGGGGGTCAGACCCCTGTGTCCACAGGGGTCTGACCCCCATGAAAATTCTTTAAATTGTCTATTTATTTTCGTTTCTCGCCTGGAGTGCCATCTTAGCCTGGAGGTTTCTCTGTACCTGGTCGATGATTACGGCGATAATGATTACGAGACCTCTGATTATCTTCTGCCAGAACTCTGTCACTCCGCACATTGTCATACCGTCGTTGATGACGCCGATGACGAATGCACCTACGATGGTTCCGCCTATCGTTCCGACACCTCCGGCCATAGATGTCCCGCCGAGCACGGATGCTGCGATTGCGTTCATCTCCCAAGACTCACCTGTCTTCGGCGTAGCGGATACGAGCTGTGATGTAGCGATGATACCTACGACTGCAGAGCAGAATCCTGAAAATGCGTACACCCAGATTTTCACTCTGTCTACTTTGATACCGGAAAGCTTAGAAGCCTTTTCGTTGCCGCCGATAGACAGCACATGCCAGCCGAATGGCGTCTTCTTCAATATGATTCCGGCGATTACGGCGATGATGGCAAGGATAAGGACACCGCACGGAATGGATGTCCCGCCGAGGTTACGTCCGAACACTTCAAATCCGGTATTGCCAAGTCCTTCGCTTCCGGATATCTCTGAAAATGTAGCTCCATTTGAACGGATATTGGCAAATCCGCGCCAGATATACATCGTACCAAGTGTGGCGATGAAAGGAGCCACATTGCATTTCGTGATGACGAGACCATTGATCATTCCCATCACAGCGCCCAGAAGCACCGTGATAAGCACAATCATCGGCACGCTGAAGTATAACGTTACACCAAACATCTTAAGCGTAAGCCCTTCCTGAATCAGACCTCCTGCAATCATGCCTGCGAGACCTGCCACGGAGCCAACCGAGAGGTCGATACCGCCGGTGATGATGACATAGGTCATGCCGATTGCAAGGATACCATATAGCGCAACATGCTTTGCCACCGTCAAAAGGGCTCCTGCGCTTAAAAAGTTATCTGCTGTGATACTGAAGAATATAAGCAGAATGATTAACACAATAAATGTACGGCCCTTTAAAAGGGTCATCATTAACTTATTATTTCCTGAATTTTGTTTCGCTGCCATAATTTAACTCTCCTTTTCCTCTATATGATGGCCCTTGTAAGAAGCCAGTACCAATGTATCCTGCTGAATCTCATCCCCGAAGAATTCGCCTGTCTTGATACCATTTGACAGTACGATTACACGGTCTGCGATAGATACGATTTCCTGCAGTTCTGAAGAAATGACTATGATAGATAATCCTTCTTCGGCATACTTGTTGATGATATCGAACACTTCCGTCTTCGCTCCGATATCGATACCGCGGCTTGGTTCGTCCATGAGCAGAATCTTCGGCTCTGTCAGTATGCCTTTGCCGATAACCACTTTCTGCTGGTTGCCACCTGATAAGGAAAGAATCGGCAGTTTCTTATCTGCCACTTTTATCTGGATGTCTTTAATCTCTTGTTCTACTTTCTCCGCTTCTTTTTTGCTGTCCAGAAACGGTCCCTTCTTATATCTTTTCAGCGCCGACAGAGCACAGTTCTTCTCTATGTCCAGCGTCTGCACGAGCCCCTGGGCCTGCCTGTCTTCAGGAATCAGGGCAAAGCCGTTGTCTATCTGCCTGGATATGGATTTGATATGCAGTTCCTTTCCATTCATAGATACCTGTCCGGTATGTTCCGGGCGCAGTCCCATGAGGCATTCAAATACTTCGCTGCGTCCAGCTCCCATCAGACCATAGATTCCGAGGACTTCTCCCTTCTTCAATTCAAAATCCAGGTGGTCTACGAGATACCCGCCACCGGCCTTCGGAAGACATAAGTCTTTTACCTCCAGGACCGTTTCTACTTTGTTCCAGTCTACCTCCCGGTCCCTTTTTGGATAAGATTTGGCCCCACCCGTCATCTGATGGACGATCCAGGGAACATCAATCTCCTTGACATCCGCATCGGCCACGTATCTGCCGTCTCTCAGAATAGTGACATGGTCACCGATTTCCATAATCTCTTCCAGCCTGTGTGATATGTATACGATAGATATTCCGGCCGCCGTCAGCTCTCTCATGATTTTGAAGAGGACCTTTACTTCCTGCTGTGACAGAGAAGAGGTCGGTTCATCCATAATAAGCACTTTCAAATCATCTTCCACGAGGTTTCTGGCTATCTCGATCATCTGCTGCTGCCCTACGCGCAGTTCTCCTACCTTCGCTTGCAGGTCAAGGGGATGCTCCAGCCTTTCCAGCACCTTTTTGGCCCCTTCCATATGCTTCTTATTGTCCAGAGCCACCTTCCCTTTTGTCTTTTCTTTGTTCATGTAGATGTTCTGGTATACGTTCAGATTGGGGAACAGGCTCAGCTCCTGGTGTATGATACCGATTCCATGCTTTCTCGCTTCTGTCGTATTTTTAAAAAATACTTCTTTATCGCCTATGTACATCTTGCCTTCGTTCGGCTGTTCGATTCCGGCAATCATCTTCATAAGAGTTGATTTACCAGCGCCATTTTCCCCGATAAGCACATTTACCTTTCCTTTTAAAAGGTCAAATGATACCTCATCGAGTGCTTTTGTGCCGGGGTAAATCTTGCTTATCTTTTCCGCATGGAGAAATACATCCTCCCTGCACTTATATGTCTCACCCATAGTTCATATCTCCTTCTTAATCTAAAGTAGGTTATTTTGCTTCCAGCATTACCGGGGTGATCAGTACATCTGAACTACCAGCAGATACCGTAAATGCTCCTACAAATGAGATTGTCTTGCCCTGCAGAGAATCTGGTTTGGCCGGTTCAACAACATCTTTTGCAACCACTTCGTTGATACTCTGTGACACTGCCGCCCACTGTTCCTGGTTTTTGTAATCCCCAAACTTGATAAAGCTTAAGGAATCACGGATTGCAGAGCCTTTGTATACAGGCCCAATCTGAATCTTGACAGATTCCGTGCCATTATAGCCGTCAAGCTTCACTGTCATGTAGCCCGCCTGTGACTGCGTGTTCACTTCCCCTACGGTTCCTGTTCCCTTCACTACATAGCTCAGTTCTCCAGAATCACCCATGGAATATTTCCCGTAATCGTCAGCCATAGCTGTCAGGTCTCCGTTTGACCCTTCTAGGAGCTCTTTGAGGTCAACAGCATTTTCATTCATCTCCGGAAGTGCCGATTCTTCCCAGATGGCTTCTACGTCATCTCCTGCATTAAATTCTACATCACCGGTATATTTTCCTTCTTCTCCAATCTTAACGACTTTCACAATTCCACAACCCGTAAGCAACGTGGATGCTGCAAGTGTGAGCGTAAGTGCGAGAGCTATCATGCGCTTTTTCATAGCGGCCTCCTTCAATCGTTTATTCACAATATTTCTGCCGAATATCTATACTCATCGAACTATTGCTGTCCAATAAGATATGTTCCGTAATCATTTAATACTTCTTCCACATAAAAGAGTTGTTTTCATATACAGGGAAGCACATAAAGTGCCTCCCCGCCTATGTTTGATACTTTATAATCCACAAATTATTCTGTGAAAACAAATCCTGATAATTTGTCTACATTTTCAGATGTGATAGCGATACAGTCTACTAGCTGTTTCTCATCTAATCCTGTAGAACCTTCTTTGAGATACTTGTCAGCCTGCTCTACTGCCATCTCAGCGATGACTGCAAACTGCTGAAGAGCTGTTCCTGTAGCGTCTCCTGATTTGATCAGCGCTGCTGCTTCATCAGAACCATCCACGCCGATGACAGGAAGTGTCTTGCCGGCTGCCTGAAGTGCTGCGCAAACGCCTTCTAACATTGTGTCGTTGCCGCATACGACTCCTTCGATGTCCGGATTCGCCTGAAGCATGGCTTCCATCTTGTCATAAGCCTCTGTCTTTTCCCAGTTAGCTGTCTGCTGTGCTACCATCTCCATGTCCGGATACTGGTCGATTACTTCGTGGAATGCGGAAGAACGTACGCCCGCGTTCGTATCAGATTCTTTTCCTAACAGCTCGACATATTTTCCTTTTTCACCCATAGCTTCAACAAACTTTTCCGCGATGGCTTTTGCGCCCTGATAGTTGTTTGCAACAATCTGAGAGATGGCAACGCCTTCTTCATTGATTTCACGGTCAATCAGGAATGTCGGTATTCCAGCTTCTCTTGCCTTCTTAACTGCTTCTACTGTGGCATCTGCACCCGCATTGTCACAGATGATAGCATCTGCTTTGTCAGCAATCGCACTGTCAAATAACTCCGTCTGTTTTGTCGGGTCATCGTCGTGAGATACGGCTTTTACTTCATATCCAAGTTCCTTTGCCTTAGCAGTAGCTGTGTCGGCCTCTGCCTTGAATGCCGGGTTGGATACAGATGGTGTAATAATATAGATGATGTTAGAGCCTCCGCCTGGTAAAGCTTCCTCTTCCTTTGTGTCTTCAGTCTTCTTGTCTTCCTTTTTTTCTTCCTTCTTAGAAGAATCGTCCGATTTAGAGCTACATCCCATAACCATAGCTCCGACCATAGCTACTGTAAGCAGCATCGCCAATACCTTTTTGAAACCTTTCATTTTCGTTCCTCCTTATGCTTTATAAGTATTAAATTATCTATATCAACAGGAAATACCTGTTAATATCTGAAAACTTCCGAAATTTCGAAAGGGGTCAGACCCCTGTGCCCATAGGGGTCTGACCCCTATGAAAATTCCTACAAGATTCCCTTTATTGTCTTTGCAATTCCTTCCGCGTCCAGCCCGTAATGCCGGAACACCTCCTTCGAGGTTCCCGTGATCACCGGCGCGTCCGGCAGCGACAGGTTGACCACTTTCTTCGGGCATTCGCTCCCGACCACCTGGCTTACCATCGAGCCCAGGCCTCCGTACGGGGCGTGCTCCTCTACCGTCACCACCGCTTTCGCTCCCGACGCTGCCTTGACGATCGCCGCGCGGTCCAGCGGCTTGATGCAGTACATGTCTACTACCGTCACTCCGATCCCTTCTTCACGCAGCTTCGCTGCCGCGTCCGCCGCAGACTTCACCATCTCCCCGCAGGCGATCACCGCCACGTCGCTCCCTTCCGTCACGAAGGTCGCCTTATCCATCTCGAAGGGCACCTTCCCTTCCTCATACACGTCCTCCACCGCGTTCCGCCCTACACGGATGTACGCCGGCTTCTCGTCCTCAAGCAGCGCCTTCGTCAGCAGCTCCGTCT
>NZ_JABFCH010000137.1:0-226 GCF_017566055.1 Extibacter sp. GGCC_0201 | reverse complement strand
CCTGCGCCAGGACGGAAAGACCCCATGGAGCTTTACTCCAGCTTGATACTGGGATCCGGTATTGCATGTACAGGATAGGTGGGAGGCTATGAGATCATGACGCCAGTCGTGATGGAGCCGCTGTTGGGATACCACCCTTGCAGTGCTGGGTTTCTAACCAGAGGCCGTGAACCGGCCTGGGGACAATGTCAGGTGGGGAGTTTGACTGGGGCGGTCGCCTCCGAAA
>NZ_JABFCH010000136.1:0-227 GCF_017566055.1 Extibacter sp. GGCC_0201 | reverse complement strand
ATGACAGGATGAAGGAGATCGCCTCCTACATTCATGAGGGGGCACAGGCTTTTTTAACGGCTGAGTACAAGATACTGATCATTTTCGTTGTGGTGTTCTTCCTGATTTTAGGTATCGCTCTGAAAAGCTGGATGACTGCAGCCGCGTTTCTTATGGGAGCGGTCTTCTCCTCCGTATCCGGCTACTGCGGCATGCAGGTTGCCACAAAGGCCAATGTGCGCACAGCA
>NZ_JABFCH010000135.1:0-227 GCF_017566055.1 Extibacter sp. GGCC_0201 | reverse complement strand
ATAAATTTTATTAAATATTATCAGAAAAAAAACCTCCTTGCAAGGAAAAATTCAACATTTGCTTCGGCCGGAGCATATGCAAAAAAGAATCAAAGAATGTGGTGACAGAAAAGAACGATTCAGATGTAATTTAGGAGGAAGAAAATGAAACAGGCGGATTTAGTAATCAAAAATGCAAAGATTTATACAAACGGGACTTTTTTTCAAGGCGCTGTGGCAGTCAGGGA
>NZ_JABFCH010000134.1:0-227 GCF_017566055.1 Extibacter sp. GGCC_0201 | reverse complement strand
ACTGTAAAATTTTATGTATCTACGAAAGATTTGAACAATTATATAAAAAGTAATGGGGTTATCTTTTTTGTGGTATATTGCAATGATGATGGCGGAAAAGTATATTATAATTCGTTATTACCATTAGATTTGTATGTTTTATTGAAAGGTGCTTCCCCCTTACCACCCACAAAACCTATCAAATTAAAAAACCTTCCACAAGAGAAGCCGCTGGATGTGTATGGAAT
>NZ_JABFCH010000133.1:0-227 GCF_017566055.1 Extibacter sp. GGCC_0201 | reverse complement strand
GGCTATCAGCGCCGTCGGTGCGTTCCCCACGGAAAAGATCACTTGTTTTCCAGTCTCCTTTGCCATACGAGCCGCCTTTTCCATACTTGCATATGCCCTTGTAAGCCCTTGTTCCTTTGCCGTTTTCGCCACGTCTGGATCTGCCATGTAGCAGTGTACTTCCACTCCCAGTTTTTCCAGGGACGTCCGGTGAATCCCAGCCTTTGTCATATTGGTATCCGTCACAA
>NZ_JABFCH010000132.1:0-227 GCF_017566055.1 Extibacter sp. GGCC_0201 | reverse complement strand
CGGATCGGGAAGCGGCCTTGCAGCTCCGGAATCAGGTCGCTGGGCTTGGCCAGATGGAACGCGCCGGAGGCGATGAACAGGATGTGGTCGGTCTTGACCGCGCCGTACTTGGTGCTGACGGTCGAGCCTTCGACCAGCGGCAGCAGGTCGCGCTGCACGCCTTCGCGGCTGACGTCGCCGCCGCTCATGCCGGCTTCGCTGCGCTTGGCGACCTTGTCGATCTCGTC
>NZ_JABFCH010000131.1:0-227 GCF_017566055.1 Extibacter sp. GGCC_0201 | reverse complement strand
GCAGCACATATCCCATCACGGATCTCCGCATCAGTCTTATCTCGGAGGAGGACTGGGGCGAAAACCGCCTGGAGACCACGCTGGAGGAAGGCGAAAGCGCTGGGATCGACCTGGGCGAGTACACGGAAGAACAGCTGAACGCAGGCTTCCACCTTCAATTCTACGGGGAGGACGGCCAGCCTGTCAACCCGGACTACGATCCCAGTTCCCCTACCTTTTTTGAAAAC
>NZ_JABFCH010000130.1:0-227 GCF_017566055.1 Extibacter sp. GGCC_0201 | reverse complement strand
CTGCGGGAAGTACCGGTACACCTTCCGGGCCGTGTGCGAGGAAGAGCCGGGATGCGTCCTCGAAGACGGTGCGACCCGGATCTTCCTGAACACCCGTGGAACGAATGACGATGAGGTCTCACAGGAGCTGGCAGAGTTCCTGCACTACGTGGAGCATACGACGGACGAGGCGGCGGAACATGCCGGGAGCGAACGCATCCGCCGCATCCACGACCGGGTCCGGAAGG
>NZ_JABFCH010000129.1:0-228 GCF_017566055.1 Extibacter sp. GGCC_0201 | reverse complement strand
CCGCCTTTGCAGCTTCCCCCTGCTCATCATTGACGATTTTGGAATGGAGCGTGGCACAGAATACGGTCTGGAACAGGTCTACAATGTGATTGACAGCCGCTACCGGAGCAGGAAGCCGCTGATTGTGACGACCAACCTCACGCTGGAGGAATTGCAGCACCCGGAGGACACCGCCCACGCCCGGATTTATGACCGCCTGCTTGAAATGTGTTCCCCTCTCTGCTTTAC
>NZ_JABFCH010000128.1:0-228 GCF_017566055.1 Extibacter sp. GGCC_0201 | reverse complement strand
AATTCTATCTGTTTACCGATACAAGCTGTAACTATGGGTTTTATGAGCATCAGGGAATGAAATGCAGGCAGGAAAAGAAACATCATTTTGATGTCAATGGCCTGCCGGGAGAGATGACATTTTTCCTTTACGATTATATTTGCGATTAAGTGAAATAGCAAAGCCGGCCGGAGCAGTCAACGGCCAAGATGAACGGGCTGTGAACTGCGCCCGCCGCTGACAGCCACG